>CAYJPR010000008.1:0-33350 GCA_964372075.1 uncultured Desulfovibrionaceae bacterium | reverse complement strand
TCGTTTTTTACTACGGTTACGTATGTCCCTATACGCGCCCTTCGTAAAAAACTTCGTCTTCCTTGCTAAAACAAAAAAACTAGCAAAAAGGGGTAGCTGTTTTTAGTTGTGTGGTTTACTCCCCTCCTTAAACGCAACTTTTTTTCTTTTTCATCTTTGAGCGTGCCTTTATGCGGCGCTACGCGAAAAACAACCCTTTCGGGACGGTTGGCCTAGATTGCGTGGATAATCTTAGACAGCGTGCCCTAGGCTGTTTGGATTGACTACGTGGGCGAGGGAGGCGTTGTAGAAGAGAGGTAGAGTATAGTCACTCTTCATTACCTCGTATGCCTCGTTAAAAGTCATATTGTAGCGTCCATGAACAGTTTTTGAGGGAGGTTGACCCGAAGGGCGCGTAGCGTTCTCGTTAGCGAGTCTTCGAACTTTACGAGAATAGAAGGCAAAGCGGTTTGGGGCGGGAGCTTTTTTCAAAAAGTTTTTTCCTCAAGGTACATATAACTATCTAGGATTACCTTTGCATTTCTTGCGTAAAAGTTTATTTTTATATACTCTATGCCTATGAAAAAAGAACTAACTGTTATTATACCGACATTACAAAAGAATCCTTTATTCCCTTTATTACTGCGTAATTTGCATCAAGATCCTAGGATAAAAGAAATCATTATTATTGATAATAGTCTACAAGGTATTGCTTTTCCATCACCTAAAGTACGCGTGCTTGAAGTTGAGGAAAATATTTTTGTAAATCCTGCGTGGAATCTTGGCATGAGGCATTGTACTACGGACTACTGGTGCCTTATGAATGACGATATTATGCTATGTCCGTTTTTTTGCAGCTTTGTGTTGGAAATGCTACAGCCAGATATGGGGGTAGTAGGTATTTTGGATAATACTGTAAAATGTGTAGAGTTAAGTGAATATAAACAACCTATAGCTCATGCTGAAATGATGGTTTTACGCAAAATGTCTCATCTTTGTTATTGTTTTGGTATTGCTATGTTTGGGCATAGAGATGCGTATGTACCTATTCCTGAGGAACTTAAAGTTTTCTTTGGAGATAATTTTTTGATTTATGCTAACCGTGCTCGTGGTAGACAAAATTATGCTGTCGCTGGGCAACCTATATATCACTTAGGGTCTTTATCTTCTAAGGCAGTGGAGCATTTGTGCCAAGAGGAAAAGCCTATATTTGATAAATGTTGTAAGAAATATTCCTTAAAGCTGTCTGCTAAAAAATCTTTGAAAGGGTTAACAGACTAATTTCATAAAAGCTTTGCAGAACTTATTCGCAGTACGATATAACAGCTTAAAAATACAAAAACATAGCCCATACTGAGCTCTGTGTAAGGAATGGTGTAGAGCTTAAGACCTTCAAAACGTAGAGAAAGCCAAGATAAAGCAAAAGGTACAGGGACTAAGGATGCCATGCTTATACTGGCTCTGGCAAAAAAATGTTTTCCAAAATGTTCATGGGCCATTTTGTTGGCGGCAAAATAGGCTTCTTTGTTGCCTGCGTGCAGGGCTTTCATGCTAACTGTATGGTAACGTTGCATATCATGTTGCATGTTACCATAATAAGTTCCATGCAAACGTTGTAAGAGAGCGTGAATGATTTTTCCAAAGCCAACGCAGTAGAGAGCTAGTAGGGCGCAACCTAACCACAAACCTGCCTCGGCATGGGCGGGCCATCGGAAGGGGGCAATGAGTAAGGCATCTAACTCTTGTGGAATCCAATTTTGTATATTCATGAGATTACTTCATAAGAAAAAAGCTCTTGTCCAAGAATAGTATGGGCAAGAGCTTTTTCATGTAAGAGATTACTTACCAAAGACGCATATCAAAGAAGCCGCGTAAAACATAGTTTATACCGACTACGAAGGCCAGTACTATAAAGAGGCGCTTAAGCCATACATCTGGTAGGTATTTGGCTGTGATGGGGCCCACCCATGAGCCTACTACGATACCGGCTAATTCCACACCGATAAGAGGCCAATATACGGGGGTTCCGCCAAACATAAAGGTGGAGATGGATACAATCATACCCACTAATACGGCAAAGGCTGAAGTTCCGGCTGCCAAGTACATGGGCAATTGCGAAATGCTCGTTAAGAAGGGCACGAGGAGGAATCCGCCACCCACGCCTAAGAATGAGGCTACAGAGGCAATGACGAAACCGCCTATGACTGGAATAAAAGTACTGAAAGAAAATTCTACGCCGCAAAAGGTGAAGACCACCTTGGAAGCGGATATGCTCACCACTTGTACACGAGTTTGTTCTCCGCTGGTGCTATGGTCTTTGGAGGCTTCTTCAAAGGCTTTGGCAGCGGCTGCAGCTTTTTGCTTTTTAGCTTTGGCAGCAGGGGTGGTCTCGTAAAATAGGTAACAACCAAGACCTAAAACAAAAAGGCCAAATACACCCACATAGCTGGAAAAATCCACTTTGCCGCGAGTAAGCATAGGGATGAGTGTAGCACCTGCTAAAGAGCCTATACCAAGAGCAATGCCAAGGGGCAGAACTATTCTGCCTATGGTCCAGTATTTAAAAGAAGATATGAGGGCAGAACAGCCCACCAGCCACTGGTTAGAAACGCGGATGGAATCTGTAATACCTTTATTGAGAGCCATGTCTTTGCTAAAGGAGCCGGCATAGTCTCCCAGACCAAAGACGTTAATGTGCCCCACAGAGGCCATAACGCCGCCAAAGGCTCCTACGGTGGAGAATATCCATCCCACCCATACAGCCCAAATAAAGCCCAATACGGGGCTGATGCTGGGGGCGCCGGGTATACCTAAAAAGCCCGTGGGAGCGGCTGGATCCACTTGTTTTGCTTCCACTGCGGCGGCAATGGCAGAAGCTAGGGGGCTGTCAGCACCTGCTGTGCTAGGCTCTGCAGCAAGAGCCGTGAAACTAAAACACAATAGGGCCAAAAGAAAAATGGGTAAAATTTTTGTGATGTTTTTTATAGAGTTCATAGTACATCCTTTGAGGCTAAGGTGAAATAGTTATTTGTTTTCACAGTTTTTACAGATGTCTGTGTCACCCTTTTTAAACACAATAAGAGGACAGTTTTTACAAATATCGCCGCCAGGGAAGTAGTCTCCGGGACGTGTAATAGATGCAGAACCTTTGTTTTCGGCCATGCGTTGCATCATGCGATCCACTGTGGGGCCAATATGCGGCCCGGGGATGAAGACGTTGACTTCGCCACGCTCTGTTTTACCGGCATTATAACTACCGGAACAAGCAGGACAGCAGTTGAAGGTGGTATTAAGATAGGAATATACCGATCCGCCGCAGGCTGAAGAGCTCATGGTAATCATGGTGGGTAGTGGGTGGATATTGGTGGCGGCGGAATAATCTACGGCAAAGTGATAGGATTGAATATTGTCACAGTAAAAATGCACCACATGCGGATCCATAACGGCTTTTCCTAAAGGGCCCACCGCTATGGCTTTTAAGGAATCCATGGGCATTTTAGGTTTAGAACGCATGAAGCGCTCTGCCTGCTCAAGGTCTACACAGTATTTTTTTTGGCTTTTGATTTCAGCTTCGTCTATTTCTTTCCAGCCAAAGCTCACACGAGAGTTAGAGCAAGCCAGTGTTTCTTTGGTGCCTAAGACGGTAAGGCCTTGCATACGGGCGGCCACTTCCCACTGACAGTAGGTGAGGGGTTTTACGGGAAGGACGTGGGGAGTACATTGTTTGAATTTTTCCACCTCTTCATCGGTGAACAGAAAGGTCACAGCAATGGGGTGATGGTACAGACGCATGGCGTCCATGAGCAATTTTTCCATTTCAGCGTAAGATAAAGACATACAACCTCCTAACTTTTCTTATCTTCTGTGCAAATTCACAGAAGGGTGAATACTTCTTTCTGCATAAGATGCTCTGCAAACAGTAAGGCACTTGTGAAAAACTAAGGCAATGCGCACGCTTAAAGCTGTGAAAATGTACAAGCGTATATTTTCACAATAAGCATAGAATAGTTATGCAGTATCGTCAAGATAGTTATGAAAAAATATGATGAAGTTTTAGATGGTTACCTGTAAAGTGTGGTTTTAAAGGGAGATAGTTTTTTGGTAAGAAATAGATTTGTGCGTATTTTGAAAGTAGAATCCCCTTGAGATGTTTTTCTCAAGGGGATTCTACTTTTGTATATTAAGCAAGGCGTTGCTCTTTTTAACGTGTTTGCTAAAGCTTTCTTCGAACCCCAAGCCACTGATAGAGCGTGGTATAAAGAAGCTGAGGATCTATGGGCTTTGTAAGGTGGTCATCCATGCCGGCAGCTAGACTTTTATCCTTGTCTCCGCTCATGGCATGGGCAGACATGGCAATGATGGGTAGCCTTGCAAATTCGTCTTGCTCACGTATTTTTCGTGTGGCGCTCAGGCCATCAAGAACAGGCATTTGGATATCCATAAGCACAAGGTCATAGATATTATTTTCTAGCATATCTAAGGCCTCTTGCCCGTGATTGGCAATATCAACGGTATAGCCGCCTTTTTGCAAAAGCTCCACAGCAATGAATTGGTTGATTTCGTTATCTTCCACCAAGAGAATATGGCCTACGCCTTGAGGAATATCACCAATATCTTCACTTTTTTCAAAATTATTAACGATTTCTTGCTTAGGGCTAATGGGGAATACGGCAGAGCAGAAGAAAGTGGAACCTTCACCTGGCGTACTTTCAACCCAAATATCACCACCCATGAGCAGGGCAATACTACGCGAGATAGCAAGGCCTAGACCTGTACCGCCGTATTTGCGGGTGGTGGAGCTATCTGCTTGTGAAAAGGCAGAAAAGAGTTTGCTCATTTGCTCATCTGTAAGGCCTATGCCCGTATCACGCACGGCAAAGAGGCAATGCAAATCTTGGCCAACTTTTTGCGTTTGTTCAACGCTTAAGGTTACCATGCCTTCAGAGGTAAATTTAATGGCATTGCTTACTAAGTTGTACAGGATTTGCTTTAAGCGCAAAGCATCGCCAAGCAATACCATCATGGGATGGGATCCTTTTTCCACAAAGAATTTAAGGCCTTTCTTGGCGCTTAAGGGCTCATAGAGTTCATAAATTTCTGTGCATAACTCACGCAAAGTGAAAGGTGCCACTTCCATTTCTAATTTTCTAGCTTCAATTTTTGAAAAATCCAGAATATCGTTAATGATGCGCATGAGATTGTTGGCAGAAATCAGAGATTTTTGCACATAATAGAGCTGGTTATTTTTAAGATCTGTATGCTCTAAAAGATGTAAAAGACCCAAGATGCCATTCATGGGAGTGCGAATTTCATGGCTCATATTGGCTAAAAATTCTCCCTTGGCTTGAGCGCTTTTTTCGGCTTGCTCCTTAGCCAGTTGTAAGCGTTCTTCCTTTTCGCTAATTTGTGCAAGCATGGCTTTTTCTTCGCGCAAGTCACGTAAATAGACAATAACTCCAATGGTATCTTCATAATTAGCGCGACGAATATGCACATCCACTGGTATAGGTTCTTGTGTGCTTGGGTGGATGTAATAAAACTCTTTATGCTCAAAGCCTGCTTGCATGCCGATTTGAAGGCCTCTTTTTATAATATCTGTTGAGCGTTCGCCATTGGGTTGAAATTCAGGTATATGCTTTTGATAATTAGCTAAATACTCTTCTTGGTTGTCATATCCAAAGAGCTCAACGCAGGCATGATTACCATAAATGAGTTCACCTTGTTCATTCCAAAAATGTACGCCTATGGGCAAAGAATCCAAAATGGCTTGATTACGCATTTCAGCTTCCTGGGCTTTGGCTTGAGAAGCTTTTAGCTCACGTAAATCCCTAGTATAGGCCAAAACAACTTCTTCATCCTTATGCATGGTGCGCACAAGGGTAATTTCTGCGGGAATGGGGGTGCCGTCTTTGTGTAAGTGCATCCATTCAAAGTTTGCATAGCCTTGGGCAAAAGCTTGGCGAAGTTTTTCATCGGTTTCAACTTCACTTAAACGCCCATTGGGTTGATGTTTGGGAGAAAGAGTTCTAAAGGCAGCCAGATATTCTTTTTTATTATCAAAGCCAAAAAGCTTTTGTACTGCAAGGTTACAATCAATACTTTCAAGATCTTTATTAAAGAGGTTAGAACCAAAGGGCATGCCGTCCAGCATCATTTTAATACGTTCTTCGGCTTCTTTGGCTTTTTGTTCAGAGCTTCTTAGTTCGCGTAAATCATAAATATACTCGGCTATAAAGTCAGCCCCGGCATAGGTAAATTTTTGCAGAATAATTTGCGTTGGAAAGGTGTTGCCCTCATGGTCATACCAAAGCCATTCCAGCTGTCTATAGCCGTCTTGCTGGGCCTTACGCAGTTCATCGGCGGAATATTCTTGGGAATTTCTGCCATTAGGTTGTACTTCAGGGTAATATTTGAGGTGATTTTTATGATAATCTTCGGGGTGACTAATATGGAATAATTCAAGAAAGCTGGAGTTACAATCCACAAGATTAAAATCATCACTCCAAAGGCACATGGCTGTGGGAGAGGCTTCTACTACCGCTTTGATGTTTTTATCGGTGGCATAGGTGAACTTGCTGCCTTGTGAGCTGTGCATAAAGCCCACAATGAAGGTGTGATCCTGAAATTGCAAGGTGGTGAGGGTATATTCTACCAGCTTTTCCCCTTGCCCTGGAGGGGTGTGCATCCAGTAAAAGCGAAAATAGCTATCTTCTAAGGCTCGGTTGATAAAGTTTAGTTTTCCCTCTGCGGATTTTTCTCCGCTAGGTTGCACTGGGGGATTATATTGGGCAAAATTTTGACGTATATCTTCGAGGCTGCTGGCAGTAAAAAAAGCTAAAAAAGAAGCAGAACAATAGAGGACCAATCCATCAGTATTCCAGCAGCATAAAGGTATTTTATGATTTTTGAATGTCTCTTGAAGAAAATCTTGTAGCTGCGAAGGGCTGGGGGATGAAGCATTTGGCATAGAAAATCCTTTGTACCGTAAACCATTTCTTATCACATATGTGTATATTTTATAACAAAAATATACGTATAGGCATGGATAAGGCATAACAGGAGAGAGAGGCCTTCATCTCCTATGCGAGTGTATACTCTATTATTTTGTACTTGCAAAGGTTTTTATGAGAAAAAAATAATTTTTTTATGATGCAAGTTGTGTGAAATATAGGATAAAATGAAGGGGAATGTGAATAAAGGCCCAAGATATGTCTCCTCGGGCCTTTATGTGGGATGCTTTTTGTTTTTTAGTTCTTCTTAAGGCTGTCTACAATGCTGCTTAATTCTTGGGCCTGCGTAGAAAGCGCCATGACGGCATGGGTGGCTTCATCCATGGCAGAACGCGTTTCGTTGGCCGTGTTGTTAATTATTTCAATAGCACTAGTCATTTCTTCCATGGTGGCAGATTGCTCTTCGCTGGCGGTGGCAATATTACGAACCCCTTCAGCGCTCATTTCTGCCATTTCTAAAATATCTTGCAAGGCAAGACCGCTTTCATTGGCGAGGGTGGTGGCTTCTTCAATGCCAGACACAGCCACATCCACTTGTTTCACATTTTGTTCTGTGCTGAGCTGAATGGCGTTGATGGCTTTGGCCACATCAGCGGTGGATGTGATGGTTTTTTCAGCCAGTTTGCGTACTTCATCCGCTACCACAGCAAAGCCGCGGCCTGCTTCACCGGCTCGAGCGGCTTCAATGGCGGCGTTAAGGGCGAGCAAGTTGGTTTGGTCGGCAATGTCAGAAATAACACCCATGACGGTGTTGATGGACTGAGCGTGTTCAGCCAAGGCGTTCATATTAGTACGTAAAACCAAAGAGTCTTCGCGCACTTTATTAATGGCACCGGTACAACGTTGTGTAATCTTGGCGCCGGCTAAGGCTTTTTCCTTGGTGGTATTGGCAATATCTGCACTGGACACGGCATTTCTTGTGACATCAATGATAGTGCTGTTGATTTGCTCCATGCCTGTGGCTGTTTCGGCAATGCGTCCTGCCTGATCATTGACGCTCATGGTGGAACTTTCAATTTGTGAAGAAAGTTCTTCTGAGGCAGAGGCCATGATATGTACAACGCCTTCCAATTGTCTTGCGGCATCAAGCAAGCCTTCGCGACGCGCTTTAGCGGCTTCAGCGGCGGCTTCTTGGGCGGCTTTTTGAGCTTGTTCGGCATTGAGTAAAGCTTTTTGCGCCTCTTCTGTGGCTGTGTCAGCTTTTTTTACAATGGCTGCAAGGTTATGAATCATAACTTGTAAGCCATGGCAAAGGGCGCCAAGTTCATCACTACGGGTCTTTGCTGTATCAAGTTGCTGTTCTTGTTCTGAGGTAAGCGTAAGGTTGCCGGCGCCCACATACGCGGCAATGGCAGAGCTGTGTTGTAAGGGGGTGGCAATACTTTTGGCCACAAAAATAATGATAATATTGGTGAGAATGATGATAATGGCCGCAATAATGGCAATGTCTATAATAAGAGCGGTACTGCCGGCAGTAATTTCTTCATAGGGGGTATCTATCACCACATACCAGTTAAACTCAGGCACATGAGCAAAGTGACCCACAGATTCTACACCTTCAAACTCAAATATGACCTTGCCGCTTTTGAGACGGCTTAAGTCTGCCGTATGCGCTAAGCTGGCATCGTTAGTGCCGATGAAGCGCTGCTCATTATCCATTATAATGGTGAAGTCATCGGTATAGACGTAGGAGCGCATGGAAGGGGTAAGGGACAGAGCGCCGGTGGTATTGCTGTGTAATTCCACAAGGTCTACCAAGAAAACAATGGCACCGCTTACTTCATCATCTTCATAAATGGGGCTAGAAATAAAAGCAGAATAGTTTTGCGTGGTGGCAGATTTTACAAAACCTAGGGTGTCTTTGCCTGTGAGGGCTTCTACAATGGAGGGGCGTACACTGGCATCAAAGCCTATGAGAGAGGTATTGGGGTGCGCCGTTACTTGGGCTTTTTGGTCAACAATGAGAACAGCAGAAAGGTTTTGATAGTTATTTGTTAAGGTTTTGAGATATTCCACAATATGCTTTTGCGCATTTTCAAAGGCAGATGTGTTAGGTGCCCAGCTTTGTAATTTGGCAAAATTTTTGATGGTGCCATTGGCGCTGGAAGATTTGGCAAGGCTACGCATAAAGCTCATAATGTTATACAATTCGCTGGCTTGCACTTCTGCCACAGCTTTGAGTTGTATATCTGTACTTTGGGTTATTTCATTTTTGGCAATATAACCGGCTACAGAGCCTAAAATGATAAGGCCTAAAACGGCAGGAGCTAAAATGTACAACAACATTTTCCGTAATAGGGTAAGTCGCATAGGATTCTCCCAGGTAAAGGTAGTTAGAAAAAAGATATTCTTAAAGAGGTGAGGAAAGTTCTTTTTTTAGAGTTTATTACAAACAAAAAAGTGTATAAAGAATTCCTCTCGGAGTTTTTTTATAGTATGTTTTTTTTTAAAAGGGAAGCATCTTTTTTTGAGTAAAAATTCAAAAGATAAGGGTGAATTCTCAGTTAATTACTCAGGAAGTACGAGACGTTGTTTTCCTTATTGACAGGCCACTTTAAAGCATATACTGCAAAGAGGAGCTTTATGCACAAAGGTAGTACTTTATTTTAGTAACTTACTTTGTTTTTATGAAGTGTTGTATTGAGTTTATCCTTCAATGTTTTGGTTGCACATTGGAGAAAAATGGTTTTTTAGCGCGAGGTTAGGTATGATCCAGCAAAATGCTTTTCGTGAGTCTTTACCGTCTCACATTGTTCCGGATGTCATTGATTCTATGCCTTTAGCCATGCTTTGCTTGGCAAGTAATTATGAGGCTGTGTATTTTAATGCACATTTTTCAGCCTTTGTGGAGTGGGATAGTGCCACTGCCAGCCGTTTTACAGGTATGGGGGCTTTACAAGCTTTGGATATTATGCCTGAATTGCAGCCTAGTGGGCTTTCTTCCTTGGGGCTTTTGCAAGAAGCTGTACGCATGGCCACATTGCAAGGGCAGTATAAGGGCCCTTGGATGTTACAATCTTTAAATGGCACAGCTGTTCCGGCAAATCTAACCTTACTGTTACGATGCGATAAGGATGATACATATATCTTATGTTATTTTACTCCTGTGCAAAGTGAAAACAAAGCTATACAAGAACCAAGCCTTTCTGAAGAAGCGTTAGCACATTTGAACCATGTGGCGCAGCCCATGACAGATAAAAAATATTTGTATAAAACACAAAGCATTCATGACCTTGAACATGAAATTGTGGATTCTTTGCCCTTTATTATGCATATTTGGTCTAAGGATTTGGAACTGTTAGATTGTAGCGCCGAAGTCTGTTCTGTTTTTGGTGTGGCAGATAAAGAAGAATTTAAGCAAAAATATTTTACACTTTGCCCTGAAGTGCAATTAGGCAAAAATTCGCAAAGCCTTATGCAAGAGCATTTACGCATGGCTTTCGAAAAGGGTTTTTGCCAGTTTAAGTGGCTACATACCGACGCTACAGGTAAAATTTTACCTTGTGATGTGACTTTAAGCCGCAGTACACATTCCGGAGAAGAATGCGTCATTGGCTATACGCAAGATTTATCGCGTTTAAGCAGTCATGTTCAAGAATTTGCCAAGGTGCAAGAAAGCACCAGGGCCATGCTGGATGCAGCACCCATGGCCATTACTTTTTGGGATAGCAATTATTTATTGCGCGATGCGAACTCAGAATGCGCACGTCTTTTTGGCTTTGATGATCCTGAAGCCTTCATGAAAAATTTCCGCAATATTATTCCGCGTTTTCAAGAAGATGGTACCTCGTCATTTGCTATGGTAAAAAATGCTTTGCGTACAGCTTTTGAACAAGGCTATCATCGTTCGGATTTCACTTTGTATCATGGTAAGAGTAAGGCGCTTATTCCCTTAGAAATTATCTTGGTGCGTCTCACCGTATGGAATGAAGAAGTTGTGGTGGCCTATATTCGTGATTTACGCGATATTAAAGCTCTAATTAAAAAAATGCAGACCACAGAAGAGCGCATTCAAACCATTTTTGATATCACTCCACTAGGTATCAATGTGTGGGATAAAAATTATAATCTCATTGAATGCAATGATGCCATAGTACAACTGTACGGTTTTGCTAATAAAGAAGAATATTTAGCTACAAGATATAGAGCTATGCCACGTCTGCAAGCAGATGGTACGCCCACTATTCCTTATGTGCGTGAATCCCTAGAGAAAGCCTTTGAAAATGGTGAAGCTAAGCTAGACCTGCTCACGCAAGATTTGCAAGGCAATCCCATTCCTGTGGAAGTGGTATCTAAAAAGGCTTTTGTACAGCAGCAAGAAGTGGTCATTTCCTATGTGCGTGATATGCGTGAGGTGAAAGCTAAAATGGCAGAAATTCACGCTGCTCAACAAGAATTGCGTACAGCTCGTGATATTGCAGAACAAAGCGCACAGGCTAAGACAGAATTTTTGGGCAATGTAAGCCATGAAATTCGCACACCGCTCAATGGCGTGTTGGGGCTTTTACATGTGCTGGATGCCACCAGTTTAAATTCAGCGCAAAAAGATTATGTGGGAAAAAGCATTACCTCTGCCAATAAGCTCATGGGGCTTGTGGATAATGTTTTAGACTTCTCTAAAATTGATGCCGGTACCTTTGAAATGGAATCAGCAGCTTTTACCCTGAAAGATATTAGCGATGAATTGAAGTTGGTCTATGGTCCGTCCATGGCTGACAAAAAGCTATCCTTTACTGTGAACACCGATGAAACTCTTGAAGATACCTTATATGGCGACGCTGCACGCTTAAAGCAAGTATTGTTTAACCTGCTGAGCAATGCCCTGAAATATACAGAGCAGGGGCATGTAACAGTACGTATGAATTTCACCGAACAGCAAGGGGAAGAAAGACAATACGTATTTTCGGTGGAAGATAGCGGCATAGGTATGACCAAGGCGCAAAGTGTGCATGTGTTCTCAGCCTTTGCCCAAGCAGATTCTTCCATTACGCGTAAATATGAAGGTGCCGGTCTTGGGCTTGCCATTGCCAAGCGCATTAGCAAACTTATGCAAGGTGATATGTGGGTGGAAACTGTAGAAGGCGAGGGAAGTACCTTCTACTTTAGCGCCACCTTCAAAGCCGATGCAGCGCCAAAATTTGAGGTGCGCGATATCTTATCACAAGAAGGCGATGCCCTTGCCTTATCGCAACAAGCTTTGCAGGGCGGAAGTATATTACTGGCAGAAGATAATGAAATAAATCAGATTATTGCTGTGGAATTGCTTAAAAATAAGAATTATACGGTAGATGTGGCTGTCAACGGTAAAGAAGCCGTACGTATGGTTCAAGAAAAGCCGTATGATATGGTGTTGATGGATATTCAGATGCCCATTATGGACGGACTAACTGCCACCACAAAAATACGCTCCCTAGAGGGCTATGCAGATTTGCCCATTGTAGCCATGTCTGCCCATGCTATGAGCGGCGATAAGGAATTAAGCTTGCAACACGGCATGAATGATCATTTATGCAAACCCATTATCCCTAGTGTGCTTTATGAGTCTGTGGGGAAGTGGTGCAAAAAGCCAGAATAAAAATGTGTTAGTAATGCAAAGGGGCTTTGTTTGGCAAAGTCCCTTTTTTCTATAATGTGCTATTTTACAAATACTTTGAAAAGAAGTATATTCAAGCATTCTATGTTTATATGGATTTATGGAGGCCTCATGTTTAAGTGTAAAGCTTTAATTTTATGTACGTTTTTTTCTTGTCTGCTTTGTTTTGCCACTGTGGCACATGCCATTGATATTGCTAAAGTCATAGCCGTAACTGGCGGCGTCACTGTAGAGCGTGGTGGGCAAAGCGCCGCTTTGAATCTTAAAGATGCTCTTATGGCAAAAGATGTAGTGCGCACTGATGCTACGGGCAAAGTGCAGCTTATGTTTAACGATGACACCACCGTAAGCGTGGGTGTCAATAGCCAATTTGCCATGGAAGACTATAGTGACAGTGGTGTTAAATCTTTTAAGTCCAATGTGGCTGTGGGCTTTGCTCGCTTTGTCACCGGTACCATTGTGGAAAATAATCCCGAAGCTTTTAGTGTGCGCACTCCGGAAGCTACAGTGGGTATTCGTGGTACTACCTTTACAGTCACCACGCGCGATCAAATCACCACTGTTTTTACGGAAAGTAGCCTCAATGCACAAAGCGTTGTGGTAAAAGATGTGGTCATAGCACCCGGCTTTATGGCTACCTTTGGCCCCAATGGTGAACTGCTTTCTGGACCTACACCCATGACACCAGAGCAACGTGAAGAGCTCATTGAAAGTTCACGTATTGGTAGTCCTGTGGCCGGCATTGGTCTTGGCGGTGTGGTTGATCCTTTATGGGATGAAAGGTTAGAGGGAAATCTGGAAAATTCTTTAAGCGACTCTCGTTTGGATGATTTGCATGAAAATCCTTTATCCCCTTCCTTTGTTAAAGATGTGCATGCTGTAGCAAGCGGTACTTTTGAATTTGATGGATTTGGGGGCGATGATAGTGAAGGGACTTTTTCCTTTGATGCCAATTTAACTTCAGGGACTCTTTCCAATGCAAGTTTTACTACAACGGATTCTACTGGTGGTGATTTTTCCGCTTCAGGTGGAAGTGGAAGCATTGTACCCGGAGGGTTTAACTTAAGTGGAAGTGGCACCTTTGATGAAGGGGCATTAGGAAACTCTGGAAATGTTAATTGGAATGTTCAAGGAACAGACGCTTTAGAATTTGATGATGATGTGGAAGGTAATTTAAACATCACACCGGCACCAGGTTTTGCTTTGGGCGGGCCTTATAACGGCTCCATTGAGGGAGAGCTTAAGCCTAAATAGATTTTACTTATATCTATGCTATGACCCCGCTTATGTGTATGAGCGGGGTTTTTTTCTGCCTTGCTCACATATAATGGCACTGCATAACTGTCATTGCGAGCGAAGCACGGCAATCCATTGCAAAGAAATAGCATGGCGCTACTTGCCCTTTAAATGCAAATAGTATTTACTAAGAAAGCCCACGTTGAATCTGGATTGCCGCGCTTTGCTCGCAATGACTTTGAAGTAAAATATATTTAGCTAATAATTCATTGCATAAATAAAACTTATCAATACTTTTTTCTACGCATAGCTGTAAGCTTTTTATAGCCTCCCACCTAGTGGAGGGGCTTTTCCCATAAAAAAAGGAAGAGTTTCCCCTTCCCTTTGTCCTAAAGCTTAAGCATATGTGTTAGAAAGACCAAGCCACTCCGGCATTTACTATATGCTGGTCATAGGTGTAAATATCGCTGTTGGAAACATTATTGCTGTAATTATAACCCAGCTCAATATCCCAAGATTCGTTGACAGGAATGGTCATGTTTAGACCGGCGCGTAGGCGATGGTCTTGTCTATATTCTGTATCTAGCGCCGTGGCAGGCCCATAGAAGTATTCGCCGCCATAAGAAATAAAGGGCATAAGGCGAATATCCGCAGGGAGCATAAAGGTAAGGTCGAGGTTGGCTTCAAAGCCGTCATAAGACTTAAAGCTGTCTTGTGCAGATCCGCCAAGGTAGCGTCCGCCAAGGGTGACATTGTGGCCCTTATCGCCAAAGAAAAAGCGTGCATATTGGCCCACAGAGCCGTACCAGCCATCGCCGTAATGGTTTTCAGAGTAATCTCGCACATCTATTTGAGCACGTGTTATGAGATGAAACTTGGGAGTAATGGCATAGGCAAGGGTAGCTTCTGGGCCCACTGCAATAACATTTTGCAAAAATGCATAGTCAAAAATTTGCCCACGAACGCGTACTTCTACCAAGGTGTCTTTGCTGAGATAACGCACACCGGCAGAGCCGCTGAACCATTCGGAAGAACCGAGGTCAAGGTCATGGCTTTGTTCATTGGTATTGTAACGGGCATAAAAGGAGCCGGAACCCACAAACCACCAAGGGCTGGAGGGGGAAAATCTATGGCTTACGTCCACATGAGCGCCCAAATAGCCGGCTAATGTATCCACAGCCTTGCCATCAATAAGGGTAAGGTCCCAATTACCAATGGATATATCATTGGAGGCAGGGCCATTATTGACATTGCTATCATAGAGTAAACCGGCGCGAATTTTACCGGTAATTTGCGTTTGGCTATGTTCTTTTTCCCATTGCTTAGAGAGCTTTGCATTTTCTGCGGCAGAAGCTTTGGGGTTTTTAGCAAGTTCCATGGCAGAGCGTTGACTATCTTTTTGCATACTTAAAGCATAGGCCAATTCGTTCAAGAGCGTGGGCTCATGGGGATATATGGCCAGCATGCGCTCATAAGCCATAACGGCTTGCCCTGATTTTTGGGCTTTGAGAGCAGAGCGGGCATAGCCTAGATTTACAAGTAAATTGGTGGGGTCTTCACGTAAAAGGCGTCCATAAGCTGCATAGGCCGCGGTAAAATCTCCTTGTTCAAAGAGAGCAGCGGCTTGTGCGGGACTGGTGGCTTGTGGCTCTTGCATGGTGTTTGCTAGAGTATAACTTGCTGTGCCTAGACAAAGACCAGCAAAAAGTACCAGAGTGCTAAGTTTACGTAACATATAATCCCCCAAAAATATGAATAATTTCCATATGGAAATAAGTACAAATTTTTTAACACGATACTATGTATGCGTCAAGGTTGCAATATGTTGAGGTAGAAGTTGCGCGAAGCACATAGCTAAAATTTCTTTCGGCCATGTGCTCCGCGCCATTTAGGAGGTGATGGATTTTTTTAGACAAGGAGTGAAAGTATGTAGTGTTTTTAAAAAGAGTATACAATACCGCCAGAGAGGGAATATGTCATGGGTTTATCTTCATCTACCATGGGACTGTCCATTACATGAGAACTTAATATACGCACACTAGCCCCCATGGAAGCTGAAATGTTTTTTGTAAAAGCATAACTCATTCGTAAGCTTGCATAAGGTTCTATACTTATATCATCCACTTCATATTCTTTAACACCTGTGCGCGCAAACTCGCTGTGGCGTACGCCGTAATAATAGTTAATATAGTCAGCATCCAAAATTTTAGCCCCTACAGAGGGAATCAAGGTTAATTGCTCAAGACGCCATATGTAATTGTATTCTAGGGTTCCCACCATACCGCTATGGGTATTGAGTACATTGGTAGCTAGGGAAGCATGGATGTGCCCACCAAATGACATGGCTAAGGAACCTCCAACACCAGCAAGCAGTGAACCGTATCTATTGTCTAAACGCTCTAAAGCTTCGTCGCCGCTATGATGCCCAAAAAAATGAGTAGGGTCATATTCTAAAAAAGCTTTTACACTTATACCTTCAGCAGGTGAAAAGCGCACCCCACCTTGGGTGCCGCGTATGTACATATACTTGCTATTATAGGCAATGATGGGTGTAGGAGTCCATTTGCTATAATCTTTATAGGGTGTAGAAGTGAAAGAAGCCCCCGCGCCCAAGAGCCAGGTGGGGGCCTGTGCTGTGGGCGCTTGTTTAGCGGCAGCAGAATGAGCATTTTCTTTAGCTACAGCTATTTGAGGTGCACTTAGACATAAGAGACAAAGAAGGCTACAAAGAAGGCTACAAAGAAGGCTGTACTGTTTTTTCATGGCAATTTCTTATGTTATATGGTTTGTTTTTTGTGATTATTTGCTATTTCCGATTTTTAGCCATCTTTTCAAGTTGTTCTTGAGCTACTTTCCATTCTGCTTGGTCAAGGTAGTTGTCTTTGTTCGTATCGAAACGTTCAAATATGCGCGTAATAAGATGAGCGCGTTTGGCTTCTATCTTGGAAAACTCTTGCGAACTGACTTTATTATCTTTATTGGTATCAAGCTTAGTAAAAAGCTCAGCGTTGGCAGCATGTGAAGGCTGTACATGTAGAAATGAAACGGTAGCCATAAGTAGTAGTGTTTTTTTCATACTATCTCCTGTTTGAAGAGGGTAAAAGTGAGCGGTGTCGCGTCATCAAAAAAAATATATGGTAAAGCTAGCAGGAAAGTCACCGGATACAGTGTGGCAAAAGTGTGGCAAAATACATTGAGGCTAGCTAGGGAAGGGGAATTTTGTTAGGAGTTGCATTTGATAAGCGTTATTTTATGAGAGGAGTTTCATGAAAAAAATATATATAGCCGATGATGAAGAGCATATTCGCACCATTATAAGCTCTTTTTTGCAAAGCAGTGGTTATGAGGTGGTTGCTTTTGAAAGCGGTGATTCTTTGTTGGAAGTCTTTGAAAAAGACCCGGCTCATATGGTTATTTTAGATATTATGATGCCAGGCACCGATGGCATGAGTATTTGCAATAGGCTACGGCAACAGTCTAATGTCCCCATCATTATTATTTCTGCCAAAGATACGGAGTTTGATAAAATCACAGGGCTTACTATGGGAAGTGATGATTATATGGTAAAGCCTTTTTCACCCATGGAATTGGTGGCGCGAGTGCAATCTATTTTCCGCCGCATTCAACTCTATGACAAGCAAAGAGAAGACCTTACTTTACGATTTGGTGATATGGAATTACTTTTGGAAAGGCGACGCTGTCTTGTACAAAATGAAGTGATTGATATAACGCCTATAGAATTTTCATTTTTATCTTACCTGTTGCAACATCAAGAAAGGGCTGTTTCTCGAGATGAACTCTTAAAAAATGTATGGAAATTAAACTTTGAAGTGTGTACGCGTGCCATAGATGATGTTTTAAAAAGATTAAGAAAGAAAATATCGCATTCCAATGTGGCTATCATATCCCTTCGCGGATATGGTCTAGAGCTTGAAATTCGTACAAAATAAATTTGAGGCTTTTATGACATCATTGCGAAGAAAGATTAGTGTTCCTTATATTTGTACTATTATAATTATTCCACTGTTTATAATGCTGTTATTTAATATGGCCATGCACTATTTTTCCTCTAAGCAAGCCGTTGCAAGCTTACAAAATGTCCTACAGACAGTGGAGCGTGGACTGGATTTTTTTGAAGAAAATAACATAGATATAGGCAAAGTTTCGGCGCTTATACGCGCAAGAAATCTTACCACATCAGCGGAGCTTTTTTTATATACAGCAGAGGGTGAGAGTGTAAATCCGTATTTATATGCCATAAATTTTTTGAATTCTCCTGAAATAAAAGAAGCTATGATATCTTCAACCAATAATAATGTTATATCTTTTTCCAGAAAACTATTTAATGAAGAAATTGCTAGTAATGCCTTACATGCTGGCAAAGAAAAAGTGGATGGTGAGATGTATGTTTTTTCAAAACAGAGCAGGGAATATCATGCTGTAAAATTTACAATTCCTATACAAAATACTTTTGTTACAGCTGTATATATCTCTCGAGGTGATTTTTCTTATGAATTTATAGATTTTATAAATACTATCCTCTTAATAATATCTGTTTTAACCATATGTATAGCTATTTTCATTTCAAAGTATGTTGTTTTAAGTGTGTCAAAACCCATTGAATATATAACATCTATTGTGGGAGAAGCAGAAAAAGATAAATTTATTGTGGTAAAAAATACTTCTAATATACTTGAATTACAAATATTATCAGAGAAGATTAACGAAATGAGCAAGAGTGGCTATGATTATATGCAAGCGCAAAAAAGTTTTTTTCAAAATGCATCGCATGAGCTACGTACCCCCCTTGCCAATATTCAAGGCTATGCAGAGGGGATGGAGCATGGTGTATTTACCGATGTGCCCAAGTATAGTCATATTATAGGAACAGAAGTACAAAGGCTGTCGAATTTAGTAAATGATATATTATCGTTATCACGTATAGAAAATGAAGCTTTGCATGCTAGTTATGTTGCTATGCCAGCATGGCAAGCTGTAGAAAATATACTGCAAAGAGCGCAGGACGCTTATGAAAAAGCAGGTATTGAAATCATTTTTCATTGTACCACTGATGGCGAGATCTATATACATGAAGAGCACTTTGAACAGGGGCTTATGAATATAGTAAATAATGCTTTAAGGTATGCCCAAAAATATGTTTCTCTGACAGCGAGTGAGCAGGGTGAGCAGGTCAAAATAACTATCTCTGATGACGGAGAGGGCGTTTGCGAACAAGATAAGCCGTATATTTTCCAAAAATTTTATAAAGGAAAAGGTGGGCAATTTGGCTTGGGTTTAGCCATTGCCAAATCTGCCATGAAGCGCATGCATGGCAACCTTTTCTTAGAAGAAAGTGAAAAAGGGGCGACTTTTGTTATCTTATTGCCAAAATACCTCCATGGACAGAAAGTAGGGTCGTGAGACAAGTCCTTATGGCCTGCTATGCGCGTAAAAAGTCTACCACATACTTACACGCTGTGAGCAGTAAGCAGGCAATTAAGATATATTTAATAAGCTTGGCAGGCACGAACTTTTGACAACGAGCCCCTAAATACATGCCTAAAGCGCCGCCAATGCCAAAGAGCAAGCCTAAAAGAATATCTGGAGCTATGGAAAATTCAGGATAAAAGGGTGCAATGGCTTGATAAAAGGCCACGCCACCTATGGAGGTAACAAAAGTTCCCATGAGGGTGGCTCCGGCTACAATATAAATAGGCAAACCAAAATAGGTGACAAAGAAGGGCGCTATCATGGCTCCGCCGCCTATGCCGTAAATACCACCCACAATGCCCACCATAAAGCTTAAAGAAAAAATACCCCACAAATTTACTTTGTACTCCATATCATAAAATCGAAAGTGCAAGGTGCGCATAGTTACACTTAGAACTTGTGATACCTTATAGCCTGCATCGAGCGGCGCATTTTTTTGCATGTCTTGCAAGTTTTTTTCTTGTGTGCCCATATTTACTATGCTTTTACGCATGTCTAAAAGCATTTTTGCGCCAATATAGAAGAGCACGGCTGCTGCAAAAAGTTTGAAATTTTTGGCATCGGGCAAATACACAACACGTACTATGGCACCAATAAAAACTCCGGGTAAAGTGCCAAGTACCACAATCCATACCAAAGGCCACACTAAGCGCCCTTCTTTCCAGTACCGATATACGCCACTGGGGATGGCGATAATATTAAAGAATTGATTGGTAGCACTTACCGATGGGTTTGTATATCCAAGTACGGACATTTGGAAAGGTAACAGAATAAACGCTCCGGAAATACCGCCCATGGAGGCTATGAAGGAAATAAAAAAAGCCACAATAGGGGGGATGAAAGGATTTACTTCTATGCCGGCAACGGGGAAATACATAAGACCTCCATTCTGTTACGATTATGTATGAAATAGTAACAATGATAAAGGCGCTGTGTCAAGCATCAGCCTGTTATGTGCGTGTGTAAAATTTGTAAAATTAAGAAACATGCTGTAATATAACAATATAAAATGTAGCTTGTTTGCTTTTTATAAAAAAGAGTATATCTGTGCATTAGAGAGTTCATGGATAGTCTATTAAGGATAAGGAAAGTATACATATGACGCAGTTTTCACGGTGTAGTCACAAAAACAATGGGCGCATTGTGGCGGAAAATACGCAAGAACAGGCTTTAAGCACAGAGCAGCTACATGCTTTGGAACAAAGCTTTCGTCATTGGCTTGCCTCTAGCAAAAGAGAAAATGTGCGCCTATCACGTCTGACTGCTACACTAATTTTTCTTATTATCCGCTATACAGGGGCAAAGCTTAGTGAAGTCCTTAAGCTAAATCCTGAAGTAGCCATTGATTTTGCACAAAATACTATTTGCTTTCAAAATAAAAACGAAGGAGAGGAAGGGCGAACTGTTCCCATTCCCGAGCAAATTTGTGCTGAACTTGCAGAAGGTATTGCCTTCTTGAAAGGACAGAGAAACCATGCGCCTATTTTTCATTTGGATGCCGGTTTTGTGCGCCGTAAATTTTATGAATGTGCTGAAGCTTGCCATTTACCTAAAGAACTGAGTGGGCCGGAAGCTATACGCAGGGCCAGAGCCCTTGAGCTTATGCAAAGTGACATCCCTTTGCCGGTGGTGCAAAACATGCTTGGGCACGCCACCATAAATCTTACCACAGCGCATGTGGCTTTTTCTCCAGAGGAAATGCACGCGGTGGCAAAACGCTTTGTACAAAAAGAATTGAATCATAAAACCAGTGCTCGAAATTGTTTTATGGGAAAAGTCGTTGCCATTGCATCGGGAGCCATACAGTCTTTAGTGACATTGCAATCTAGGGAAGATATCTCTCTTAAAGCCATGATTACCAATGATAGTGTGCAAAGACTTGCTCTGGCCATAAATACAAAAGTATGTGCTGAAGTTAAGGCGCCTTTTGTTATGCTGTATGGTGGTGAACAGAGGCCTCTTTGTAGCGCGGAAAATATACTGTCTGGTACACTTACCCAAGTGAAACAAGGGGACTTTATGGCAGAATATATTTTACACCTCTCAGATACTACAGAAATATGTAGTTTATCCACAAATATACTAACAAACGTTCCACTAGGCACTTCTCTGTGGGCTGTTTTTAGCGCCTCTTCTGTGGTGTTGCGCATAGATGAGTGAGAAGGAAAGTGTATATTCTAAAGAGTCTTTATGTAAGACCCTTTAGAATATACGTAAAAATGAAAGTAAAGCCTTATTTCATTTTACTGCTACGAATCATAATGAACATGCGAACACACATAATAAGTAAAACGACAAAACCTAGATAGCCATTTATGGTGTAAATATAGTTCATTAAAATGTTAAAAGGCAAATAAAGAGCAATACCCATGCCCACAAGGGCAAGCAGCAAAGTAATAATTTTAAATTTAGCACTGCCTTCTGGGGCGAAACGAGAGCTTGTGGTCCAAAGAAGCGGGCAAGCTGTGGTGTAGATAGCAATAAAGATAAGTACACCAAAGATGTAGGCTAAGGGTTCCCAAATGCCTTCTGCAATAATTAAGTTAGGAATTTGTGTGGTGCTCAGCACATCCATTTGAGCTAAAATGGCAAAGCCAATAATCATATTTACAATGACAAGTGCAATGGATGAGGCTATATTTGCCCGCATTAAGGTGCGAAAATCTTCTTTTATACCAAGAGCTGCGGTGAAACCGGCAAGCCATAAAATACAAAAGCCCCCGTTTGAAGCACCAGAAGTAAACCAATTGGTTCCGGCTTTGGTAACTTTAAGGCTACCATCATTAATGGCTGCAATATTTTTAGCAATGCCGTCGGCATTTTGTACAAGACTAATGAGACAAATAATAACGATAAGCCCAATGAGAGCTGGGGCAATTTTACCAATAATATTCACAACACTATTAAGGCCTAGGATAACAGTGCATGAGGCCATGAGCATGATAAGCACAGCACCTACCATAAGGTGCATGCCGTATTGTTGCTCTAGTGTAGCCGCACCGCCGCCCACCATAACTACAAAAGACATATAGCAAAACAGCACCGTAAATAAATCAAAAATCTTACCGGCAAGGGGGCCACAATAAAAGGCAAAAACATCGCTTCCCTTTTCAATTTTACCGTGCTTTCCTGCCCACGCGTAGCCATAGTTAGCAATCATTAAAATAACTGCAATGGTAATGGCTGTGCCAAAAACATCAAAGCCGTAAGGGCTGTAATATTGCATTAACTCTTGCCCCGTAGCCACACCAGAACCAATTAAAAATGCCAAAAACGCGCCGGATAAAGTAATAACCCTTAAAACACTGTTCATCTTACCTTCCTTTATAGCTTATATGTTTACCAGCATGCGCCTGAGCATAATTGCTTACACATAGACGTCTACTGATTTGCCGCGTCATTACGCTTAAATATCTCCGTACTCAGTTCTTTTGATGATTTCGTTTTGTGTTTCTTCAATGAGGCTTGTAAATACAGCGCTAAAACCAGACACACGAACCACAAGGTTTTTGTGCTTTTCAGGATTGCGTTGTGCCTCCATAAGAGTAGCCTTATTCACAACGTTAAATTGAATTTCGCCGCCACCTTGCTCTGCATAAGCGTCAATCATCATGCGTAAGGCATCTGTGTGATTTTTCTTATCAAAGAAAGAAGGGGTAAATTTCATATCCATAACCATGCCATTGGTGGCACCGGATAAATCTGTTTTTAGCATGGAGTTAAGAGTAGCTGTGGGGCCCACGTGATCTCTTCCTTGTACAGGAGAAAAAGCGCTGGCCATGGCTTCGCCATTACGTTTTGCGTCTGGCAGGGCGCCGGTGTGCATACCCATTTTGGCGTGGTCTTCTACAGAATAGAGGCCCATTTGCCAGCGTCCGCCACGCGGATTGGTATAGGTGCTCACTTGCTGTGTGGCGGCCTCTACAAGTTCTGCCATAAGAGCATCCACAGCATCTTCATCATTGCCGTATTTGGAGCAGGCAAGAATGTCTTTTTCAAAATCTTCAAAGCCCACAAAATCTGCTTGCATGGCATTTTTGAAGTCTTGCAAAGTGTATTTTTGTTGCTCAAAGACAAGCTCACCAATGGCCTGTAAAGAATCTGCTACATTGGGAAGACCACAAAGGTTGATACCAGAGTTGTTATAGATGGCGCCCCCTGCGGTAACGTCCTTACCTTTTGCAATGCAACCATCTATAAGCACAGAAAGGAAGGGCGTGGGGTAGCATTTAGGTAGCGCGCTGTCTAAGCGATTAATGGAATCCATGGAAAAACGCATATGTGCTGTGAGTTCTTCTTTGTACCACTGCACAAGCTGCTCAAAGCTTGTAATATCTTGGAGGCGTGTGTTTGAAAACAAAGGGAAGGTATAGTCTTTAATACTATTTTCGCTCACAGACATGGAGGGCATGGAAGCATTACCGATGATGGCGCCTCTCTCTGCGCAATTGCTTTTGCCATCAAAGAACATAATTTCTAAAATCTTACCCACATTCACTCTGAGAGCTTCTGTTTTTGCATATTCTTTACCTGGGCAAGACATTTCTACACAACCTACAAGGCCGTAGTTGGCGGCGTCTTCTTTACTGTGTCCCATGCGTTCTTTGGCGGGTATGCAAAAATCATCAATAAAAAAAGCTGGTAAACCAATGCCAGTTTTTAAAAGCTCTACCGATTCTGCCCAAACATCTTCGGGCATACTTTTGTGGTAGCGTAAGCAAAGGAGGGGTTGGTCAAAGAGTGTTTTACGGCAAGCTTGTAACATGATGATGGTAAGCTCATTGCAAGCGTCTTTACCTTCAGCATCAAGGCCGCCAATGGTGACATTTTGATAACCATGTAAAGTAATACCAAATTTTACCCATAAGGCGTCAATAATATCTATGGCTTCTTGATAGGTAAGTATGCCCTTGGCCATATCTTGCACATAAAAAGGGTAGAGGTATTGATCTAATCTGCCAAAAGAAAGGGATGCGGGGAAATTTTCTGCATACAGCATTTCATGGCTAAGCCAAATAAGTTGTACGGCTTCATAGAAAGTGGTGGCTTTACCACCGGCAATTTGGCGTAAAGCTTTTTCCATTTTTTGCAACTGGGCTTTATGCGCAGGTTGCGTGGCGCTTTCTTTTATGCTCGCAGCCATGTCCGCATAGCGTGTAATATAGTGCACAGCGGCTTTTTCACTAATAAGCATGGCTGTTAAATCAATTTTTTGCGCTTCATCGGCTGTTTCTAAAGCTTTTTCAGTTTCGGCAATGTAGGCGTTATATCCTTGCTGAATAAGTTTTTCGAAGTAGGGAATAATATGACCAGATTCCCAGTGCTTATACAGCCACTTACTTACGCACTGAGCAAAGGTGCGCATACTATTTGCATCTTCAGAATCATCTGCGAAACCGTTTGCTACAATACCGGCTTCTGCTTCTTCAAAAGTGTCTATGCCGGCAGGTGGGCGGAAAAGAGGATCGTAATCATCAGGTACATTAAAAGGGGAAGAAGGCTTGTATGTGTAGCGATAAGCAAATCCGGCAAGGATATCGTGTTCGCAGATAAGGATTTTTTTCTCAGCCAAAAATGATGCAAAGCCTTTTGCAATACGAAGTTTTACATCTTCATGGGCATTTTCGGCATAGGATTTTTCATAATGTGGTCTGCGTGTGGGAATTTGAGCTCTATCGTGTGCGTCATGCCTATGTTCAATAAGATATTGAACGCGCTTACTTGGTGTTAAAGGTGTTGTCATCATAAAAATGCTCCCTCGATTTAGGCAATAAGCCGGTTAATAGTGTCTCTTCTGCCACTCTTAGCGAATGCATGCAGAGAGTTCTTTTTCTTTATAAATGTGCAGTATGGACTGCATAAGATTGTCATCAGGGCCTGTAGTTGTGGGTAAGACGTTTTCCAAGCCATACTTTTTGTATTTGCCAAGGCCATAATTGTGGTAGGGTAAAAGTTCAATAAGTGAGATGTTTTTAAGCGATGCTAAAAAACTTGCTATATGTTCTTGTTCTTGTAACGAACTATTAAAATGAGGAATTATGGGAACTCGAATGGTGTAAGAGGCCTTAT
Source organism: uncultured Desulfovibrionaceae bacterium (assembly GCA_964372075.1). Lineage (GTDB taxonomy): Bacteria > Desulfobacterota > Desulfovibrionia > Desulfovibrionales > Desulfovibrionaceae > CAYJAD01. The sequence goes on along the minus strand of CAYJPR010000008.1, from coordinate 7,973 downwards.
GTGCATCAAGCTTTTGTAAATTTTCTAAAATGCGCGGATTGTGCACACCTGTCCATGCATGGTGTAGGTCGCTGGTGAAGCATTTGATATCATATAAAAAAACGTCCACGCAGGAAAGCAAGGCTTCATAATTGGCAAAAGGAACATTTCCGGCGGTATCTAGCGCTATATGCAATCCTGCTTTTTTGCACAGTAGTGCTATGGGAATGATATCTTTAAAAAAGAGCGCTGGTTCTCCTCCGGAAAAGGTAACGCCGCCACCGGAATTTTTGTAATAGACCTTATCTTTTAAAATTTCTTTAAGAAGTATTTCTGCTTCATATTCCTTGCCTACAATTTTAAGCGCCTTTGATGGGCAAACTCCGGTGCATGCGCCGCAGCTTGTACAGCGCTCTCGAAGTAGTGAATGGGTATTATCTATGAATTGATGAGCTTTTTCAGGGCAGGTATTGCTGCATCGTCCGCAGTGGGTACAAGAGGAGTTTTCGAAGTAGAGTGAGGGGGAAAGTGATATACATTCTGGATTATGGCACCATAAACAGCTAAGGTTACAACCTTTAAAAAAGACTGTGGTGCGTATTCCTGGCCCATCATCCAAGGAAAAACGTTGTATATTGCTGATAAGATTTTTTTCCATACAAAAATTCCTTAATGCATCATGTGTACATTTGTTATGCCTATTGTATACATGGTGCAATGTCAAGGGGGTTTTATTTCACCACAGTGTATTTTTTTGTGCTAGGTTGAGTGCAAAAATACCCCTAATTCTTGACGTCTTTGTTATTATTGGATAATATTCCGACCTATATGTGCTTTTACAGTTACGGGAGTCAAAAGTGTATGAATAAAATTGTTACCATTCGAGATCAGGTATATAATATTATAAAATTGCGTATTGCCAATGGTACATACAAACATGGCACACACTTACAAGAGCTTGTGCTTGCAGACGATTTGCAAGTGAGTCGTTCCCCCATACGCGAAGTCTTAAAGCAATTGGTGGCGGAAGAACTGCTTGTGGCTACAGCAAATAAAGGCGTGTATGTTCGGAGTTTTAGCACAAAAGAACTTAATGATATTTTTGAGTTTCGTATTTTAATTGAAAGCGCTGCTTTGAATTTTTTACGTCAAAACCCACAGACGCTTCCCGAGTCTACTTTATATAAAATACGGGAAAATATTTTAAAACTGAGCAAAGGCGATATTGACTATGCTGTGTCAGATGAAACCAACCCGCATTATCCACTCGTGCAAGCCATGGATAATGCCTATATCACGCGCCAACATTTAAGGGCTTCATATTGTACCATGAGTTTTCATTCCGTGCTCTTTGGTATAGCTTATGATGAAAGCGTTGCGGATCATTTGCTTATTATAGATTATATTTTGCAGAAAGATTTTGTAAAAGCAGAACATGTTTTACGAAAGCATTTACTAGCATCAAGAGATTGTATTTGCGAACATATTCATGAATAAAGAGTACAAAGTAGAGTAGAAAAGCACATATACAAATAAAATTGAATATCACTTAGTTGTATATGTTTCATGATAGTAGTCAGCAAGTTTACAATTCTTGCCAAAGCCAAAAATATGATTTTTACTCGTCCGCTTCGTATCACGGCATAACTTATCCTTCAAAAAACAAAAGTAGCCCAAGTAACCAATATATTATCGGCGAGTTGGGCTATTTTTTGCTTTAATAATATGAATGAATTTGTTCTGCTGTGTTTTGTTTTGCACCTTGCTACACTCATAAATACACCAAGGATTAAACAAAACAGTTTTTACCGCTTTGCACGGTTTAACATTATTCTGAATGCACAGCGACTTATGCCTTTGGAGTAGCTAGGGATAGAGTCTTACAAAAATAGGAAAAATACGTGAAGTATTGGCAGAAGTTTAAGGTAGGAAAGAGAAAAATGGTACATCTTATATCTGTTTAAAAAGATAGGAGTTTTATTTTATCATTATTGAGATGAAATGGCATATTATTTTTAATTTAAGTGTATTACGAATGTAGCGCCCGTTTAAATTTTTCTAACAGAACTATAATGGGCTATGTTTTTACAATTTGCTTGTATGTGTAAATTTGTCATCACGATGATGAATTATGCCAACACCCTCTTGATTCATCTCATGATTTACAGCATGATGTAAGTGATATTCCCTGTTTTTTTAACGTACAAGGAGGATGTATGCGTTATAAAATTTGTAGTTTTTATCTTTGCCTTTTTTTTCTTGTCCCCAGCTTTTCATGGGCCAATACCTTGTTGCAAGCCATACAAGAAAAAAATGTTAATCAGGTAGAAGAACTTCTCAAAGGCAGAGCCGATGTTGATGTTTCCAACGAGCACGGTATAACGCCGCTTATACTCGCGACGGCCATGGGTGATGTAAAAATTGTGCAGCTTTTGCTTGATAATAAAGCTACCGTGGATCTTGCCGATAAAAACGGCATGACGGCACTTTTTTATGCCGCAACGCTGGGCAAGGAAGATATCGCAAAAGTTCTGCTTAAAAATAAAGCAAATATTAATGCCCAAAATCACCTTGGGGAAACGCCTGCCATGGTTGCTAGCAATCATGGGCAAGAAAAAATGATGCTTTTCCTATTGCAAAGTGGCGCAGATATAAAGGCCACTTCTAAGAGTGGTGCTACCATGCTCATGCATGCCGCTTCTCCTGCTTTTATGTCTTGCGTGAAGTTTTTGCTGGATAAAAAAGTGGATGTAAATGCCAAAGATAATGACGGCGCTACAGCACTTATGTTTGTGGTTATGGACGGTTCAGAAGAGCTCATTAAGCTACTTTTGACTCATGGTGCTAACCCCTTGCTTGCCGATAATGATGGACAGTCCACACTGACCTATGCGCAAGATAATGGAAATGAAAAAGCGGTTACATTAATTCTTAACTATGTTGAAAATATGGAAAAAAAATAAGCCTTCACTTTATCTAAAGTGATAGCATAAGGAATTTATATGTTCGGTAAATTATTGGCAAAAGTTGGTATGGGTAATGCTAAGGTGGATAGAAGCTTCTCCGGAGACGGCACTACTTCCATATCCTATCCTAGCTCTGTACAAGAGGGTGAAATAGAGAATTATTTTGAGCAGGTATTTCCTGCGTGAGGCATATTTGAAATGCTGAATACATGCCCTTGCATACTCCGGTATGCAAGAGCATTTTTTATTTTTTGTGTAAGTGCACTTGTTGCAAATTCATGACGTATTCATGAGAAAAATGCTCTTTACTGGTAAAAAGCAGATACATAGAGCCTTGAGGTAAGGTAAGATTTCCTATGGTTTTTTGGGTAAAGTCCGTCCAACTTTTGGTAATAGGAAGTTCTGCATAAAAATGTGGGCTGGCGTCAAGTATGCTGTGCATGGTGGGGTCTTCAAGGATAAATACCCCCACAGTAAAACTTTTTTGCATGACACTTTGCCTGCTGTAAGTAATACTGATGTGGTACGTGCCGGCCTCGCTGATATGCACGGGAAAGAGCACGGCCGCACCACTTTCCCATTCTTGTAAGTAGTGTAGTTTTGCCTCTGCGTGGATGCTTATACTGCGGGCTAAGCGTAAATCGGCATCTTTGGGGTATAAAGTCCAGCTATCACGCCAAGTGTATCTTTCCGGCACAGGGGGTGTGTAGGCATGAACGGTACTGAAGGGCAGAAATGAAGCCAAAAAAGGCACCAGCAGGCAAATGGTCACATATGTTTTCATGGGTGCGTCCATGTAAAAGAGTTTAATGCTGTTTCAATGACATGCGCATAGTTTTTGTTGGCATCGCCATAGTAGGTGATGCGCAAGACGCTGTGCGCATTTTGCCCGTAAAGCACTTTTACAGCGATAAATAGCTGAGAATGTTCACTGTCTCTGGGAAGTCTTTATATGCCGTGAAAAATAAAGTACTGTTCTTTTCTGTTGAATACGCTTTTTGTTATATGCCCAATACGCTCACTCCATTCTTTGGCAAGAGTGCCTAAACTTTGTGAAGGGCTTATGGCCATGGTGCCATAGGCGTGGATTTCCAGAACTGTGGGGTCGCTAATGGTAATACCGTCGCCATTGTCTGCTTCCTTGGCTACGTAGAACCACGGGGGCAGATGTAAAGTAAATCCATAGCGTGCATTGGTATAGCTTAAGGTTTGTGGCTTGACGTTATGGTTCTCAGCTTGACCAGGTTTGTTAAACTCAGTGTTATGACACAGAGAAAAAGCAATGCCATTTTCATACGTATTTTCCTTTCAATAGCCTGTTAACTTTATGGCTTTAGTCGTCACTGCCGCTGTCGTTATCACCGCTGTCGTCACTATCATTATCATCATCGTCATCATAGTCATCATCGTCATCACCAGCATGGGATTTTTTAGATTTCTTTTTATGAGTTTTTTTAGCATTCTTCGTTTCACTACTGCTTTTTTTGGAGCTAAATCCAAAAATCAGCACCTTAAACAGCCATAGGATGAAAAGTAATATGCCTAAGCCCATAATTACTTCAAAAATTTCAGGTTCCTCATCTGCGGCAAGAGCCACATCACACATGCTAAAGAATAGGGCGGTACTAAGAAAAAGAATATAGTGCATGGTATTTCCTTATGATTTTACAAGGCCGCTTTTCTTTATACAAGGCAAGCGGCCTGCATAATTGTTGTTTTTTGTATGTTTGTTTATATATAGTTACTTAGGTAACTGTGCGCCATAGCCCTGCACAGCGCCAAAAAGCTTTATGGCGTCGGCAAAGGGGTATTTATTGGCATACATGCTGACGCTGGAAGTTATGCTGCCTTGTTGATTTTGCCCAAGCATGGCGCGTAATTGATTGGCTGGGAAGTTGGGGGTATGGCTTACTTCCTCTTTGTAAGAAGCCGAGAGGAAGTGGGATGCATACTCTTTATGAATAGCATTGGCTATGACGGTCATATCTTCAGGGGCCACGTTACCTTCGGCGCTGTTCAATTCTACATCGCCGAAAAGGTCCACCGTGACGGGGAAGAGTGTGCCCTCATAGGTGATAAGTAAATCCCCCTTTTTATTAAAAAGAAACATATTGTTATCTATGGAAATTTGACGCTTGGGGTCATTATGAGTAGTGTCCACGGCGGCCCAAGCATTAAAAGCCATAAGGTTATTATGGATGTTATAATCCATACCACTTTTGGCGCGTATGCCATAGCCCATATCGCTCATTTCTGCTGTGCGGGTCCAAGTGAAGAGTACGGTATTATTGTAAAAATCTAAGTGTGAGCGGTGATTGGCTTTGCCGCCGTAGAGCTCTACAGCGGACATGACATTGCCCACAAAAACGCAGTTTTCAATGGTAACCTTACCATCTGCCTGAAATCGAATGCCGGCATTATTACCATTGAGGAAGAGGCAGTTTTTAATGTGTAAATCTCCTTCAAATCCGCCGGAAGAAGGGCCGCCTATGAGAGGCATTTTGGCATTGGGAATGCTGGTAGTAGTAGCTTTTTGTGGGGGGTGTAAAAGTAGTCCACCAAGACCTTGCACAACGCCTTTACTGTTGTGGTAATTATTGGATTCTCCCTTATCAAAAAGCAATCCGTCAATGGTAATGCTTCCACTTTTTACAGCTATGCGTAAAAGGGGGTGATTTAAGCCTGATTTGTTGGATTTATTATCAGGCTGAATTTTGCTTTGATGTAGTAAAATATCCCTGTTAGTAAAGTCTGAGGCATAGCCGCCTTCTAGATGCACGGCTTTTTTTAAGATGATATTGCCCGTGTTCATGAGGCCAAAATAATTGCCTTGGGCAATTTTAATAGTATCGCCATCCTTAGATTTATCAATGGCTTTTTGTATATTTTTAAAAGCCGTTTGCGGGCTTTTACCGTCATTATTGTTCTTTCCTTTTTCTTGCGATACATACCAAATTGTACCGGTTTTATTGCTGACTATGGCTTCAGCGGCAAAAGCCTGTGTACTGCTCCAGAGTAGGGTAAGTGCTAAAAACGGTGCCAAGAATTTCATAGAGCCTCCTCTTAGTGGGTGGTTTTTTCTTTTATATTAAGTTATTATTGAAGATATGCAGCTGCTATATAACGAATAAAGCCATGAAGAGGGATGTTATTTTCATAACAATCCCTACTTATGGAAGGTTAATAGTTGACCACTGTTTTATTATTTGTCCCAAGATTCATAGGGATTTGAAATCTGTAATTTTTAAGCGATGCGCCATTTCCAAAGACTTGTAAATCGTAAGTTCCCATAATGATTTGCCCATTTTCCTTATAGATAAGTCCAATGCGCATGGAATGATGGGTAACTTTATGAGGCCATTTGGAAGCTTTAAAGACGCGCAAACGCGGCTCCAGAAAAATTACATCCACAAATTTTTCCCCATGAATTTCATGCCCTTTTGCCTTGGCGTTTTTCATGATGGTGGGGTCAATCTCATAATGTTTGGGCAAATCTGCCGCTGTGGATTCTCCCAGAGTTTCCAGCACACTATTTCGATGTTTATTGGTTGCCGCCAGTGAACGAAGCGTTTCAGAAGGTGGCAAGAGTTCTTTATTGGCATTATTTTTCAAGAGTAATTGTACAATATCGGCATTTTCACCGCGCACAGCTAAGGTAAAGGCTGTGTAGCCCTTTTTATTTTGTGTATGGATGGATGTGCCATTTTTAAGGAAAAATGTAATGATATCTTTGTTTGCGGCAGGTTTATTGGCAATGTGCGCCAGAAGCGGCGTATTGCCCTCACTATCTGAAGCTTGGAAATCTACGCCTTTTTCCAGGAGAAATTGTAATGAGTTAAGCTTGCTACGCATGGCGGCATAGTGTGCGGCGTTGCGCCCTTTGCTATCCGAAATATCTAACTTTGCGCCTTTATCTATTAACATTTCCATAAGAGGAATATTACCGTTACCTGCCGCCAAGATAAGAGGTGCCATGCCTCCGTCATCTTGAATGTTGGCATCTGCTCCTTTATCCAAGAGTAATTTGACCACATCCATTTTTCCAAAAAGTGATGCTAAAATCAGAGGCGCAAAGCCATTTTTGTTCTTTCCATTTACATTGGCGCCTTGCTGCAAAAGGCTCTGAACCTTGGCTATATCTCCAGCACCGGCGGCGTCAATAAGCGCGTCAGTAAGTGCCGTATTTGCCTGCGCTGCCTGCGCAGTCGGCGTGGAAATGGGGGCCACTACAAGTAGCGCCGTAAAAACTAAGAAGAATAGGTATGAACGCATGTGTTTCCCCTTATTTGGTATAGTTCACATAACCTTGTACAGCATTGGACATGGGGGTAAGGAAGCGATAATTGCTTTGAGAAGAACCATCGCCAAAAATTTGCATGTCTGAAACTTTAAGGAAGTGCTTGCCGTCTTTCTTAGAGATGGTAGCAACTTTCATGGAATAATGCGTAATTTTATGGGGCCATTTGGATTGCTTAAAGGGGCGTAAAGAGGCTTCCATGAAAATAAGCTCCACAAAATCATGGCCTATTTCTGATTTACGTTTGGCTATGGCATTTTTCATATGGAGAGAGTTTATGGTATGTCTTTTGGGCATATCTACATTTTCATAGCTTTGAGAGGAAGGGGTTGTATTTTGAGTAGGCGCATGACTAGGTCTTTGCGCCGGCGTTGCTGCAGAGGGGCGTTGTGTTGATTGATTATGCTGCGTCACGGTATTCACCACACTATTGGTAGTGTTGATGACGTTGTTAACATCACTGAGACTGAAGCCCATGGCAGGGCTTTGTAAAAGGAAGGGACACAAAAGCCCTAAAGAGAGAAGTATTTTTTTACACATATCTGACTCCTTACGTGTGGCGCAATGATGCGCATTGCGATTTATTTTTTCCTTCTACATTTGTTTATCACTTTGCAAAAAAACACCATCATTGCGGCAATGAATTTGTGTAGAATACTGTGAAAGATGATAAAAAAAGCTTCATCATTGTGATGAAGCTTTATGTTTTTTTATGTGTTAACTTATTGCTA
>CAYJPR010000007.1:0-33825 GCA_964372075.1 uncultured Desulfovibrionaceae bacterium | reverse complement strand
TTGGCTTTACCTGCTCTTCTTTCACAAAGAGCGGTTTTGCCGCAGGGCTGGCCTGTTTTGTGCTTTCTTGAGCCGGGGCAGGTGCTTGTTGTGGCGTAGCTTGTGGTGTTTTTCCCCCAAGGGAAAAAGGAGTCACCGTAGTGGATGCCCACACCTGCACAGCTCCCAAAGACAGGGTATAGAGCAAGGCAATGGTACTAAAAAAGCAACATATTACATACGAAAAAGAAGAATATCTCATACTATCAAACCTTCATTATAAAATCACATTACAGCGTATATATCTCGCACAGTCTACCTTTACCCAAACATACTCAAAAACATTGTATCTTTCTCTTTAAAAGCTATCAAGCTCATAACTGACACAGCCAGTTGATAAAGAGCCCACAAAAGTGATACAAAATCGTAAATAACAGAAAAGAGACTTAAAGCATTTTGCTCTAAATCCCTAAATTTTCTAGTGGGGATAAAAGTTCTTGCACTTTCGCCCCTTATCCTACTTTTCTTTTAACCAGCTCCGAAGCGATCTCTTCTGCACACTCTTTACAGGGGCATACACAATCAAATTAGCATTTGTTTATAAGCAATTCATGCTATATAGAAGATTTAGTCCTCTATAAGCGGTGACGGTTTTTTCATTCCATGAACTTTTGTAAGGAGAAAATCACGTTTCTCTTCATACTGCTCCACCCAATCAAGCACTTCTGGCGAACAGTGTCGCACATACAAAGTAAATTTTTGTAGCTGCATGAGCACATCGTCAGAAATGACGTGCTCCACTTCACAGGCTGTATCATTGGCCATCTCATGAGGAATATGCAAAATTGTTGTAAAAAAATCTTGCAAAACAATTTTACGATGCACCAATTTTTTTGCTACACTTTTACCTTTCTCTGTTAAATGTATGAGCTTATAAGGGGAATATGTAATATGACCTAAGCGAGTAAGCGCGCGCAAAGCTGATGTCACCGAAGATTTAGCCACCTTTGCCTCATGGGCAATATCACTGGCCCGGCAAGCGCCGTTTTCATATTCTTGCCTAAAAATAATCGAGAGATAATTTTCTAGAGCAGGAGAAAGTGTAGTTTTTTCTTGCTTTTCCAACATCATCAAAAATTAACACAAAGCCCTGCCCTGCGCAAGCCAAGCCTTAGAATAAAACTTCCATGATGTATAAATACAGGCTATTATGCTCCCTGCTGCCATGCCTACATAGACCCCCTCAGCCCCCCACAAAAACACATGCCCCAAGAGATACGCCACAGGAACAGTCACAAGCCACATATGTATACACGATGCTATACAGGCTATGGAAGTCACTCCTGCACCGGAAAAAACCGCCTGTTGCATTTGGCTCAATACCTGAAAAGGCGCTACAAAACACGCAAATAGTAAGAATACCCTACCTTGTGCAAAAGCAGCTTCAAGATGCCCTTCTTCACCAGCAAAAAATGTCATAAAGGAACTTTGACAGGCAAAGAGCATGCTTGCCCCCACAATCATGAACAATGTGGCCCACAACATAAATCTTCGGCCTAAGAGAATACAACCCTGCTCATATTTGGCCCCTAGCATATGACTACAGCAAATGGTCAGCGCCATGCCCACTGCGGCAAAGGGAAATTGCAGTATACCCATAATTCGTGAGCCCAAAGTCATGCCAGCTACAATCTGCGTTGTGCTTCCTCCCGCCGGTACAGGTAAAGAGACAAGAAGTGTCATAAGAATAAATGTTCCTACCTGTGAAGACACTTGCCCAAGAGTAGCCGGCCCGCCAATACGTAAAAGACGCATCCAGCCCACGCGCACCCAGCGCCAAGGGGGACAGCTCCCCAAAAGATTATGATGCACAAGGAAGATAAAGTTACTTATGGCACCCACAAGCCCCGAAGCGAAAGTAGCCCATGCCACACCTGCATAGCCATAGTCAGGAAAGCCCCCATACCCAAGCCCAAAACCTACACTGCCCACAGCATTGACCAGCATAACAAAAATAAGCGTTATAAAGGGAAACCAAGCCAGCTTATGCGCACGAAAAATAGAATTCATGATAACCATGCTATAAAAAAAAGGAACATGACAGCAATAGGCTATGATAAAAGTGTGTAAAGGCGTAGCCACCTCTGCATTGGGCGCTAAAACATGTAAAAAAAATGGCGCCGCAACAATGCCTATAAGACCCACGGCGCCCCCCACAGAAATGGCCAAACCCAAAGTGAGAAAAGCATAACGTCGCGCGCGGTCGGCTTTTCCTGCGCCCACGGCTTTGGCTATGGTTATCATGCAACCGCTACTCACCACCGAAGTCATGAGCATAAGCACCATGAAGACTTGCCCCACAAGCCCCAAAGCAGCCACGATGCTTGAATCCAAACGCGAAGCCACCCAAATATCCGTTATGGAAATGGATAAATGACAAAGCATAAGCCCAAGCTGCGGCACAATGAGAAAAAAAATCTCGCCCACAGTAGGCATTTTAGGGGAGAAATCAGAAGCCATACACACTCACAAAAAAAGATTACAATAAAAAAACTGTATATCCTTGCTTAAAAAAGAAGTGCAAGGATATACAGTATGGACGGAATATTTATACAGAAAGCTGAGCTACAAAAGCCTTGAACATCTCTTGTGCCTTGGCACAATCTTCTTCATTGGGGTGCTTTGCCGCTTCTTCAAGACGTGCCTTACGCTCTGGAGTCATGGGGTGTGGATTACTAGCCATTTTATTCATCATTTCTGTGATTTTTGGGTCTACCTTACCCTGACAGATAAAGGAGCCAAGCACGGTATTGCCGCGTTCAGGTTCCGTAAGTAAGGCTTCACTCATAACTATACATTCTTTGGCATGATCAGAATCAGGATAGGCGCCAAGCGTACCAAAAAGCCCTACGGTGGCGTTGGAAATAGTTTCTATATAAGCCTTACATTTAGCATCAGCCATACCTTTATCTACCCAGTATCCTAAAGCCACAAAATCATAGCCCTCTGTGGAGGGAGCTTCTTCCACGGCAAAGATGTCACAATTAGGGAGTACAGCAGCAATGGCCTCTCCCACTTTTTTGGTATTTCCAGTTCTGGAAGAGTATACAACTAAACTTTTCATATATATCCTCGTTATTATTTAGTATAAGATTCACGTAAAGAAAGGAAAGATTCTTTAGCTTCAGGAATAAGCACACGGTTTTCGCGGCCCACATAAATGCCAAAAACAACCTGACCTTGCGCATCAAAAAATTGTACGCTTAAGCTTTCAAGGCCCATGAATGGTAAAGATAAAAATCCTATGGAGTCAATACTTTCCGGATACAAATGTCCACTTAAAGGCAAACCATGGCCTAAATTAAAATAACCATGCCCAAGCTTTCCCTTAGGGAGTTTTCCTTTAATTTCAATAACGTTTCCCATATGCGTCATAATAAACGTAGCCACAGGCCAGGTGGTGAGTTCTTCCCAAAGCTGGCTAAAATCTTTGAGTTTAGCCACCGAACACATTCCCTCAGGCATGGCCTTGGCAATGTCCATCTCATTCACACCACATTCTTGGGCCATATGGCCTAGGGTGTGAATTTTTTTTCCTTCCAAAAGTGAAGCTACTTTTTCTTGTAAGCTTTGATTTTCCATATTTTTTTCCTTATGAATGTTGTGCGAGAGGTAGGCGCAAAGCATACGTCCCCACATGGTGTAAAAGCTCTAAATCATGCGTAATAAGCAAAATGCATATGCCTTGTTTTTGGCAACGCTGTAGTACCGTTATAAGGCGCTGCATATTGGTGCCATCAAGGCCGCTGGTGGGTTCGTCCAACAAGAGAATTTGAGGATTCTTAGCCAAAGCGCAAGCTATAACCAAACGCTGTTTTTCTCCGCCGGACAAAGATTGCGGATGCCTGTCTGCTAAATGCGCCAAGCCAAAGTCTTGCAAAAAGCCTTGAGCACGAGCTTGTATTTCTGCTTTGGGCAAGTTCATAATTTCCAAAGAAGTGCACACTTCTTCTAAAGCCGTGCGCATATGCAACTGGTGATCGGCATTTTGCAAAACTATGCCCGTTTGGCGAATGCGTTCTTTACGATCGCAAGGTTTTCCATGTAACAAAAACTGCCCTTGCTCATGGGATTGCAAACCGGCAATGATGCGGGCCAAGGTGGTTTTTCCTGTGCCATTATCCCCCATAAGAATAGTGATACCATAAGCAATATGGGCCCTAGCTGCAGAAAAAAGTGGCTCCTTGCCCTTATAGGCAAAGTGCAAATCAGAAAAACTCAAAGCAGGGCCCTGTGTGTTAGATGTGGGGCTTTCACTCTGAGAAAAATCAGACGTAGAATTTTCCGGTGTAGGTTCTTCGCTAGAAAGGTATACGGGTAGGCGTAACCTTTCATCTTGCACGGTGGTACTGCGCAATCCATAGCGTGCTCTTAGCTCAGCATCATCCAAAAGGGAAAAATCCCCCGACTCTTGCACAGCACCATCTTGCATAACCAAGACTTTGTCGGCGATATTTCGTAGCCAATAAAGGCGATGATCCACCACCAAGATGGTAAGACCTTGCGCTTTGAGTTCTTGTAACTTCACAGCTAAAGCTTCAGTGGCTTCAGGATCTAAATTGGCGCTGGGTTCGTCTAAAATAAGCACCTTGGTATGTTGCGCGCTGAGAGAAGCTAAGCCAACTTTTTGCTTTTGCCCTTCAGAAAGGGCGTGTATGGAGGCGTCCAGCAATTGTTCAAGACCAAATTCAGCCACAGCCCTTGTTACGGATGCTTGCATATCCTCACGGCTTATGCCTTTCCATTCCAAGGAAAAAACCAATTCATCCTCCACATTAAGGGCGAAGAATTGTTGCTCTGGATCTTGAAACAAGGTCCCCACCACAGAAGAAAGCTCTGCAATGCCTCTACCTTGAGTATCTTGCCCAAGCACCTCAATGTGTCCTTGCAAATACCCTTGAAAATACTGAGGGCAAAGGCCATTGGCTAAACGAATAAGGGTAGATTTACCGCAACCGCTCGCCCCTGTGCACACAAGTAACTCTCCGGGAGCAATGGAAAAGGAAATATTTTTTACCGCAGGCTTTTCCTGAAAAGGATAGGTATAGCTTACATTTTTAAATTCTAACATTAGGGCATTCCTGAAACAGCATGAGGGTTAAGAATTTCTTGGCAAGCTATGGCCGCTACCATGGTGAGCACCGTGGCTACAATAAAAAGCGTATCGCGTCTGTGCCAATGGCTTTGTTTGTAGGGAATCATTTTCTTACCCATGCCAAGACCCTTGAGCTCGGCGGCAATACCTAAATCTTCCGAAGAGCGCAAAGAGCGAAATAACAGCGGCGCGCACACAAAGCGCATGGTGCGAATGGGATGACGCATACTATTCCAAAAACCCGGTTTGTGGCCCCGAATTTTTAAGGCGTCAATCACTTGGCCCACATCGCTCATGAAGGAAGGAATGAAACGAATGGCCACAGCCGCTGGTAAATAGATACAAAAAGGCAGGCGCAAGGCTCGCAAAGAATTTAATATAGTTTGAATGCGCGAAGTAAGCGCCAAAGGCAGAATGACATGTAGCATAACCACAGAACGCATAAAGGGCACCGCCAAGGAGCTTATGGTAGATTTAGCCATGAGCTGCGGTAAAATTTCTTTCATGATAAGCGTACAGCCTATGGCCATAAGAAACATGATGGCCATGATGGCATAAGCAATGAGCAAAGCCTTGGGCTTGCGCATGGCCATGGCGTATATACCGGAAACTACAAGTAAAAGACCTTGAGCCTCGGGCGCACTGATGACCACGGTGATGATGGAAGCTAAAATACTCACACACATTTTGGCTCTTACATCAAGGTTATACACAAAACCTTGAGGTAAAGGCGCATTAAGAGCGTACAATGCCCGCATGACGCAACTCCCCTACGGATTTATACCCGGTATACAAACCCATGAGCGCCCCCACATAGCCAAGGCCCACAATGGGAATAGCCATATACAGTATAGCTGGATTTTCGCGCATATACAGCCACGACATACCAAGGGAAAAAATTCTATAAAACAAATCAAAAAGCCCCACTGCAAGTAAAGGCCCCCACGATTTTTTAATGCCGCCGGTGCAGAAAAGTAAGGCTTCCGCCACCAAGGCCGCACCAAACATGGAAGGAATAAGCGTGGCAGAACCACCCATGAGCAACATGCTTATGAGTATGTTTACCAATACAAAAAGGGATAGCGTGCCGGGTTTACGCACCTTATAGAGCATTATAATCAACAAGGTGGTATAAATGAGATTTTTTGCTAGCAGCGAAACAGGATTCATGCCCCCGCCAGCCAAAGCAATAAGCACCGTGAGCACCTTAGTGATGGCGGCAAAAACACCCAAAACCACCAGTTCATGTGCATCCCAATGGGGCTTTGTTTTGTCTTTTATCATAAAAAACTTCCTATTAGAGAAACAAGTGCCAAGTTTTATTGTGAACGATTGTAACCTTCATTGTCAATAAAACTCGGCACTTTTTCCTTTAGAAGCTATAACTTACACGTAAGTTAAAGCTGGTTCCTGGTTCTACAGGGTTTGGATAGGTGGTTTCAGCACGATAGTGGGTATTGAAAATATTCAACACTTCAGCCTGTACGCTCCACTCTTTTTCTGGGCCAAAGCTGGCACCTAAAGCCGCGTTAAAGGTGGCGTAGCCGTGGTAGGAAGTGGTTTTACTGTCGCTAGGTGTTAATTCATCATGAGCATAACTCTTAGCCCCGCTTTGCCCACGAACATACACATCGGCATTAATATCTACACTATCGTCAAAGTGTGAACCAAAGTAAGCCACACCGGCGCGACCAGTAATGGCTGGTGTATTGGTATCCCAGGTATCATAACTATCTGTCTTATATTGTCTGCGCATATAGGTACCGGACACATAAGGTTTAATACCATTTTCAAAGGTATAACTTAAGCTTGCTTCCACACCATAGGTTTGCGCCTGAGCAATATTCTTATAGTGAAACTCATTAGTCAGCATTTCAATGGAAGTAATATAATCATGTGCAATGCTGTAAAAAGCAGCCACATCGGCATTAAAACCACCATCATTATAGCGAAGACCAATTTCAAAGTTATCTGATGTTTCTGGTTTTAAATTTGGATTATTATAAATAACGCCGTTACCCATGGCACTTTCAATATATTTTTCGCTCAAGTTTGGCGCTCTAAAGCCTTGTCCCCAATGGGCACGTAAGGCCAATTCTTCTATGGGAGTCCATACTACGCCAGCATTGAAAACCACACGAGAAGCTACGTCAGACCCTGTTTCACCCACTGCGGTTAAAGGACCACCATTCACACTTTCATGAGCCACTCTCATACCTGTAATAACAGAGGTGTAACGAGCGCCATAATGGAAAGTGAGCTCATCCCAAAAGCGGCTTTCGCCTGAAAGATAGAGAGCATGCGTGGTTTGTGTTCCATCATAGTATTGGCGTGTATTGGTATCCACAATCATGGGTGGCACCATAGGCGAAGGATGGCTTAGAGTCATATTGAAATGATCATAATCATCACCATTTAATGTGTCGTGAGCGAAATCATATCCAAAAATAAAATAATGATTATCACCTACAGTCCAATCTGTTTGCAAAGAAGCACCTATGGTATGTAGATTATTATTGCTATCATTGTCCACAGGCGTAACCCATCCAGTATACGGCCCCATTGTTCCAGGAGTACTAATAAAATTCGTCATTTTTTTATACGTATGCTGGTAATAGGCATCAAAACGCACTCGCGCCAAATAATCTGTTACATCTTTAGCTTCTACAAAGGCACCAACTTTTGTGCGCGACCATGTGGGAATATCCACTAAAAATTTATACTCAGAAAAGGTGCCTGTACTAGAATCATAAAGCTTAGATACATACTCGCCATTTTCTAATACAGGCGCCCCCGTTACAGAGTCAAAATGATAATAGCTTGCGCTTACGCCAGCTGTGAAATTTGGCGTAAAATCATAGCTGAGCATACCAGAAAAATTCTGCTGGCTGTAGCCACTATTTGGCATATAACCATAGGGTGTGCTAAGTTTATTGTGCATGGAGTTAGAAGCTGAAAATTGATAATTCCAACCTTCGTAATGCCCATAGATATTGGCACTTTCAGTAAGGCCATTATCTTGCCCAGTGTACGTCACGCTCACATTACCGTGAATGGCATCCTTGGTGCTTTTCTTGGTGATAATATTCAGCACACCGCCAATGGCGTCGGAACCATACAACACAGAAGCAGGCCCTTTGATAACTTCGATGCGCTCTACCTGCGAAGGGTCAATCATGATGGGAGCGCTATCCATGGACTTATGCTCACTGATTTTTTGCCCATCAATAAGAATAAGAGTTCTACGATCCCCCTCGCCGCGAATGGATACACGAATAAGGCCAGCGGAGCTTTGCGTAAGCTCTACACCGGGAATGTCACGCACCAGTTCACCAATGGTGGTGGCGGGGTTTTTCTTAATATCTTCTGCCGTCACAACACCCACAGACATGGGCACATGATGTAAATCTCTACCCACGCGAGTGGCCGTTACCATAACGGGCTCTGTCTCTGTAGTGGGTGCGGGCGCGGCCAAGGCAATACTTGGTACAAGGCTGCTTACTCCTAAAAGCCCCATTAAGCACAGGGCACGACAATACTGACTAACCTTCATGAGAAGATTCCTCCAAAGAACGCTTTAAAAAGTTAAGAAACAATTGCGAAAGATTGGTCATCCAAAACTCTCCCGCTACGGTGAGCTTTGCTCTACCGTGCACATATTCTAAAAGTCCGGCGCCATGCCACTGGTCCAGCAAAGGACGACAGCGCTCTACCATGGCAGAACCAAAGTTTTTTTCCACTTGCGGTACATCCAGCAAGCCTTGCTCAAAATTTTCAGCAATGGCCTTAAATCCTCTATGCTTAATGGTAGGACGTTGCATAAAAGCCAAAGGTTTATTTCCAGCCTCTACACTCTTCACCCACGTATCAAAATCACCATTATTCATGTAGAAAACACCATTGATATTACCACCGGAACCAGGGCCAAAGGCAAGACAGTGCGCATCGCTTTTCACATACAAATTATAGATATTACGCTCGCGTGTGGTGCGCCCCCAATGGCTTAAAGATAAACGCTTATACAAGGCTTCATCTAAATAGCGCACAGCTTCGGCATACATTTGTGCTCTGGCTGGCACGTCTGGAGGTGTTTCAATGCTACCTTCTTGTACGGCCTTACCCAAGGGTGTTTGGTCATACACATTCAGCTGATAACAATCACAACCGTCCAAATTAAGGGAAGCCATCACCGCCAAATCATCTTGCCAGCGTTGCATGGTCTGTTCAGGCAAGCCATAGATTAAATCTACAATGACTGCGGCTTGATTGGTGTCTTGCAAAAGCTTGAGCTGGGCAATGAGCTCTTCTTGCTTGCCCACACGCTTAAGCATACGGCGAATATCTGTTTGAAAAGTTTGTACACCGAGGGAAAAGCGATTCACGCCGCCTTCCATATAGGACGCCACGGAAGCTTCATTAATATTGGAAAGACGCCCTTCTATGGTGATTTCACAGTCATTGGCAAGGGGCAAATATTTTCTGGCGGCTTTGAGCACTCGTAAAGAGTCTTCCGGTTCAAGAGCTGTGGGAGTTCCACCGCCAAAATACAAAGCATGAATGGGTTCTTGTTGCGCAGCTGGTTTTTCTGCCCACAGGGCAAACTCTTTTTCCAGCACAGCAGCATACGTATGGCTGTCTTGCACTCGATAGGGCTTATTGTAAAAACCACAGTACAAGCAATGTGTCTGACAAAAAGGCACGTGCACATAGGCTACAGAACGCCCCTTGCGCTCACCTTGCAAGAGAGTTTCCAAGGTAGAAGCATAGTCCTCTTCCTCTACCCTCTTACCTGAGAGCCCAGGATGCAAAGAAATTTTCTTTTCAAAAGCTTGCGTTAAAGGATTATCACTCACGGCAGCAAAATAATCTTCTAATTGCAAAGGCTTAAATTTTTTCGGCTGATTTTCAGCATGCATAACATCACCTATTTCTGTACTTGAGGTTAACTTACTCAACTAAGTTAGATTTAACTAACTTTGTTCTGCGCAACTTACCAAACTGAAAGTGATTGTCAAGCTGAAATTCAAAAATAAATTGTTAACGTTTACCGAAACGTGCAGTATTAATTGTGCCGAATTCAAAAATACTACTTTCTTTCCAATGCATTACAATAAAAATAAAACACAAATTTTATTTAACCCTAGATAAAGTTAAAGAGTAAAAAAAATTCAAATTTCCAGATGAAAACTGCGTAATTTAAAATTGCGCATGCCAAAACCCTTACGTGATTTTCTACTGCATGAACTTAGTAACGCTTTGAGAAATGTTTGTGGATGACATATTTTGTGGAGACATGGTTTTAAGCATGGACTAGATAAAAAATCTATTTAGTAAGGAATCACTATACTCTTAGATGAGGATGTTCAAACCATAACAGATACAACAAAATTCTCTGTATCCGTAAGGCTCACCCCCTTCGGGCAGACAGAAAGAGAGCATTTTGGAAAAATCTTTCCAAGGGCAGCCCCTTTGCCGCAGTACCTAGGCGAACAATGCACCATGAGGACGGCCCCAAAGCCTTCTCAATTTTGCAAAACAATCTTAAAAACCACCTAAAAAAGCCCTCTCAAAACACTTTGAAAGGGCTTTTTATGTAGTATTTTTTTCTACTACCGCTCTAATAGAGCATAATTTCTCGAACCATCCTCATAAAAAAACACGACACGCATACGCGTTGCTGTATCTTTCAGCGCGCCAGTATCTTGTACATATACATACAAAAGTTCGCCCTTAGAAACATCTAGGGCAAAAGAGGCGTCTTGGGCATTGAGGATTTTCCCCTTGTGCTCTATCAATAGCCCCCCTTGAGCTTTACTTTTTACAGCCTTACTCTTCCATGAGGCCTGCATGCCGCGAATACTTTCTAAGCGCACCCCCACCAAGGGGCTGACATGTAAAGCCATGACTTGTAGGCAGGTATCAGGCTTTTGATCTGGAGTAAAAGCTGTAAGGCCTAACAAGTCTTTACTTGTGGGCACAAGCACAGCTTTACCTGGCTTTTTGGGAGCCGGCGCTATGGCCTGTACAGAAGGAGAAGGCGTTTGAGCCCTAGGTTTGACTGGTTGAGCTTTGACTGCTTGGGCTTCGGCTGGTTGGGCTTTTGAGGCTTGCGTCTTGGGCTTTGGCAAGGTCGCAATGGGTTTGATAACCTTCTTTTGGGCTTGCCTTTCCACATAGGCCTTCCAATCTCGCTTGCCATAGTCCAGCTTCATGGAGGACAACATGATTTTCGCATGTTCGCTACCTTGTTTTAGCGCCAAAGCGTACCACATGACAGATGTACCAAAATCATTGGGAACATCATCGAGTTCGCCAAATTGTATTTTAAAATATTCTTCTAAACTTATGCCGCTACGCTTAGCTTCTTCCTTGGCCATGGCCATGAAGATATCATTGGTTTTAGAAGGTTTAGAAAAAAGCTCCATGGCTCGCTCAGCGGTTACCTCATGCTTCGATTTAGGCTTATACAAATCCCCCAACCTTTCTTGCGCCAATACAAAGCCACGCTCAGCCGCCATAGTAAAAAATTCAAGAGCTTTTGCTGTATCTTTCTTTACACCTTCACTTTCCAAGTAAATTTCCCCCAGGGCTACCGTAGCATCATCAAGACCTTGCTCAGAAGCTTTGTAATACCAATACACAGCTTGTGTCATATCTCGCATATACAATTCATTATTTTGATACAAAATAGCCGTATACAATTGCCCCTTTGCGTGACCCAGCTCTGCCGCCATCAGATATAATTCTAAGGCCTTTTTCTTCACTTCAAAGATACCTTCACCATTATAGTAACAATTTCCTAAGGCCACCATGGCATCAGCATGCCCCTGTGTTACGGCTTTACGTAGCCAAAAGACAGCCTTGGTAAAATCTTTACTTGTGCCAAGCCCTGCATAATAATAAGAGCCCACTTTATATTGTGCCTCTCCATGGCCTTGCTTTGCTAAGCTTTCATACAATGGCAAAGCCTGTGAGTACTGTTTTTGTGTGTCCAAGCCAGATGCTTGATCATATTGACTTTGTGCCGAAGCGCTTTGAACCGCGAAAAACATAGTATTTGGGCAAAAGCACAAAAACAGTGTGCACAAACACAAAGTTTTAAACGTGGATATAATAGTGTTATTATTCATAATAGCCCTCTTATTATTTATGTTCTTCCATGCGCGCTTTAATACCAATTACCCATAAGCATAAAAGGTGCCCAAAAAAATGGATGTGACCAATCCCTACTCTGAGATGGCTTAAGGGGCGTACTTGAAGCAGGAGAAATCACTTTCCCGCGTTCCAGCATGGCTGTTTCAGAATTAGCAGAGGTAATTTTTTTCTGTAAAAACTGCCTTTGTACCGAGGCTAAAGAAGAAGATTTCAGTCGGCCATGAATATTTTTTTCTGTATAAAACTCTCGCATAAATACGGCTGTGGAGGCATCGGCCACAGGCCATAATGATGCAATAACGCTCTTTGCCCCATAACGTTGCGCCAATGCGCCAAAGCTTTCAATTTCGCGCCCATCACCTCTTTTCACCCCTGAACCCGTATTGCATGCAGAGAGGGTTAAAAGATCAATATGTTCCAATATGGCCTTGCGCTGGCTAAAAAGTTCACCCATGGTAAGTCTTTTACCATCACCTAGAAGCAAGAAAGAATCCCTTTGGTTAATGGCATCAAAGGCGAAATGACTGGCAATGTGCACCATGGGTGTTTTTTCCTGTAATACATGAGAAAAGTTTTCATAGGTGAACTTGTCATCCAGAAAAGCCTTACCCTGCACTATACCGGTATGAATTCCTTGCTGCACTATGGCATCAATTTCCACAGCCACGGCGGGTAAAGCACTAAAACCTGAAAGTGCTTTCGTAAGCCCTAAGGCAGCCATGGAGCTACCTTGCGCTCCTCCCTTGTGTAAAGAGGCACGCGCACCTTCGGTGAAGTACACAATATCATATTTCTCCACCAGCCACTGATTGCCATCATATAGAGCACTCATGGGAATATAACGCAAAATACCATCCAAGGAAAAAAGTAGTGTGCTGGGCTTAGTCCGTCGCACTTCGTTTTCAATGGGATCCATGATGAGATTATACATTTTTTGCGCCGCTGGTCGTGCATCCACGCGAGGATTTTGCAATACACCGCTAAACTCTGTCACCAATTGCAAGACATCTTGAGAGGAGGCTTTCACAGCATAGGCATTTACTCTTGTGGGCGTAATGACATAAGTATACAGATACTCCCCCGTAACAATAGGGTAAATAATCATGGCTGTGCCCTGAATACTATTCACAACTTTTCTTAAAGAATTCAAGTTTCTAGCGGTAAAATTCAATTGTTTTTGAACATTAGTCTCATTTGAATAGTACTGTACCAAATTATCCAAAAACGTTTTTAAATCATTTTGTATAACAGCGCTTACTTGCTTATCTAAAGTCTGTGCTTCTTTTTTTTGCTGATCTGAAAGACTTGCTCGTATTTTTTCAAGCGGCAGTAATTTTTCCCCTAAACTTTGTAATCTTTTTGTAATTTCTAAAAGTTGCTTAATAAACTTACGCTCTTCAAAGTTAAACAAATCTTCTATAATATCTACATGTTCTGTTTTTTCCAGCAAAAAGTCATCCAATTCTGTTTCTTTCATAAGGTTGATAACCATGAAAGCTTCTTGATATCTACCAGTTTTATATAAAAGCTCCAATGTATTGTGGTATATGGCCTCTATTCTTTTTTGATATGTTTCCAATAGCTCTTTATCCAAACCTTCATTGGTGTCGCGTACCATGCGTAAACAAAGCATGGCAACCTTATTATAAAATATGGATAAATTATAAGAAAAATGTCTCGTGCTTTCAGACGAAATTTCCACACCTATACTGGCAACATTAGAAAATTGCATAGCCACATTATGATGAGCAAAGCCTCTTTGCAAAAATGTTTGTCCCATGAGCAAGCGGGTTAGGTCCTGACCCTCCATAAAATTAATAGTACTCAGGGCTGCTTGACGCAAATAATTAAGAGTTTCATCCGTATGAGCATTGTATTTCCCCAAAAGCTTCACTTGCTGCGCATACACATCTTTAAGCTCTGCATAAGCCTCATCCGCCTTTCCCATACTTAAGATCGTGGCAGCCAGCCTCGCACGTAAATAAAGCTTCATGGAGGGCTCAGTTTTCATTGAGTTCATTTTCTTCTTCAAGTCATGCAAAACTTTTTGCGCTTCTTGAAGTTTTTGCTGCCCCATATACACATGAGAAAGACCAATATATATGAAAAATACTAAGTCATCATCTTTTATATCATTTTCATTTGAAATGTTAATAGCTTCCAGATAGAGCTTTTTAGCTTGCTCAAAATCCCCATAATGTCGCAAAGCTGAAGCTAAATTATTCACGTTAGAAAGTGTTCTGTTGCTGGTATTTCCATAAAGTTTTCGGCACATATCAAGAGCTTTTTGCCAATAGTTCACTGCCAAAACATAATCATCTTGCATCAAACCAAATGCACCCATTGCATTATATTTATCCGTTAAAAGCTCACTTTGCGGGCCTTCAAGCTGTATGATGGCTTCAATATCTTCCATGGCTCTTTGCTGCGCAGCATCAATATGCTGCATTTTAAAATAGAAATCTGTTAATTGCTGCGAGGCCGCAAGAGATTGAAAACTCACCTTACCGTATTTTTTCACTGTGTTTTCATAGTGTTGCAACAATAGCGGAAGCCCTTCTTGGGATTTATCAATGTGGTGAAGATAACGAGCGTAAGAACTAAAAGCTTGGCTCAAAAGATAACTATTCCCCTGAGCACTAGTCTCCACTTGGATAATGCAGGCTTCAAAAGGTTCTTTTTGTAATTTTTTAGCGTCAAGCTCTTGTTCAGCATCCAGCAAAGCTATACGCGTTTTTAACGTGTCTTCATGCTCTAAGCCCAAGCTTGTTTCTTGGCCGGCGTACGTTTTCGTAAAAACTTTCTGCGCAGCTGAAAAATCATTCTGTGCCATCAATAATAAACCAAATTCATAGTCAAACTTCAAAGCCAGAGGATCGTCTGCTTTTAAGATTTTACGCCATGTGGTACGCGCTTTTTCAAAGAAGTCTTTTGCTCTTTCCATGTCATATTGTAAGATAATCACGTGGCCCAGCATGATTTGCGCCGTCAAAAACTCCCTCGATTGAGAAGAGGCCTTTTGCTGTTTTTTTAAAAAGACCTCAAGGCGTTTTTCAGCATGGACAAATTTTCCATGCTGAATATCTTTTTGTACTGAAGCTAAAAAATCTTGAGGGCTTTCACTGGCAAAAGCTGTACACGACAAAAAAGAAAAGCCCAGCAAGGTACTTATAACTAGTAATAAGCATACATATTTTTTATACATAAAAAGCCCCTCTTTGCCCTGTATTATAAAGTCTGTAATTTTTGCTGAATTGCTTGCACATTGTTTTCAAGTTCTCCCCTTTGGGGATTGCATTCAGATATCGTGGCCATAATATTTTTAATAATATCTTGCGACTGGAGTAAATTTTCTCTTGCAAGTTCTATTTGCCCCATGGCCATATATAGGGCGGCGCATTTATAGCAAGCGCCGGCCAATCCGCTATACCACTGCGTCTTACCCGGTAATTTTGCCACAAGGTTTTTACGTATTTTCTTTGCATCTTCATACAGTTTTTTTACCTGCATATGCTGATCATCTATTTCTATGGCAGTATTTTTTGCCAAACACACATCGCCCACTTTAAGCAAAGAAAAAGAGTAATCATAGGCTATTTGATAATTATTCAAATCTTTTTCAAACATATCTTTACGTAATTGCAACGCTTTACAAAAATATGCTTCCGCCTCCGCTATATTTTTACAACGCAAAAGCATATCGCCCCTATGATTATACGCTATACTTAAATCACGCTTATAAAGAATATTATCTGGGTCTTTTTGGTGCAATTCCAAACGAATTTCCAAGGCTCGCGCATAATATTGCTCGGCCTGCGCGTGATTTTGCATGCTATAAAGTTCGCCCAGCGCGTCATGAGAGTTGGCATAATCCCTAAGCAAACGAAGGTTGTTTGGCTCTTTTTTGCATAGCTGCTGCCTTTTTTCGAGTGATAAGCTATAAAGCTCCAAAGCTTGCTGCATAAAATCACCTTGCCCATGCCTTCTATAGGTGCGGGCCATATGGTCCCATGTATAGCATTTTTCCACTTCTAAAAAAAAGGTATCACTCTGTGACCTTTGAGAAAGCTCTTCTAAAATAGCAAAGGCAGTTTTATGTAAAGTTAAGGCCCTTTGTATATTACCTTGCTCGCGCTCAGCTTCTCCGGCATAATCATATATTTCTACACATTTTTGCATAAGCGCTTTAGGAACATTTATTACATCAAATGATATATCTTTTAATAAATCCAAAGCCTTTGCATAATCATTCAAAGCTCTATCTGTATTTCCACAAGCAAGAAGGCTTTGCCCTCTACACGCTAAAAGAGAAGCGCTGAGCACTAAAGAGTGCATAGAATTGGCATGTACAGATGCATTTGCTAATACAGCATTTATCAGCTCTATTCCCCTCATTTCATGACCGGTACCGCGCACTATTTTACTCATAAGCACTTCAAGCAAGCATAAAAAACCTTCCCCCTCTTCTCCATCGTGGCGCCATAAAGAAAGGGTTGGCAATAATTCAAGAAAAAAAGTCAAAGGCCATGCCGTGTTGCCGTCTTTATAGGTATCGGCTTTTTCAATGGCCAAAAGGTAAAGAAGTGAGCGCAATGAAATAACAGTAGAGGTTTCCATATAGTGCTTATGAATAACCTCACGCACCAAACGATGCATGGAGTACATATTTTTACTTTCTTGCTCTTGCCACAAGCTCAAACCATTAAATTTACGCACCATAGCTGCCCAAGGATTTTTCAAACCTTTCTTTCGCATGGTTTTTGGATAAAGTATTTCCAAAGTTTCTTGAATCCACGGACCTATGACACTATCTGGAGCCAAAAGAGCAATAAGTTGCAACGCAGTTTTTTCTTCTGGGCTACACTTTTCCAAGGAGGGTAAAACAAGTTTTTCTATGCTCTTAAATGCCGAATAATCGATATTCTTTGCCACATCTGTGGTCTGTTCAAGAACATTGAGTACCCCTTCGCTCATAAGCTCTGCTGCAAAGTCTTCGTAAGAAACATCCTCATTTTCTCGCAAAAAAGCTCCAGCCAGTTGCAAGCTTAAAGCATGCGCGCCAAGGCTTTCAACAATCTTTAATACCGTATCTTCTTCTTCACGAGTGAACGGGCGAAAATTGGCCAGTACATCAAAGGCATCCATTATTTGCATTTTCCCCATATGAATGGGAATGGCAGTAGCCCCCAAAGAATGGCAAGCACAGCGTGTTGTCATAAGAATATGCACCGCATCATCTGTGCGTATGAGAGAAGTTAAGTCCTTTTCCAAAAAAACTTGGGCATGGTCCACATGATCAAAAATGACTAAACAACGTCCACCAGGCCTATTTTGTAACCATTGCCAAATTTGCTGTAAGGCCAAATTTTCATTAGAAATATTATCGATTTGAAGGCTCAAGGTTTCTGCGAGTGCATAAAAACAATCCGTTAATGTCTCCATGCTAGAACAAGGCACAAAGAAAACACCCCCAGGATAATCATAAGCAAAGGCATGGCCATAAGCCACGGCAAAAGCGGTTTTTCCCTCGCCAGCAATGCCATGAATAATAGGAACCAAGCCTTTTTGAGCTCTCGCAAAACACGCACGTAAAGATTTTAATTCATAAATACGTCCACGAAAATGTGGATTTGGGGGCAAAGCCTGCCCAGATTTTGTGTTGACACTTTGAATTTGTTGAATTTTTTTGTGAAGTATTTTTACAAAACCAAAAGTTTGTGCATATTTTTCATGATCCTCCAAAGAAGACCACGTCGTCATATCCACAAGCTGGCGTGAGAAAAGGTCTGCAAGGCACGCGTCTTTATCTGTCTGCATAGCGCAAGCCACATTAGCATCGCGCAATACACTATTTTTGTTAAAAATATTCTTTTGAATCTCAAAATTCTGCACGCGTTGCCACGCATCTTCTATGGGCGCGTGATACACGGGAAAAAGCATGGAACTGAGCCACCCTCGGCTACGTTCTACCTCGCACCATACGCGCCATTCTTTGCGGCACCATTCAGAGTTAATATAATTTTCTGAAGCAAAGGCAAGCATCAGGTGCGAATTTTTCAAGCTGGTGTGTAAGCGTCTTTCCCAATCTTCACCGTACTCAATATCTCTTATGTCAAAAAAAATAGAGAGTTCTGAAGAAAACACTTCTTTATATTGCTTTTGAAGCAAAGCAATAAATTGCTGCACGCTGGCATCTTTATTGTCTGCCCGCGAATAGCTGATAAAAATATCAAAAGAGTTCTGATACTGGGACATAACAGTTACGCACTCTTACTTTTGAATATATGTAAGCTTTCTGCTAGACCAATTTTCTGCCGAAGGAGAAGTTGAAGCTCGCAAAAAACTTTGTGTTATGCCTTCAAAGTTTTCTTGCTGCCAGTGATGAAATGCAAGCGGCTCGCGAGAAAGAATAAGTAATACCTGTTCCTCTGGGGAGCCCAACTCTAAGTAAATGTTTTCTACCATATGTTTTTTTTGCATTAGAAGCGTATTTTGTGCATTGTTTAACGTTTCTGGTGCAAGTATAGGAATAACTTGCCCTGTATTGGTAGCATTTAGTAAATAGGCATAAAAATTTTCTGGAGAGTTATTTGTAAAAGAAAAAGAGAGCAAAGTTCTGCCCTGATAGCTAGTTGTAACATTTTTCTCGCTAACTGAAATATCTGTTGTAGGCTTCCAAAATTCACCATAAATATTTTGCGCACCACTCTCCCCTGCCCGCGCAGGCTCCCACATGTGTACGCTCCAAATAACATCTTCAAAGGCAGTTGAACCTTGTAAAGAGCGCACACCAAGGCTGTGAGCATAAGCGAGTATGTTTTGCAGAAAACGCTCTTTCTCTTGAGGCAAAGTAAAACGACTTTGAAAAGAAGGGTCTATTGCACTTGTGCATTGTACTGTATTATCTGCTGATACGCTTAAAATAACAGAGGCCTGCTTCTGACTTTCCACCAGACTAAGCGCAGTGCCTAATAAAGGAGCCAAAGCCTCTTCAATTTGTGCAGTATTTTGAGATGCGTTCGCAGATACATGCACAGCAAGCAAGGGCAGTGAAAGAGATTTTTTATCTGATCGAAAAGTAGTCACGGATTCTACTTCACTAAAGGCCAATGCAGCTTGCCCCCATAGGGTATAAAAAGAACAAGATACAATCAATAAAGCAACTACATAGTATTTTGAAAACCCCTTACCTTGTTTGCTCATATACATATTTCTTCCTCACGTAGTAAAAACATTTTCAAAGTGCTGATCTTCACGCCCATTCCTACTAAAGGCAGCTTTATGCTACACTGAAATGCCATGACAGACAATATCACGGCTGGCCGGCTAAACCCTAATCCTTTAACATCATAATTATCTGTCATATAGCATACACAGAAAATAAGAACTCCGCCTTCTGGGGTATTTTGAGTAGCTTCTAGCCGCCAAACGTCTTTTTGGCGCAGTAATCCAACATGATTCAGCTCAGACTAAATTATGAGATACATTCTAGTAGCCTTTAAGTAAGGTGATTATATCTGCATGTCCCTCTTCTTTTGCAATTTCAAGAGCGGTATTTCCATCAGTATACCTTTTTAATTTTATATCAGCCTTATACTGTAACAATAACTTTACAATATCAGCATACCCTACTCTTGCTGCAATCATGAGTGGAGTTTCTCCGCTATTATTTTCAACATTAACATCCGCTCCATTTTTTAATAACAATTCAATAGTTTTAAATTGATTATTATAAACAGCAGCGCTAAGAGCCGTTCCTCCACCCATGGCCTGAAAATGTATATCAGCACCATTTTTTAAAAGAAACTTTACCGTTTCTAAATGACCATCCATGGCCGCGGCAATGAGGGAGTTAATACCAGTGTTAGAAACAGTATCGATGGAAGCTCCATTTTTTATAAGAACATTCACAATTTCTGTATGCCCTTCACCAGAAGCAGAAATAAGAGGCGTATATCCAAATTCACTATATGCGTTAACGTTGGCGCCTTTTTTGAGAACTAATCGCACTATATCAGCATTACCACTAAAAGATGCAATCATAAGCACTGAACACGTATCATACGTGATTCCTTTTTCTGCAATGCCTTTACGCAAAAAATAGTCAATATTTTTACCATCTTTCTTCTTTGCTTTTGCCATAATTGAATATCCGCCAGTGTCAAAAACATGCACACTAGCACCCTTTGTGATAAGTAATTTTGCTATATCAAAATTATCTTTAAGAATAGCAATCATTAAAGGAGTAAGGCCATACTTAATTTTTGAATTAGTATTTTCCCCGTTATTTACTGCTTTTTCAGTAGCTTGATAATTATTTTCTAAAATAGCAGTAACCATTGGTGATAATTTCAAATTAGAATCATTTGCATATCCAATCTGCGGACAAGAGAGGAAAAATAAAAGCAAAAACACATAAACTCTTCGCATAAACATACCCTTCTTTTATTTGTTTTTATCTGACATACACACAAACAACACACATATTTAAAAGTTTCAAATGTAACTTTGATAATAAAACAACACTTCGTCAACACCAAGCCAAAATAGCTCTTAAAAAAATCAACTTTATTCTACCGTTACAAGCTAAAAGAATCTATTGCTAGAGTTAATTCCAATTTCCCATAAGGATAAAAGATGACCAAAAAAATGGATGTGACCAGTCATTATTACTGGACATTTTTTTTTCTGTCTTACTGGAAAGCACTTTTCCTCTTTGCGTTCGCAATGCATACGTACTTTGTGCTGTGATTTTTTTTTGTAAAAAGTCTCTTTGTGTTTGAGCCAAAGCTGTGCCTTTTGTAGCTAAAGCAAGCTGGGAGTAAAATTCGCTCATAAGAGCTGCCGTTGAAGCATCAGATACAGGCCACAAAGAGGCCATAACAGTTCGTGCACCTCGCTGCTGTGCTAGGGCGCCAAAGCTTTCAATTTCACGCCCATTTCCCGCACTCACACCACTTCCTGTATTGCATGCAGATAAGGTGAGTAAATCCACGTGTGCAAATGAAAGCCCCTTTTGCGAGTCAAACATATCTCCCATAGTTAATGTAGTGCCATCACCCAGCAATAAAAATGATTTCTTTTGATCCTCAGATGTAAAAGAAAAATGACTGGCAATATGCAAAATTGGTGTTTTCTTTTGCAATGCGCCTTGCAATGTATGCAAAGTAAAATCAGAATCTAGAAAATAATCCCCTGATAATATTCCTGTATTACCCTTTTTCACAATGCTTTTAATTTCATTTTCCACAGCAGGGAGGGAACTAAAAGAACCATGCGCCTTAGTTACCCCCAAAGCTGTTATACTGGTATGCAGTGCATTTTTGCTTAAAAGAGCGGTACGTGCAGCATCTGTAAAAAGAGCTACATCATAATTTTCCACTAACCACTGCGCGCCATCATGTAAAGCGCTCATAGGAATATACCGTAAATTACCGTCCAATGAAAAAACAAGAGTTTTAGGATTTTCTTCTTGCAAAATTTTACTTATGGGCTTCATCAAAATATCATAAATTTTTTCAGCAGTGTTTTGAGGATTTAATTGTGGATTCATAAGTTCGGTACGAAATTTAACTACCAAATTTTGTATGTCTTCTTGATTTATTGTAACACGCTTTACAATAAGATACTTTGGTGTTGTTAAAAATATGAATACCTTATCGACAAATGTTACGGTATGGATAAAAACTGAAGATTGCATATGGGAAAGTAATTTCTGAACTAACTGTAAATTTTTCGCCCCAACATTTAAATAGCTTGGGGTTTGTACTAATGTACTATGTACTTTTGTTGTAAAATCAATAAGTTCATCTCTGAGAAGCTCAGCTTGTCTTGTAAGTTCAGTTAGCCTTTCACTTTCCTGAGAAGAAAGCGACTGTTTTTTATTTTCAAGACGAATTATTTCGCCACCAATATTTTTGAAACCAGCTTGTATAACAAGATATTGTTCGTATAAAACAAGTTCTTGTGGAGAAAAAAAATCTTCAGCTATATTTTCTTGGAAAATTTTGCCCCGTGAAAAATCATCTAATTCAGCTTCTTTATATAAATTGAGTACAAAAAAAGCTTCTTTCTTTCTTCCCATGGCAAGAAGACTCTCTATGGCAGAATGATATATTTCTTTAAATTTATTAAAAAATGTCAATTGGGTTTGTCGTTCAAGACCTACGTTACTCGAACGCTGCGCACGAGAGGTCATGATAGCAACCTTATCCCAAAAAATAGCACTTTCACGCGATTTATCTTTCAGAGCAAAAAGCCTAAGCATTCCAGTTAAATATGTAAAATTTCTACTTAAAACACTTTGTGTCATTAAATAACGGGCATGAGCTTCATACAATTGATTTTCCGATAAAGAAATCTGCTGCTTGTTCATGTGCAAGAGAGAACTTAACAGCAAAGCAAATACAGTTTCTTTCCCATACTTACCATTCCTTCGAATAATGATAGGGAGCATATTATTTAAAAGCTCACGAGCCTCCTTATCCTTATAAGAACCATAAAGAGCTTCTACCTCCGTTAAAACATCTAAAATATTCTTATTTTCATTTGGAACTTCATTTATAAAATCAATATTCAATTCATATTGAGAGTAAATTTTTTTTGCTTCATTTTTTCTTCCCGTATTTAAAGCACTTTCATAATACAACTTATACAAAGACAGTAAACTCTTCTTTGATACACCGTCAAAAGAACTTAGTGGGGGTATATTCTTTTTTAAAAAAATATATACAAATTCGAAATCATCAAGACTATAATATAAATTAACATAATCATACATCTTTACAAGTACATAATAATTTATTTTTTTATACATACTTCTTGCATCTTCGTAATCTTTTTTAGCTTTATCTATGGCATTTTTATGCCTTCCTTGTTCTGTAAATGTTGAGCCTGCTGATATACTTTCAGCTGAAGCATAATCCCCCAATTGAATGTATAATTTTGCTATATCACCTTTTATGGCTTTAACTATAGCGCTATTTTCCCCCTTGCTTATTTTAAATAAATTTAAATATTCTTCTAAAATAGATATTGCTTCCCTATGTTTTCCTATGCTTTCAAGAACACCTACATATTTTCCAAACAAAGTAATAGTATCTAGGTGCAAATCACCCAACTGCCTTCTAGATTTCATAAAATCATTATAAATTTCTTCCTCCGTTTGTATATTACTCTGTTTATAATCTTGGTTTGTCTTGTATCCTGCAGAGGTATTTTGCGCTGTTTCCAAATAAGATATTGATTGGGTGAAGTTATCAAGATAAGGCTCTGCCCATGCCAATGCATGAAAACTATATGTACAAAAAAATGTAAAGAAAAGTAATACATATGGCTTGAAAATACTAATCATCGTGCGTTCCTCAACTCAAAAACATAGCATAAGAGTACTTATTTTAGAAGTAATAAAACTCATAGTTTTCCTAGTAGACATATATTATATTTATTCAAAGTTAAATTTTTTATAAAGGAAAAGGATATATACTTTCCCTAAATTTAATTACATCAAGCTCAGTAAAACATATAATATATATTTGTAGAAAAGCTTTACCTTGTACTGCCTGTAATTGTTGACGAATCTTAGCTTGCACATTATTATTGTCAGGGCGTTTTTCTACAATGACAATATCTCTATGAATAAACCGTCCATCATCCATAACGTGAAGATACTTTATTGTGGAACGTGTGTTACAAGAAAATTACAACCGACCCAGCCAGCACGCCGAGCGATATCAGCTAAAAGCTTTCTCTTTTCGGTAATTGTAGACACAAAGAAATGATTGGGAATAAATCCATGCTTTTCCCCAAAAATATTTTTATCACATATCAAATTTTAGCCACACAAACAAGCAACTCTTCACATAAGGTTTTAAGCTCAAAGTTCTGCCCCGCTTGTACTAAATATGGATATATCCTGACTGAAGAATGCCTCGAATTTTATGTAAACTATAATCTGATATGAACATGTTGTAGTGAAGTTTTACTCATACTTTTTGAATAGCTATAGAAAATGAGTAAAAATATAAATAATTTGAGTAAAGCATTTTTCTTCCTTGCTGTATATTGCAGGTTATTAGCACCACACACAGTAAGGAGATTTTTTTGTGACAGCACTCAATAACATATCTTTTCCAACGGCATTTCGTCGTGAGTTACCAAGCATCTTGCCCTTATTTGGGCCAATTCTCATTTCACAATACGCCAATATTATCAATGGAGTTATAGATACGGCTTTCGCCGCACGCCTTGGCACTATTGAACTTGGCGGGGTAGCTCTGGGAGTGGCATTATGGTTACCCATATACATGTTTGTTATAGGTGTACTTGTAAGTGTGCTCGTAACCGTTTCTCAGCACGTAGGTTGCGCAAATATGGAAGAAGGACGTAAAACAGCACATCAAGGACTTTGGTTTGGCTTAAGTTTGGGGCTCCTCTCCTCGGCAATCACCTATGCACTTTCCTTAAACATTGCTTGGTTCGGCGTTACAGGAGAACTTATTAAGCCTACTCAAGCGTATCTGCAAAGCCTTATGTGGGGCTTACCATTTGCAGGTATGGCAGCGACCTTGCGTTTTTATTGTGAAGCCCAAGGAAAAGTTTTTCCGGTAACTGTGATGTCCGTACTTACGGTCTGCTTTAATGTCCTTTTTAAATATGGGCTTATGTTTGGCAACCTTGGCATGCCTAAACTTGGTATTGCAGGGTGTGGAATTGCCACCGCCCTTGGCATGTGCGCATTTTTTCTTATGCTTGCGGGGTATATTACATGGACTCCTGTGCAGGCTACGCAAAATTTTTTTACTCACTTTTCCCTGCCCAAACACGCAGACATCTCTCAATTGGCTAAACTTGGCATCCCCATAGGAATTAGCATCACTTCTGAGTTTTTAATCTTTTCTGTCATATCGTTCTTTATAAGCACCAGCGGAGCTGTTGCCCTAGGAGCCCATCAGGTGACCTTCAGTTGTATGATGTTCTTCTTTGCCACACCATCCGCCCTGTGCCTTGCTTCATCCATTCGCATCGGCACACTTCATGGACAACACAATGCCCAGGCATTGCGCCAAGCTGTAGTGGGCATTGTAACACTGGCTGGCCTTATTGGAATGGCCTATTCGGGCATCATGTTTTTTGCAGCCTCAGAACTTGCGGCATTTTTAACTCAAGATGTCGCTGTCATATTCATTGCCGCGGGTCTCATTCAAATTGCCGCTTTTTTTCAATTTAGCGATGCCATCCAAATCTGCTTCGTGGGAATTTTGCGTGGCGTTGGGGACACCGTAACTCCTTTTCTCATGACATCCGGTATATATTGGTTATTTTGCATACCCCTTGGCTATGTCATTTCCGGCATGCCCCTTCCCTTTGGCTTACATGTATCGCAATCATTTTTGGGAATTCAAGGTTGGTGGATTGCTCTTTCCATGGGCTTAACAATGGTTTCAATACTTTTGGGTCTTCGTGTCTATAAAACCTTTTGGCTTGAAAAAAAGCAGTATAACAATGATTAGTTCCATAAAAAAACATAAGAAAAAATATGTAGTTGTCAGCGCAGTTTTTTTTATTTTTCTCCTAGCATGTTGGCATATGAGTGCAACATCAGCGCAGCAAAGCATTACAGTAAAAAGTTCTGCTCCCATTACGCGCGGTAAAATAGAACGCACCCTTCACGCCACAGGGCTTATTAAGCCCACTGAGGGAGCAGAGGTAAAAACCGGTTCACGCTTTACAGGTGTCATTGAAAAATTACACGTGCGCTTAGGAGATACAGTTAAAAAAGGGCAACTCATTGCCGAATTGGACTCTAGGGAGCAACAAGAAGAATATAACAGACTCACTGCGTCACTGGAGGGACTAAAAAAAGAATTGCGCCTACATGAAGCAACATACCCTCAAAGAATTATCGAAGCACAAGCTCAAATAGACATTGCCACAAGCCAAGCAAAGTATACACAAACATTGCATGATATGTATAAAAAGCTACGCCCCGAAAATGCTGCCACCGTCATGGATTTCAGTAGAACTGAGCATGAGCACAAAGCAGCTCAGCAGACGGTACTGCTTAATACAACAATCAAAAATCGCTTGGAAAAAGAATACGAACTTATTAAAGAACAACTCTTTCACAATATAGAGGAAATAGAAGCGCAAAAAAATGCTGCGGCCATTCAGCTTTCTTATGCAAAAATTGTGAGCCCCATTGACGGCACCGTAAGTAATATCACGGCTCAAGAAGGAGAGACAGTTGTTGCTGGCTTGCAAGTTGTGGACTTAATCACTGTGCTTGATTTGGAAAGGCTAGAATTGCGCGTCTATATAGACGAGAACGATATTGGTGAAGTTTCCACAGGGCAAGAAATACGCTTTAGCGTAGAGGCTTACCCCAAAACAACCTTTTCTGGAACCATTGCCTTACTGCATCCAAGCCCTGAACTACGTAATAATATAGTGTATTATAGAGCATTGGTACGTCTTAGTTCTGAAACGGCTTTAATGCTACGCCCTGAAATGACAGCAAGCTGCAACGTGGTGGTTAGCACCAAGGACAAGGCTTTGCGTTTACCCAATGACGCATTTAAGTGGATAGGATCGCAAAAATTTTTATTTAAAGTTGATTCTCAGGGCAACAGTGCCCCCATTAACATAACCACAGGATTGGAGGGAGATAAGTACACAGAAATACGAGAGGGCTTACAAGAAGGTGATTTGGTAGCAACTGATGTGACACTTCCGCCCACAATACCCACCGCATTACAAGAAAAAAAACATGAAAACTATGAATAAAAATATTCCCGTAATCGCCCTGTCAGGGATATCAAAAATCTATCCTCAAAATGCTGGCGCCCATGTTATTTTACAAAATGCGTCTCTTGAAGTGCATAAAGGTGATTATCTGGCCCTCGTGGGAACTTCCGGCTCTGGAAAATCCACTTTACTCAACATCATGGGATTGCTTGATAAGGCAAGCTCCGGTTCTTACTTACTTAATAATCAAGATGTTTATGATTTAAGTGATGATCAAGCCAGTCAATTGCGAAGCCGTTTTATTGGCTTTGTATTCCAGAGTTTTCATCTTCTGCCTAAAACTTCAGCACTGGAAAATGTCATGCTTCCCGGCATGTATTCAAAGGCCCCATTGCATACTTTACGCTCTAGAGCCAAAGAGCTCCTTAGCCAAGTGGGCCTTGCAGATTGGCAAAACCACACTCCTGCACAACTTTCCGGTGGACAACAACAACGCGTTTCCATTGCTAGAGCTTTGTTTAATAATCCTGACCTGCTTCTAGCCGATGAACCCACCGGCCAATTGGATTCTG
Organism: uncultured Desulfovibrionaceae bacterium; assembly: GCA_964372075.1. Taxonomy (GTDB): domain Bacteria; phylum Desulfobacterota; class Desulfovibrionia; order Desulfovibrionales; family Desulfovibrionaceae; genus CAYJAD01. Next base: position 6,219 of record CAYJPR010000007.1, on the reverse strand, counting down.
AAACAAGTATTGAAATTTTAAATATTTTTGAAGCCATCAACAAACAAGGCACCACCATCATCTTGGTAACACATGATGCAGACGTTGCCAAAGCTGCTAAAAAATGTATTCGAGTGAAAAATGGACTACTTACACCAGAAATATGAGAGGGGAGGCGTGTTTATATGTCAAATATTTCGCGCCTTATGGCTAGCTATTCATTCCATTCGCCGCTCTATGTTACGCTCTTTGCTCACCTGCTGCGCTGTTATGCTCGCGGTAACATCGTTGACCATAATTGTGGCCACCATGGAAGGCGCAGAACGCAAAGCTCAGGAAATTGCGGCATACTTTGGCCCCACGGCAGTAAATATTATGAGTGGTGACGCCACCGGCCAAAGCCTTGGTAAAAATACACTCACCCTCACCTGGGACGATGTGCATACCCTGCGCGAAAACATTCCAGGCGTTACTAAAGTTGCACCCTTTTTATACTCCATGGGTGTTATCGTCAGTGGCAATGGCAAATCCCATGCGGCAGATTCTTTGGGTGGAACAGAAGAAGAACATGGTAAAACATGGTCATGGCCTGTGGTGAAAGGGCGAGATTTCACCACTGACGATGTCACAAATGCACGCACCGTATGCTTTTTGGGAAGTATCACCGCAGAAAAGCTCTTTGACACAAAAAATCCCCTTGGAGAAAGAGTTTCTGTTCTTGGCGTGCCCTTCACTGTCATAGGCATTTTAAAACCCACGGGCATTGCCTCAGACGGCATAGAAATAGATGATAGAGTTGTTATGCCCATAACAACCATGATGCGGCGTTTTGATTTTTCTCCGCAGCACCTCTTCCAAATAAGAGTAAGTTTCGCACCGGGCAGTGCTTTAGAGAATATGCCTCATCATGTGGAAACCGTGCGTTCCGTCATGCGAGCCAATCACAACCTTCCGCCCCTACCCTCACCCATAGCCGATGATTTCATCCTTTTTACTGCAGGCGATGTTCTTGCGTTCATAACTTTTTTAAAAGGCGGTGTCATAATTTTTCTTGGGCTCACAGTGATCACGTCCATTTTTGTCAGCGGCTTTGTGTTGGCAAACCTTTTTCATATATCCATAGCAGAACGACAACGTGAAATTGGATTAAAAAAAGCCTTAGGCGCAACACACACAGATATTTTGGCAGAATTTTTGTGGGAGGCTCTTATTATATGTTTCATGGGCGCCATTGGCGGACTTGTGATGGGAATTTTGATCTCTAAGATTCTTGAACGCTTTGAACTGCTTACCATTTCTTTATCGGGCTTTTTATTTGGCATGGCCTTTCTTGGCGCAGCGGGTATAGGGCTTGTATTTGCTGTGCGACCTGCGCAAATGGCGGCAGGACTTTCTCCCATTAAAGCCCTTAAGGATGAAGCATAATGTCCCCTCACACATCTACACAGGCATTTTTCTTAAGAACCTTTCGTACTGCTGCAAAAAATCTTTCACGCTCCAAAGGACGCACCATGCTTTCTATTCTTGGGGTTTTTTTGGGAGCTTTATTACTTACAGCAGTGATCCACATACTTGGTTCCCTAACACAAGGAATGGAAAAAAAGGCTAAAAATCTTGGCGCTGACATCATAACCATTACACCGGAGCAGCTTTTGTTTTCAAGAGCAAACGATGCCATGCAAAATTTGACGCAACAACATGAGCATGTGCCTCACCCTCCTCTAGAAAGTACAACACAATATGCCCCAAACTTACACAGAGCCGCCACCTTAAAGCCTCAAGAATTGGAACACATCGTCAATACATTTCCCGCTGTGGCCCAAGGAATTCCTTATATTGTAAAAGCAGGTCAAATTTTCAATGGAGGACTATCTTCCACATGCCAACTCCTTGGCGTTACAAGTGATTTTGCAAGCTCACGAGGTTATATTCCTCTGGTGGGTCGTTTTTTTTCTGCATATGAAGAAAAAAATCAAGCCCGCATATGCGTACTTGGTCATGCATTGGCCACACGCTTATTTGGCAAAGCAGAAAAAGCCCTTGGGAAGCATATTCGATTTGAATATAGTCAGATTAAGGTGCTAGGAGTGCTCCCCCCCCTTGGGGCAGACAGCGCAGGTACAAATCTGGATGAAATGGTCTTCTTGCCCTTAGCAACACTTATGTCTAGGTTCTCTTTTCAAGACCATGTGGACGGATTTTGGATACAACTCTTCAATAAAGCAGATTTTACACATATACAATCAAGCCTAGAAAGGCTTTTGCGCTCATTACACGGCATAAGAGCAAATACCATGAGTGATTTTACCATTTCTACGGCACAAAACGTGGATGATATGGTGGTCAATGCTTTTGAACTTATGAGTCTTTTAGGATTTATCGGAGCTTGCATATCCTTTAGCATTGGGTCACTGGGTATTTTTTCCGTCATGACACTCATGGTACATTCACGGAAGGCAGAGATAGGCATTCGCCGAGCAGTGGGAACACCAGCCAGAGTTATTTTACAGCAATTTTTGTGCGAAGCCGGACTTATATCCGGACTTGGCGGTCTTGGCGGAAGCCTATTTGGTCTATTATTCGTCTATGCTCTTTCATTAACCGGCTTTATAGAAAGCTATTACAATATGACGGTAGTTATTGGCGTCATGGCCCTTTCACTTTTGTGTGGCCTTATGGCTGGGGGTTACCCTGCATTTAAAGCTTCACGCATAGAAATTATTTCTGCCTTACGCAGTAAGCAATAACGCTATAAGAACAACTCCACATCAACCATGTGAAAGGGGAACTTTTTACCTAAAAGTTCCCCTTTTACATTTTGTCCCTGATGTTAGAACATATAATTAAAACTACGCTATATTATACTGCCTCACCCTATTTCTAAAGGCAATTTTAAAATTTATACGCAAGCTCAATGCCAAAGGTTTGGGGCTGTGCTGTAAAACCTGAATTACTTGCAGGGTAGTAATATGCAAGATATTCGGCATCGAAAATATTCTTCCCGTATACATAGGCTTCGAAATTTTCGCCCTGATACCCTATTTTGGCATCCACTGTGGCAACGCCTTGACGTTTGTGGGCATTGCCAGCGTCCCAATACAAATCGCTTGTATAGTATACTGTGCTTGTGGCAAAAAATCCGCTCTCATGGTTATATCTAAAGCCCACATTTAACGTAACTTCCGGCACAAATTCAATTCTATTACCATCGTAAGATATTTTAGCCCCTGTGGTACCATCGTAGGTAAAAAATTCATCATACTGAGCATGTGTATAACCAAAACCTGTAAACACATTTAAACCTTCCATAAGGTTTGCCGTTACGTCAATTTCAACGCCATAAGCAGTTGCTTTCTTAGCATTATCAGTAATACGTTCTTGAGTAACAGGATTCACAGTGAGAGACTGAAGATTACTAAAGTCCGTATAAAAAGCTGCTACATTAATGAAAAGACGATTATTCAACCACGCTGTTTTGGCACCAATTTCATAATTCCAGGCGGTTTGAGAGTCAAAAACACCATCTTCGCCTAAATCAGTGGTGTAATTAAAGCCACCCGGTAAAAAACTACGGTTAAGACTGGCATATACCATATGATCATCGGTGATATCATAACTTAGCACTAATTTAGGCAAAAGCTCACTCCAGCTCTTTCTAATATCACTAGAGCTTGTAGAACTTGCCACAGTGAAGCTAGGAGTGAGTGTATTTACAAGACCTTCTCTTGTGGCAAAGCGTTCTGTATAGTGCCAACGCAAACCAGCTGTTATTTTAAAAGCATCACTTACTGGAATAACCACCTGTCCAAAGGGAGCAAACTCATAGGTTTCTTGCGCAAAAAACGTATCTTGATCAAAGAGCGCAGCAAAAGGATTTGTCATTGCGTCCATTTCTTGATGCAAATGCGCATTATAACTCCCATATCCACCATAGACACCCACAAGCCAGGCAAATCCGGATTCTGTTTCCGGAGAACTTAAACGAAACTCTTGGCTTGCTTCATATTTTTCTCTAATATTACCGCCCCAAAGCCAATCTATACCCATGACTGCAGTTAAAGGCCCCCACATTTCTTGAGCATGTTGACGGTATTCAAAGTCTTCATAATGATAGGTGGTAACACTATCAAAAATAACGGAATCAAATTCCACATGACCTGTAAAAGCTAAGTTCACCTCATCGCTTGACTGCTCATCTCCGGGGCGGGTGGGGGAATTTTTTGTATATGAATCACCTAAAATATAGGGAATGTAATTTTCGCGATTGGCATTATAATTGGCATGAAGTGCAAACTCTGTGGAATCACTGGGAGTAAAAAGCATCTGCCCCTTAACCTGTGTTATGGTATCGATGCCATCTTGCTTGTCACCATATTTTGCATCCGTCCAATCTTGCTTTGCCGCGTGTGAGGCCGCAAGGGAAAAGTACCACAAATCTTCCACAATGGGGCCATTTACTATGCCGCTTAAACCATAGCCAGAGTAACTTTCACCAAAGGTTTTTACCTTACCATGAAACTCATTGGTGGGCCTTTTAGTGATAATATTTACAATACCCCCTATGGCATTTTTTCCATACATAGTACTTTGAGCACCCCGCAAAACCTCTACCCTTTCTATATCTAACAAAGGGGAATCCATACCAAAAGTTGAATTCACAGGAACGCCATCCACATACACTTCAATGGGACTAGCTTCGGTCATAAGACTTGTGGTCGAGCCTCGAAACGTTGTAAAATTTTGATTGCCTAAACCGGTAGCCACGGAAACGTTGGGAACAAGCTTAAGGATATCTTTAACTGTTCTGACATTTTTATCTTCAATATCTTGTGCAGTAAGCACAGTTAAGGGCATGGGCGTTTCTTGCGCCAAGGTTGTGCGCTTATCGGCTGTTACAGTAATGGACGGTAATTCATAAAGACTAGGCTCATTATCAGCAGGCATTTCTACCGCCATAACGTGTGAGCCGCCTCCCCAGTTAAGTCCTAAAGCAAAAAGAGCTGTCAGAACAAGTACTTTCTTTCTCATAATCAAATCCTTTGCATGTTAAATTGTATTGCTACAACTTTGCAATATAGGAAAAAAATACATACGCGTTACTCAAAAATCGTATTTTTATACGGGAAATTATTTTTTAATCATAATTTCATCATGTATCAAAAGAATTTCACTCAAAAAAAACAGCGCTTGAAAAAAATATTTCATCATAATATCAACATATTACAGAGCGCTTGCAAGCGTAAGCCCAAATATATTCTTTGCATTTTGCAAAAAACGAAGTTAATAGTCATTTTCATAATTAGCAAGATATATCATGCAGCACATCTCTTAATTATAGAGCTGTCTACACTCTTGGGGAGTAGCAATACATGGATAAAAAGCATTTTAGCATTTCTGAATTAGGGAAATTTTGCTCTCAAAATAAAGCTCACGAAAATCCTCTTAAACTAAACACCCCAGAGGATGGACCGGGAGAAGGCATACTTTTTGAACCCCTCCCAGGCTTTTACTTTGGTATGTGCCAAAATTTGCATGTTCAAAGGCCCATTTATATGCCACTCCATGCAGATATACCTTTTTTTACGGCGCATCTTGTCTTAGATGGAACATGCGATTACACATTAAGCACATGCCCAAACTATACAAATGCGCACACCATTTTATTTCAAAAAAATAGCTATTTATTGGGATATTGGAAAAATTCTTACTTTAAAATCCACTCCCCTGAGCAAAAGTCGTATACCTATATTACCTTGTATATACAGGAAGATACCCTAAGATCCTATTTAGGTGATACTTCGGTACAATTCCTCAAAGATAAAATGACAAACTTAAGCACAGAAAATGGAATACAAAAAACCTTTACGCACCTGTTAACACCTAAAATACTAACCATGGCACAGTACTTTTTTGATGAAAATTTAGATAATAACCTGCTCACATTTCGCAGTAAGGCTTTAGAGCTTTTAACAAATACTTTTTCTGAAGCACCACTTTGCAAAAAGGAGATCCCCCTTTGCATTTATGAGTACGACAAAAAACGAGCACTAGAAATGAAAATGTATATCGAGGAGAATTTTTTAGATATTCCTTCTGTGAAAAATATTTGCACAAAATACGCTTTAAGCCTTTCTAAAGCTGATAAGCTCTTCAAATCCGTCTACTCTACCACAATGGCTCAATATATTCATCAGTGCAAAATGGCTCATGCACACAATTTATTATCGAACCTTAAATGCA
>CAYJPR010000006.1:0-35669 GCA_964372075.1 uncultured Desulfovibrionaceae bacterium | reverse complement strand
TTTTGCCCATAAAAGTTATGGGAGCATCGGGTATTTGCTTGGCAATTTTTTGTGCCAAGTCTTTTAAATAGACTTGTTCCAATTGCAAGGTGTCGGCTTGAGGTACGTGCGGTAATTGACTGATGAGCGACTTCATATTGCCCACCGTATTGGCTAAAGTCTCCACCATGTCTGTTTGAAATTTGGGGTCTGCAATGAAATTACGTGCATTATTGGTCAGTAAAGATAGGGTGTACACATGGTTTTTTAAATCATGCAATAAGAAAGTCCCTAACTTATCAAAAGCTTGAATTTCTCTATTAAGCGCCATTTCTTCGCTCATGCGAAAACTTTTGGCAGAAAGGCCCACTTGGTGCCCCATGGCTTCCATGAGGTCAAAGTCTTCTGTGTCGTATTTTTCTTTGCCGTTCATGGGGTGCCCTAGTAAGAGTAAACCTTCTGGGGCATCCGCCACACGAATGGGCAAAATAACGCCAATTTGCAAGCGTAAAAGGGCCATGATGGTATGTGGTTCAAAGGTATGTAAGTCCGTATCATTGACAAAATGTGGTTTAGATTCCAGCTGCAAAAGCTGATGGAATTCTTCTTGGCTAATGCCAATTTCTGTTGTTTTATCAATTTCATAATAGAAAGCTTGGCCCATGGTAGAGCTTTCTGTGTCCACAGGAATATAAATGGCTCCAATGCGTCCAAAGGTTTCACAAAAACTCATGAGAGATGCATTTATAAGGGAGCAATAGTCCATGGCTTGAGAGAGATATTCACTAAATTGCATCCACTGGGCTCTATAATCATATTTTTCGTCATAGAAATTACGCTGTACCCAAATGGAGAGGATACGACGTAAATTACGAGATATGGTAAGGCATATGACGCCGCCCACAATGAGAGTGATAGTAACGATAAGTACTGTTTGGGTAAAATTATCGCCCATGAGTCTATTGCCTTCGCGGGCCAGACCAAGGCCCACAAGGTAAATACCCGCAATGGCAGCCACCACAGAGCGAAAGGCCACCTTACGGGAAATAAGTATTTCATTACTTTGCCTCTTCCATTCGGAATAGAGCATAAGTAAGGCCCCAATGCTTAAAACAGCATTGCGAGTGGTGGTGTGGCGCATATCGATAATCATATAAAGCAGCCCTTGCGAGGCAAAAAGCATGAGGGCAATGAGGCTTAGGCCAATGCCAAAAATAGAAATTTTAATGCGCCATTTTTCACTATGATTGCTATTACGTAAAGTGCTTTCTAAATTACCGATGGAAATAATATAAATAATAGTAATGTAGAGATACAGGTAAAAGGATGCTTGTTCTAAAAATATAATGGGTTCGGCTTGGAAATCTGTTTGATAATAAAAGGCCGAAGTGGGGAGAAATATGGAGAGCACAAAGGGAGTGAGCGATAAAACAAAAAGATATATATCTGTTTTTCTAAAACTAGCTAGTGAAGTAACTCGGGCATAGGCCACAGAAAAGAGCAACCATGCAGGGCACATGAGTAATTGCACACTAAGGCGCAGAGGAATGAAAATATGCGACTTATCAGGGTAACTCGCAAGCAATTGGTCAAGGCTTACAAAAGTAACCATAAGCAACAAGGCCGGCATGAGGAACTTTCGCTCTTGGGGGTGATGGCGTAGCCAAATGGTGGTCCCTAGAGCTAAGAGTATGGTCACATAAAATAACGTAGAGAGAAAACATAACATAAATTATCCCTTTATCCTGTACTTATGATGGCAAATACGTTTGTATGATGGGGTAGGCATTTTGAAAGAAATTACGCATGGTTTGAACTTCTTTTTCTTTATTTTCCGAATCGATGCTGAGGCGAATGAAGGCTGCATCTTTACGTCTGTCCATGACGGTGCCTAAAAATTCAGCAATTTTCATATCCAAATCTGAGGTGATAACCTCTCCTCGTACTTGATACCAATAGTAAAAAGTGGTGCTTTGTCCATCTTTAGAAAGTACAGCGCGAATAAGCGGAATCGTATTTCCTTGAGCTTGCATGGAAATTTTTTCTGTACTTTTAAACTCCCAACCTCCGCCGGGTAGGCAGTTTTTGGGAGAGTGAATGGGGCCAGCTGAAGGGGAGCCGTCATGATACCCTATGTAGAGGGTTATGGGCGTGCGCTCTTTATTTGTATAGGTGCGCATAACATAGTCTGTGGGGCGCAGTACACGCAAGGTGGCCGCGTCAAAGGCAGTATCTTGAATACTGTGCCAAGGACCTATGCTTTTGGGCATGGATACCAGTTTAGGTATTTGCGGCGCAATGAGGGGACGGGGCGTATGCACCAAGTAGGCGCAAGCTCCCAAAATAAGTATGCTTATGCTAAAGAGTATTTTACTGCGCATGGTGCTTTCCTTGGCTAAAATGTATTTTGTTTAAAATCCAGCCTGTGCATGCTGTAAGAATAAGGGCTAAGAAAAAGACCATAAATCCAGCAAAGTCATGGAAAAAACCTTCAGCTGCAGCAGCGCCGTATTGGCGGGCTAATACTCCGGTAATAAATACGCGCCCCACATTGGTAAGCACCGCAATGGGTATTGTAGCTAGAATAAGCACTATTTTGCGCCATGTGCCAGGTAGCATAAGAAAAGCGTAGGCTGTACCCAGGGCAATGAGGCTAATAAGGGAACGCATACCGCTACAAGCCTCCACCACTTCCAAAGAAACGTTGGGTAAAATAATGACATTACCTTCGCGTAGTACAGGCAAGCCCACAGCTTGCATTCCCTCTGTGGCAACAATGCTTACCAGTCCGCGTAAGGGCAGCGCCAAAGCATCGTAAAGAGTGATGGGTATGGGCACCATAAAAGCTAAAAAGCCAATGGGTAAAAGTAGATGATAAAAAATTTTCGGCCCTAAAAAAGTAAGGCAGAGACCGGCTAAGACAAAAACCAAGGACATACGCGTGGTAAACAGCTCATGCACTGTAGTGCCAAAGGCTAGGGATAAGAGCCCCACTACCAGCAAGGCAAGACCCCAAGGGCTATTTTGCACAGGAATATCTTTTATATATGGCCATGCTCTATAGGCAAACCACCCTGAAACCACAGGAATAAGAAAGCCATGGGAAGAGTTAGGGTCCATATCCCAATCGTTTACCATACGGGGAATGATGGGATAGTAAATAGCCGTGATGGCTGCAAGCAAAAGAAGCCAGGCTAAAGGGTATTTTTGAAAATTTTCACGAATATTCATACCAAATTCTCACTGAAAAAAAGTTGTTCTCTACACGTAAGCTTTAAGACCTGCATTTTTAAACACGGAATAGTATGCATCTGCCATTTTATAGGCAGACTTTTCTTGTACTACAAAGTTCAAGGCTCTGTCTGCAAAATTTTCACGTAATTTTTGTTCATTATACATATTTTTCATAGCATTTGCTAGGGCTTCAGGGTCTTTTTTAGGTACAAGGTACACATGCTGGCCTGTAGTATTTAAAGCGCCAATATTTCCGGCATCGGTACTAATGACAGGCACGCCGCAAGCCATGGCTTCTAAAATAGCCATGGGTAAACCTTCATGTTCAGAAGACATAACAAAAATATTCATACTGTGCAGGTGCTCTACAATGTTAAGGCACTTTCCTGTAATATGCACTTTCTCTTTAAGACCCAGCTGTTCAATTAGAGCCTCAGTGCGTGCCCTTTCTGCGCCGTCCCCCACCATGAGTAGGCGTACATGGGCATATTCACGCGCCACTTGAGCAAAGGCGCGCAGTAAGGTGGGATGATCTTTTTCTGGGCAAAGGCGTGCCACAGTGCCAAAAATAAAGAGTTCAGCTCCTGATTCTTTTTCTGAATCTTTGGGAGAGGCAGCTGTCCATGCTTCTGGGAGAACTGCGCTGTCTTGCTCTGGCTTTTTGGGGTAGAAATGTTGTGTATCTACACCATTTTCTATGAGCTGCATGGGCGGTGTGCTTATGTGAAAAGTTTGGGTAAAGTAGTTGGCAATGGGTTGGCTGATGCAAGTAATACCACTTAAAAAGGGCGCTGTGTACTTAATGGTACGACGTAATTTAGGAATTTGTTCTAAATCAAAAGTGGAGTGCTCGGTAAAGACCACAGGAATGCCGGCCAGCTTGGCGGCGGGTACAGCAAAGTTTAGTAAGTAGGCCGCATGGGTGTGCACTAAGTCTACATTATGCTTACGTAATGCGCGATAAAGTCGCCAAATGATTTGTAATCGTCCGCACTTTCCTGCTTCTAAGTTGAAATGTGGAATGTGTAAGGACTCTGCCAAGGTGGCAAGGTCGCCTTTTTCGTTATTTTGACTGTATATGGCTCCCACAATACCCTGTATATGCGCTGTATTTTTCTCTAAAATACCTAGGGCAAGGCGCTCAGCACCGCCCATGTTTAACGTGGTGAGTAATTGTAATACCACGGGTTTTTTTTGTGAAATAAGGTTTTCCGGAGCACTTTGGCCTTCTTGAAGGCGCGAGCCTATGACCTTTGCAGGAACACCGGCGGCAATGCTGTAGGGTGCAATGGGTTTAGTTACTACAGCGCCGGCAGCAATGATGGAACCTTGCCCCACATGGGCCATGATGGTGGCATTGGCGCCTATCCAGCAGTGAGCACCTATAGATACTTGGTTGGCTTGGCCTTGTTGTAAACGTATGGGGGTATGAATATCTTCATGCGCATGTTCATTTTTTCCGCTGGTGATACATACATGTGAAGAAAGAATGCAATCTTCCCCTATATGCGCCCAGCCAATATTGCAATAAGCGCCGATACTTACATGAGCATCCAAACGCGCACGCGGATCTGAGAAAGTGGAGAGAAAAGCTATGGCAGTGCGTTGGGAACTTTGCGGTAAGGCTAATCTATAAAAAGCCGCGCGCAAAAGCTCACCTAATTTACCGGGCACAAGGCTACACGCTTGAGACATGCCTTGAAAAGCTTTGTTTTTTCCCACCAAGGGGGTGCTTATGCGGTACCAAAGCCAAGGCAAAACTGCTAGGCATAAAAAGAAGCAACGGGCTATATTAGCTATCATAATGAGCTCTTTTGGTATCAGGGTGTTTTTGCATATAGACTTCTTGTTCAGCTAGCCATTGGGCGTATTTTTCTTCTCCGGCTACGCTGCGCATTTCTTCGGGAATATAGGCTAAGCGTGATACTTTACAAGGATTTCCGCCTATGATGGCAAAGGGGGGAATGGTTCCCATAATATGCGTTCCTGCTTTGGCCAACACACCATCACCCACCTGAGCCCCAGGATACACCACACAGCCTTGTCCCAGAAAAGTATGATCTCCAATGGAAACAGGTTTAACACGCTCTTTATCTGGTAGGCCGCCACCGGGGGCAAGCCTCTTTACAGGATTGGCTGGGTGCCCAGAATTATCGGTAATTAATGTTTCAGAACCAATCATGCTCCGAAAACCCAAACGAACTTCCTGTGCCACATGAATACGACAACGCGGCCCTAAAATGCATTGAGAGCCAATATGTAATTGAGGCTCATCATACACACGGGTGGCGCTGAGACCAATATTATCAAATGTATAGACATCATCACCTATGTAAATTTGTAAATTGCCCAAAACACGGCAAATGCCATTACCGGCATATTCAAGGCGAAATCTTTTACCCACTTTTCGGCAACGCGCTTTGAACATGGGCTCATAATACACCACGCGCCAAAACTCATGCCAAGAGCGGGTGCGCATGTCCCACTCGCTGTATAAAAAACGGTGCAGGCCGGGAATACAAGGCATATTCACAGAAAAAAGAGCCTTGGCAAAACGGTAGATGGCGTCGTAAAAAGGCGTTTCTCTACGCCGTACTGCCAAAGAAAAACGTGCAAAAAATCCCATATTATCCTCACTTTACACTTTGGTATAAGTCTATAAACTGTTGTGTTCTGGCCTTTGGATTAAAATGTTGCTCCACGCGAGCTTTGCCTTCTTGTCCAAGGCGCATGCGTAAGGGAGCATCGCCGCTTATGCGCAAAAGGGCCTTGGTACAGCCTGCAAGATTATTGGAAGGAAAGAGCAGGCCTGTGTTTCCATTGATAACCACTTCGGGAATCCCTCCTGCGTCACTGGCTACCATGGGCAGAGAAAGGCACATGCCCTCCAAAGCCGCGTAAGGCATACCTTCAGAAAGAGAAGGCATAACTTGTACGTCTAATGCATTATAGTGATTGGCTATTTCTGAAATATGCCCTGTGAAGGTGCAGCTATCTTCAAGCCCCAATTCTTTGGTTAGGGCTTGCAAAGCGCCTTTTTCTTGCCCGTCGCCCATAATTAAAGCATGGGCTTTAGGGTATTCTTTTTTTATTTGTGCTAAAGCGCGTAAGAAGAGTTGAAGATTTTTTTCAGGGCTGAGGCGACCCATGGCGCCAAAGACCAAAGCATCTTGCGCAATGCCAAGGCGTGTTCGTATATCCTCTTTACTCACGGTAATGGCAAAGTCTTCACTGGCTATGGCATTGGCAATGACCTTGCAACGTTTTCGAGCTAAGGGACAAAGACGTGAGCGTAAGGAATTGGAGACGGCCACAATTTCTGTGGCACCGTGAATAAGCACATGCTCAAGAGCTGTATAACAATGTATTTTAAAGTTTTCGCTGGTCCAGCCTTCCACCACACTTATCCAAGGCAATCTTGTTTTACGTTGTAAAAGATAGCACAATAAATGGCTTTTATAACCGTGTGATTGGAGTATTTCTATATTGTGCTTTTCTATAAGCTCAAGGCCTTGTTGTACTAAGTTAAAATCTAAAGCTTTTTGTTGCTGTAGGGAGGCCATGGGCGCGCCGGTGCTTCGTAATACTTGTACAAACTCTGTGGTGCCTTGTTCTTTTCCTGTGACATAATCAATGACGAGAGGACTGCAAAGGTCAAGGCCGCCATGGCGCAAAAATTGCTCCAGACCTTTGCCGGGGCCGCCCAAAATACCGGAAGCCATGGCAATGAGTACGCGTGGCTTAGACATGCTGTCCCCCTTTTTGTTGCTTTTTCTGTAAGACTTCTTCTATCCATCCAGAGACGAGCTCGGCTTTCTCTTGCCAAGATTCGCCATGCAAAGCTTGGTTAAGGTTTTGTTCTCTGTGCTCTTGGCTAGAGTTTTGAGCAAGGGCTTGTTCCAAGGCTGTTATAAAGGCTGTGCCGCCTTCGGCAATATGAATAACATCTTTAAAGGTAAAGGCTTCACGCAATGGGGTGCTTACTATGGGCTTAGTGGTGGCAATGTATTCACGAAGCTTTAAGGGATTAATGGCCTCAGTTTGTTCGTTGATAAGGTAGGGAATAATGGCCGCATCAAAGCAGGAAGCATACCTTGGTAAGTCTTCATAGCTTACAGCGTCAATCCATTGAAAATGAGGGTATTTTTCTAATTTTTCAAGAGAAATAAGTTTTTTTCCTACGCAAAGTACATGCCACTCAGTCTTGGCCTGAAGAATGCTTTCTATCAAATCCAGATCAAAGCGTGGGTCAATAAGACCATAAAAACCTATAATGGGCTTTGTTATGCCAGCTAAAGCTTCAGGCCGTTTTTGTATTTGGGCAGCTTTGGCAAAATGTGGAATATCCACACCGTGGGTAAGTAAGCGCGTGGGTTCTTTGTCATTGTGCCTCGAAGTACACAAAGCGTCAGACACGGCAAAAATAAGATCAGCTTGGCTTACAAGGCTGTCTTCCATGCCTTGTACAAGTTCCGGTTGATTCATGCCCGGCCAGTGAATAAAATCATCCACACAATAATATATCGTGAGGGCTTCGTGCAACTTTCCCATATAATCTACAGAAAGGGGCTGGGTTGTGAGCACTATGGGCTCATGAAAGTCCCAGGCTTGAGCCGCTGCATTGACAGCTTTGACCACATTTTTTGTATTGAAAGCACGTACGGGCGTAAACCTGTTGTAGGGAATCATAAAAGGCGAAATAATGTGTAAATTGGGCGGCAAAGTCTGTTGTGAGTGGCTAGTGCCTTGCGCCGGTTGTATCCATGAGCGTATTTTGCCCAAAGCGCGTTGCATATCGTACAGGCTTAAGGTAGGAGTGCGCATGCCAATGGTATTGACCCACAAAATTTTATTGTGAGGTAAAAATTGCTGCATAATATGTTGACAACTGAAAGGGTGGCGTCCCCAATCGTCTGAAAAAACTATGAAATCTGTATTTCTAAGCATAAAATAACATTTCCTTAAACTGGCATGGCAAAAAATGAGCTAAAAAAGTTTTTTCTTACATGTTTTGAGCACCATGCGTGTGAGTTTAAGGGGGGCTATGCAAAAACTTTCCCATAAAATTTGCACATGCTTACTGCGCGGAAGATGCGGACAAATATCTCGGTGCAAGGTCATACGCGTTTCAAAGGCCATGTCTTTTGAGTTTTGCGGTATGGCATTACGAATGGCATAGCGAAAATTATAATATCTTTCAGGAAAAACGCGTGCGCTTAGTGCACCGGGGTGCGAGCGATATTTATACACAAGGTCCGGAATAGCTTTATAGCGCATACCGGCTTGGAAAGCGCGAATCCAAAAGTCATAGTCTTCATATAAGAAGGTACTTTCATCGTAACCGTTTATCTCAGCAAAAACTTTTTTTCTGTACATAAAAGATGCCCCAATGCAATTGTCATTGCACAGGCACTGTACAGGTAATGTGGTGAAAATATAGTACTCTTCCCCAGCAATGTGCTGTTTTTTTATGGGGATATAGTCTGTTAATTCAATATCTTGAAATGTTTGAGCTTTGCCATGCTCATCAATAAGCATATAAGGGGCATAAGTAATATCTACTTCTGAGGTAAAATGCGCCAGATGGCTCTCTAAAAAGGTGGGCAATAAAATATTATCATCGCTGGTCCAGGTAAGAAAGTCTGCTTTGGCGGCTCTGTGCCCCACATTGAGGGAAAAAGGGAGTTTAGAATTTTTCTCATTGCTCAAAACGCGAAACCGTGTGTCCTTTTGGCAAAAAGCTTCGGCAATGCTTAAAGACGTATCGGTGGAGCAATCATTCACAATAATGCATTCAAAATCTTCCATGCTTTGCGCGGCAATGGATTCCAAGGCCTGACTTAAGTAGCGCTCACCATTATAGACGGGCAAAATTATGGACACCTGAGGCATGGATTTTCTCCTTAACTGCTAAGAGGCTGTATAAGCTAAAATGTAAATTACTATGCTTGGTAAAGGGCTTGTACTATCCTTTGCGCAGCCTTGCCGTCTCCATAAGGATTAATGGCTTGGGCCATGGCTGCGTAAGCTTTGGGGTCACGCAAAAGTTTGTGTACTTCTTGTTCTATGCATGTGGCCTTAGCGCCTACCAATTTGGCAGTGCCTGCTTCAATTCCCTCGGGACGCTCGGTAATTTCGCGCATGACCAACACAGGCTTGCCTAGGGCTGGGCCTTCTTCTTGTACGCCGCCGGAATCGGTTAAAATTAAGGTGGCAGCATCCATAAGGGCTATAAAACTTTTGTATTGTAAGGGGGAAATAAGCAAAATACGCTCTTGTCCTTGTAATATATCATTTACAGGGCCGCTTACCTTAGGGTTTAAGTGTACAGGATACACTATGCACACATCTTCATGAGCATCAGCAATATTTTTGAGAGCTTGGCATATTTCTAAAAATCCTTCACCAATGTTTTCTCGCCTATGCCCTGTTACTAAGATAAGCTTTTTGCCCTGATGTATTTTTTCAAGCACAGGCGCAGGGAGAACCTCTTGAGTAGCACCGCCATGGTGGCGCATCCAAAGCAAAGCATCAATAACGGTATTGCCGGTGACGTAAATATCTTGAGCAGGTACATGTTCACGCAAAAGATTTTGCTTAGCCGTTTCGGTGGGGGCAAAATGTTTATGCGCTACGATGCCGGCCACGCGTCGGTTGAGCTCTTCGGGGAAGGGGGCGTCTAGGCGAAAAGAGCGCAAGCCGGCTTCAATATGGCCTACCTTTATGCCACGATAAAAAGCACATAGGGCTGTGGTCATAACGGTGGTGGTATCGCCTTGTACCAAAACCCAGTCGGGTTTTTGTTCCATGAGTAACTGGTCCACAGCGGTAAAAAGCTTAGCAGAAAGGGAAGCCAAGGTTTGATTGGGCTGCATGACTTTTAAATCTATATCTGGCGTAAGCTGAAAGTCGGCAAAGGCTTGGTACAGCATTTCGTGGTGCTGTCCTGAAGAAATAAGCAAAGATTGACACTGTGGTTGCTCTTGTAAAGCTTTTACCACAGGGGCTACTTTAATGGCTTCGGGACGTGTTCCTGCAAAGGTAAGAATGCGCATACTATCCTCCGACGTGTATTTTTTATCTTAGTCTTAAAATTGTCTTTGTTCTTAAGGCTGGCCTATATCGTTAGATTTTACTGAGACAAATAGATTTGAAAGTTACAAAATATGTATGGTATTAAATCTCGTTGTGTTAAGGGTTCAGAATATGATTCCAGTTTGCATATTAGCAACTGCCATGCTTTTATGCAAGATAAGATTACAAAATGCGTTTAAAAGCAACACAAAGAGGCATTGTTATCTCGTTACTGACGCAGGCGCTTCACCATGCCCAGCAGTAAGTTTTTTTCATAGCAATTACAGGCCAAAAACCAGATGCTTATAAAATATAGTATAGAATAAAGAGCAATGGCCAATAAGAGAGTTAACCAGCTGTGTATGTGTACATAAGTAAGAATACTATATCCGCTAATGATGGGTAAAACTAAAGAAGGCACAATTCTTCCTATTTCTTTCCAAAAGGCAATAATGTTTAAGCCGCATTTTTTGTGATAATATATATTCATAATAAGACCATTTCCAATAAGTAATGCTATGGCAGTTCCGATGGCACTACCTACACCGCTATACATTTTTGTGAGTGGTATGCTAATGCAAATGTTTATAATCGCTATGGAAAGGTATGCAAGCGCTCTAAATTTATGTAAATTTAGGGCTCTTTGTATTTCTGTGCCTATGGTTTGCACTAAAGGAATAGTCACAGGAATAACAAGAATGAGCGTTATAGTATAGGCTTGGGAATACTCTTTACCTATCCATAAGATAATAAAGGCTTTGCCAAAGATTATTATGCCGGATAAAATGAAAGAAACAATAAAAAATTGGATTCTTCCAAGCCTTATAAAGAGTTCATTAAGCTTTTCTCGGGAATTTTCTTGAAAGGCCAATTGATTTACATGAGGTGTAAAGACAGTACTTATAGATGTAGAAAATGTTAAATAGTATGTGTTCAACTGAGAAGCAATACTATATATAGCAATGGCTACTGTTCCTTGATACATACCAAGCAAAACTTTGTCCACATTCCAGTTTATTCTATCTACAATAATATTTATAAATATAAAAGAGGAAAATATAAATATTTCTTTTAAAAATGAAAAATCAAATTTTTTAAATATAAATTTTATATGTAGTTTTTTGAAACTGTAAACAATATATATGAGCTGAATGAATATGTTTAACCCTGCAGAAACAGAAACAAGCCCTATGGAGCCATATCCTAAGATTAAAGCTCCTATGCTTAAAAAAGGGTTGGATACAATAGATAAGAGTTCTAAGGTATTTAGGAAAAGATATCGCTCATGAGCATAAATATATCCGCTGAAAACAGTTACAAAAAAAGAGATACTCATGCTAATCACAAGGATAAGCATAAGTATTTTAGAAAGTGCTACTTCTGAGGAACTTAGAGTGTCAGTAAAAAGATGTTGTACATTGGCAACGAGAAGGGAGCCTAAACCTAAAGTTACTGTTCCAATCACAAAATATATAAGAAAGAACATGCCATTGAAGCGTGCTATACCCTCTTCATCCTCAGCTGCTTTAAATTTGGAGTAATAGCGAATATAAGAACCGTTCAATCCAAAAGATAATAGGCCTAAATAAGCCACCACAGAGATGACAAGTTGGTAGAGTCCAAATTCGCTTTGGCCAAGGTAGCTGAGTATTATTGGTGTGAAAAAAATGGACAATGCACTTCTTAGAAAGAGAGATATGTAGGTTAAGAAGGCTCCTATTTTGCGCTGGTTTTTTTGCATGCTAAGACCTAAAATTGCTATTTTTTGAGCAAGAATTTATCGAGCTCTTTAAATTGTTCTTCAGAAGAAATTCTCATGCGCTCAATATTGACAGGTTTCATTTGTAAAATATTTTTTACAAGATCTTCAGCATTTATATCTTGCACCTTTTCTAAATTATAAAATGCATCAGAAAAGTGCATGTCTTCTAAAACAGAAAGCATTTTTTTTGAATAAATAAGAGGTATTGTAGGTTTTGAAAATACAAAACCTAAAATCATGGCATGAAAACGTGTGGCGATTATGCCCTTTGCATTGGCAATAATGTCCAAAGATGTATTTATATTATCGTGATTATATATACTAACTTTTTCTTTATTATTTATAAGTGTATATATATCCTCAATGGCTTTATCATCTTTTTGAAATGTGCAAAATCCCATTAAGATAACTTCAAAACCTTGCGACGTTAATGTATTAGATATTTCAGCAATTTTTTGTACATATGTTTCTTTTTGTACTGTTAACTCTGTTCGATTAGTAAAGTCGATAGGAGAAATTACATAGTAGTTTTTGTCTTCTCCTTGAGGGTGTTTAAGTTGAAAGACAACGTCATCGGCTCTTCTTGTATTGGGTAAATCTTTAAACAAATCGTAAGAATACGTATCTCGAAAGCACAAGTCTTCTAATTTTTCAAGATATTTTATATAGGTATCTACAAAGTTTTTACTTTGATAAGGCCCCCAGTTTGCTCCAATTGTATAAATTTTCTTATAGCGTTTTAGAAATGTCATTCTTTGTTCATATACTTGTTCCCAATACGGCAATTCTAAAAAAATAGATCCGCCTATTTCTACGTGCGCATCAGCTTTAGGAGGATATAAAAGGGAGGGTATTTCTATATTAATGCTTTTGAATCTGTAGTATAAAAACTTTTTTATAGTTCTATCCGTATGTGATATATAGGTTAAATTTTTGATATCACTAAATATATGTTTGTAAAACCCAAGGTCAGAAATATAAAATTGTGTATATGGATATCTTTCACAGAGAATTTTAATAAATAAATCATCCCCTAGATTTCCGCGCACAAAGGCTGATATATAAACTTTTTTCTTCATATGTGTTCACTCATATATAAATACAAAATATTAGTAAATTTCTATGTAATGACTTTTGAACGTTTGCAAAAATTTTTTTGAATTGTTTTTACGCGTTGCCAAATGGAGCATGAGACTTATTTAGTAGAGATATCCATTTAACGAAATTTATTAATTAGTGTATATAGAGCTCTTTTGGGATCAATTAAAAAAGCTTCTGCTAAAATTTGTAGTTGCTTTCTACGTGAAAGGTGTTTGCATACAGTTCTATGTAAAGATATGCGTTTTTCAAAGGCAAGATCTTTAAGGTGCTTGGGAATATACTTTCTAACTTCATAGCGAAAATTATAATAATCTTTGGGGAAAACACGACAACTTAAAGATTTTGGATGGGTGCGATATTTATATACAAGTTCTTCAATGCTTTTAAAAGTCATGCCTTCTTTGTAAGCCCGAACCCAAAAATCATAATCTTCAAATAAAAATTTTGAAAGGTCGTAACCTTGTAATTTTTTAAAAACATCCTTTCTATACATAAATGAAGCCCCAATGCAACTTTCGTAAAACATGTATTCTGGCGGTAAGGTATAGCAAATGGCATATGGTTCATTTTCAAAAAGAATCTCTTTATAAGGATAATACTTCGGAGCGTCTTCATAATCAATTTTCAGAGATAAGCCTTGTTCATCGATCATAATAAAGGGGCCGTAGGTGATGTCTATGTTCTCATCAGCAAAGTACGCCATGTGCGCTTCTAGAAAATTAGGTAACAGAATGTTGTCATCACTTGTCCAAGTAAGTAGGGGGCTTGTGGCTTGAGCATGCCCTGCATTGAGAGAGAAAGGAAGCTTTGAATTTTTTTCATTGCTTATAACTTTAAAACGATTGTCTTTACGCGCATATTCTTCTGCTATTGTCAGAGAAGAATCTGTAGAGCAATCATTTACAATAATACACTCAAAATCTTTAAATGTTTGCGCCTCAATAGAATCAAGGGCTTCACGGAAATAGCGTTCACCATTGTATACAGGAAGGATTATAGATACTTGTGGCATATTTTTACCTCAATAATAATTAAAGATTGTATTCTATTGTTGCTTAAGTGTTTCATGTTTATTTTTTTTATAAAATTGCACAAGCTTATGAGACTTTCTTTGTAACCTATACATATACATCATGTCACGTGCATTGTGAGGACTTAGGAAAAGGTTTTTAGCCCGATGTAAAATACGATGCATAGCCCAATAGGGGCTTTCTGTCTGCTTTGGCGCAATCCCTATATAGGACTCAGAAAAAGGCTGTAGGGCGTTAAGCTTTTGTAATATGGCAAGCATGACCTTGGTATCATATTTTTGGCTTGCCTGCCAAAAGTCGTTCCATGCGTGTTGTAGAGTAGGTTGTAATAAGGGGGCAAAAACATCTTCTTTTCCTGCAAAAAGATGTGCGCACTTGTGCAAATACTCTTGTAAAGTTTCCTTACTTTCTTGTTGCGCGCAGTAGGCATAGCGTAGCCAGTGCTCAGTAAATTGATATGCCATGCAAGAGGAAAAGAGATGCATTTTATGGCCGTGTTCTAAAATAGTACGCATGTGCGTTAAATACGTAATAAAGGATAAGGCTGTCTTGCCTGTGGGGCTAAACGTTTTATGATTATTGCGGTAGGTATAGACTTGATGTGAAAGACAAGGAAAGGGCAGGGGCAAAGAGAGTGAGCATAAAATCTGGCAGAAAAAAGTATGATCTTCACCCACAGTACAATCTTCGGGAAAATAAATGTCTTTATTTTTTACAAGGGAAGAATCATAGAGGTAAAGACATATATGCCCTCTAGGGTAGCTTTGCTTATCTTCTTCATGCAGTGAATTTATAGCAAATAGCACCCAGCGTTGTGTGCAAAAAAAAGAATACTGACCTTTTACAAGAGGAACATCATGATCTTGCAAATAGGTAAATAAGGGAGCTAGGGCGTTTTTAGGTAAAATGTCGTCACCATCCAAGAGAAAAAAAGTCTTTCCTGTCATATGGTTTAAAGCTGTATTTCTGGCGCCGCTAACACCCTTGGTCCTTTCATTGGTGAGTAATGTAATATAAGGGAATTTCGCACAATATGCTTCAACAATAGTGCGGCTTGAATCTGTAGAGTGATCGTCAACAACTAAAACCTCCATAGTGATGCCTTGTTGCGCAATGACAGATTCAAGCGTTACGCCAATATATTTTTCAAGATTATATACGGGTATAATAATACTTATGTCTGCTTTTATCATCATATTCCTCATACTTTCTTATATATGTATACAATACTACGCCACCAATAAAATTATAAAGCAATTACTTAGGGGGCAAGTTCTGCCTGTCTTGAATAAGCTTATCGCCAGCCTCAAGACGGGATTTTCGTGTATCTCTTGTTGTTTGAGCTTGAGCTATGTGCTCAGGGAGCATTTTTTGTGGCTTAACTGGTCTTAAAGGCGGCGGCGATGGTGCTATCTTTGTTTCATCAAGTGTAGCTTCTTTTTGTAATGCCTTTTCTTTAGCATCCTCTAAATTGTAATACATAACTACAGAGTAACAAATAAGGGTGTATATGGTGGGAGAATAGGCGTGGGAGACTAAAAAACCTCCAACACAAAAACCCAAAAGGCTTAAGCGTAAAGAAGTGTAGGCCTTTTGTTGTGCATGGTTAAGGTAATCGGCTTGGCTGCCTTGTACAGAAAGACGGTAAATGAAGAAAAGTATGGCGCAAAAAGCCCAAAGACCGCCTAGGCCTAGTTCCATACCAATTTGCAAGAAACTATTATGTGCAGTTTTCCATGGGCTGTCACTGAGAGTTGCAAGGCCCGTAACAAATTGACCTATACCTACTCCAAAAATGGGCCTAGAAAGCATAATTTTAAAGCCGCTAGTCCAAATGGCCATGCGACTATCGCCCGCTGTGGAAAAATTGTAATCAGTGCCATCAATGAGAGATTGTATTCGTTCCCATAATACATCGCCTGCCATGGCAGAAAAAAGAAGTGCGCCAAGACCACAAAGGGCAATGAGTAGCATGCGCCTTTTTTTCTCTAAAATAATTGCATACATAGTTACTGCTAGAAGTGCTAATAACCCCCCGCGTGACCCAGAGAGGGCAATGCAGGCAACTCCTCCGGCACTGGCCGCAAGTGAGGTCATTTTTATGGCAAAATTAGTATGGCTTAGGCCAGAAAGAGCAATGGGTAAAAGAATAATACTTAGTACGGCAATATCGTTTGGGTCGTAAGTAGCGCTTACACTCACTCGCCCTGTTGCTGTTTGTAGAACTGTTTGTATGGATAGAAATAAGAGCATGAATATGAAGCACAGTTTCATACTTTCACTATTTTTTTTCCCCAGGGCCACGATAACTGAGGTTATTAAAAGCATTTGTAGCAAGCCTTTGAATTTGTCTATGGCATCACCTATATAGACACTAAAAGGAAGCCCAAGCATTGCAAGAATAACTATGGTTAAGAGATACTTTTTTACAGGAGAATCAAAAAGTAATGTTTTTAAATCTCGAGCATTTTGCGCGCACACAACTACAAGACCTAGGACAAGACTTAGCTTGCCCAGTTGCAATGGGGCGAGAAAAGGGAATATCTCTTGAAAACGTGCTACGTTAACAAAGTTAAGAAACCAAAGGGTAAAAACAGCAAAAGCAGACATTTTTACTCCCAAATGCCTGGCAAACAATCTTTTTTGCGGCGCAAAACTTTATTTACTACAAGATTAATTCCCCAAGTGAAAAAAGGGAGAGGGTCTGTGTAGTTCCAATCGTCATTGGCTGCATACTGTACATCTTCTTTTAGAATTTTGCGTAAATGTGTAAAGGGTTGGCCTGATTCACGGCATTCAGCTACTATACGTAATATATCACCACCAAGCCAACGGCTTCGGGTGCCCGCTTGAGCTCGTGGAGCCCTAAATGTAGCCTTACCTTGGGCAAGCCATGCATAATAGACGGGGTAGTTAACACCTGCGGCAATATTTTGCTTTATGGAGCCCCAAAAACGCGGATTAGCGTCAATGATGTAATTCTTTTTATTTTTTTCGTCATAAATAAAATCTATTTCGCATACGCCATGCCATTGCATATGGCTAAGTAAGGTTTTAAGCGCTGCTATGGCCTCGGGAAAATCTTGACTAAGGCGAGTGGTGGGTTGACCTACGCGCAAGGGATAGACCGTGGTGGAGATATAGGAGTCAGAAGCCACATGTTGGCCCTTATGAAAGAGACCACACACGCCTATGAGTTGTCCTTGCACTATGGTTTGTACAATATAATTTTGTGGATTATGAATTTGTGCGCGTACAGAGGTGTAAAAATCTTGAGCGTGCTCAAATTTTTGCATACCCCAACCACCGCCACCTTGTTTGGGTTTTACAATAAGGGGAAAGATGAGTTCTTCTTCCTTTACAGCACCGGATAAAATTTCCGAGAGCTCCCATGTTGGCGGCGTATCTAAACCAAGCTCTTCGGCAATACGAGTAAGACTTTCCTTGGTATGTAATTGTAAAGCTTGTTCATATTCTGGTAAAAGCATGGCTAGGCCGGCTTTTTCCAGCTCTTTTTTATATTTTAGGCAAGTAAAACTCTCTTCTAATACAGGCAAGACAATATCTATGTCTTTTTCACGTGCATAAGAAATAAGGCTTTGTATAAAAGATTTTTGCTGTGTAAAAGGCGAAGGATAGGCCATGCGGCCTTTACAATGGCGTGACATACCGGCCATGGTGAAAAGGCTGGTGTCACCAATGTAAACGTCAAAGCCTCGCTCGGCAAGGCTGCAACATATGGCATAAGCTACACGAGTATTTCCTGAGGTAACAAGTACTTTTGGCATGGAGTCTTTCCTTTATAAACGTAAAAATCTAATTGGTGGTAGCTGCTCTTTTTTTCTGCATGAGCAGCTGCATGATTTTTTTATATATTTCAGCTAAAATAAAAATGATGAAAGCTAAGGCAGCAGTGCCTATGACAAGGCTACTCAAAGAGAAAAGAGGGCCCTTGATGGTGTCCATTACGGGCTCAGGTAAACGCATGATAATAAATTTGATGATGCGTATACACACAAGGTGTGTGATATAGAAAAATAAGGGCATACTTCCGTAATAGATTAACCATGAACTTTTTACTTGATAGCGTTCGAAAAGAGCTAAGAAGAAGTATGTCATGCCTAAACCTAAAAGAAGGCATTGGGTAGAGGGGGGATACTTGCTGACGGTAATTAAGGCTCCAAGGGTTTTAGCTATGGAGTCATAGAGTTGCCATTGTGTAGGGTCTCCATATATTCCAGAAATGCGCAGCACAAGGAAGGCACTTAAACAAAAAATGGAAAGCTTTGCCCATACTCCAATACTTTGGCGACCTAGAGTAAAGATGGGACCAGAGAGGTATCCCAATAAGAGTACGCCAAACCACGGCATGAAAGGCCATAAATTAAAAACTTCTGCTCCCCATGGCAAGGGCACGGGGGCTGCAATGAAAGCCATAATCCAGAGGGTGTCGAGATAGGGTAAGGGTATGGCTATATTTTCAAAAATATTTTGTCCTAAAATGCTTATAAGAGCTGTGGCCCAGAGTAATGGCTTAGGCCATTTTGCCATAAAACCTAAAAAAATCATTCCAATGCCTGTGGGCCAAAGCACGTGTAAAGTAATGCTTCCACCTGGAGAGAAGGGAGCATGGAAAAAGAGTAAGCAATTGAGCACCGCTAACATGGCTCCACGTTGAAAAAGGTGCTTGCATATGGAAACGTCTTGTCCTCGACGCATGTGCCACAAATAACAGCTGGCACCAGCCAAAAAAATGAAGGTAGCTGGAACAAATCCGTTGCCCACTAAACGTATCCAAAATAAAGCTGTATCTGCGTATTCCAGATTGCCAGCATTCACATGCATGGGATTAGCAGCTCCAAGCACCTCTTGGCCCATGCGACTTAAGTGATCGCGCCAATGGTCTACAATCATATATAAGATGCATATACCTTTTAGTACATCAATGGAATAAATTCGATTCTTTTTGGTACTCATGCAAACTCCTTTCTTTTCTTACTTTCCCTACTTTCCCTTAGGGCTCCAAGTGACAAAAGCCTCACCTTGGCATAGGCGCACAAGGCCGTATACTCCGGCGGTACTTTGCAACAAGAAAAGTCTGCTTATTCTGCCAAACACACGAGCTTTTTCCCCTAAAAGGGCGGAGAAAAGCAAGCCGGCTAGGCCTAAAATCCCCAAGCAAGGCAAAAGTGGAGAGGGCATACTTTCTGATTGTAAAAGTACCATGCTTACCACGCCAAAAGCCATAAGCCAAATCAGAGCTAACCAACGTAATACTTTATGGCTTATAAATTGCCATAAAAAACCCCAGTGTTTTGCCTGCCACAAGGCTTTGGCATAGCAAAAAAACACATACCAAGATTGGGCCATAATACGTGTTTGTCTTGCAAATACGCTGCCTTGCTCTTCTGCCGGTTCATAGACAATGGCATCGGCTTGCGTCATGGCGTGATGATCGGCCAAAATTACTTGTATAGGGTGCGCTAAGTCGTTGATAATATTTGGGGGCAACTCTTGATACAGCTCTTTGCGTAGAGCATATATGGCACCGTCAGCGCCAGCAATTCCGAATAAATTTCCTTCATAGTTTTTTATCCATTCTTCGTAGCGACGGTATAGGGAGCCTGTGCTTTCCTTGCCCATGTTATCCATATATACACTGCGCCCGCTCACCAAACCCACATGGGGCTGGGAAAAAGGTGCCGTGAGCTTTTGCATAGCCTTGGGGTGCAACATACTGTCAGCATCGGTGAAAAAGAGAATATCACCGCGGGCTTCTTGAGCGGCTCTATTGAGAGCCTTAGTTTTTCCGCCACGTGTTTCTTGGCGCAATAAACGTATACGTGTATCAGAGGTGTATTGTTGTACAATATTTTCGGTATTGTCAGTGCATTGGTCGGAAATAATAAGTAATTCTAAACGCTCTGGGGCATAGTCCAAGGCGAGAAAGTTTTTAATTTTTTCATCAATAACTTTTTGTTCATTGTAAACAGAAAGCAATATGCTCACATGAGGTGGGCATTGTGTCTTAGAAAAGGGCATGGCCTTATGCCTGCGCATCATATGCCAAAATTTGAGGCAAAGAGGATAAAAAATCAGCGGATACACCAAAAGAAAAGCAAAAAACCAAAAAAGAAATATCATGAAAGCTCCTGCAAATCTCTAAACTGCTACTAATCTTGACACATTTGGGCTAAAAACTCTGCAATACGTTGCATATCCCCTTCACGCACATGTTCATGGGTGGGAAGGGTTATAAGGTTTTGGGCTACATGACGTGCATGAGGAAAAAGACGATCTTTATCTGCGCGTGTAGCAGAGGATAAATGCTCTTGTAAGGGAGCGACATCACATAAAGCCAGGGGGAAACCGCGGCTTATGCCAAATTTTTTTGCTGTCACCCCTCCTTCATGTGCTAAAATTCTTTGAATACAAACTTCCTTTTCTGCCTTGGGTAGCAGAGGATAGCGTACATAGACAGGGCGCGTTGGTGTTTCAAGAGTTAGCGGCTGTAAGGACGTATTTTTTTGCAAAAGTTGTGTATAACGAGCCGCTTTGCGCCGTCTGCGACCATGACTTTGCTCCATAAGGGGTAGAGCGTCCAAGGTAAGCTCCTTACTAAAGGAACACATGGGGCCATTTTCAAAATGAGGTTCAAAAATGGAGGCGCCAATGTGCAGCCAAGGTAAAGAGGCCGGTAGGGTATATAAATAGGGCTGACGTAAAAGCACTAAGGCACTGGCTTTAATGCATGTGCTGGCCCAAGACTTTACCTGCCATGTATAAGAATACAGCTTGGGTTCTTGGTGCCTGTGAGCGGTCATATTGCGCTCTAAAGCTGTGGTTATACGCTGAGCTTGTTGTCCTTTAGGCACAAGAATAATGCCTCCCTCCACCGCCGTAACAGCTTTGCCGCGGCTAAGGCTAAAGAGACCCACATGCCCCATGGTGCCGGCATAATCCTTACCTACCATGCCGCCCATGGCTTGGGCCGCATCGTCTACCAAGAAGGCGCCATGCGCTTCTGCTAAATTTTGCAAGGGGGCGGCGTCATAGAGCAGGCCAAATTGATGGCAAAGCACCACAGCAAGGGTTTTTTCGCTAAGGGCTTGCTGTACAGAAGAAAGATCAGGCCCCAAGGTTGTAGGGTCTATATCGTAGAGACGTACTGTAAAGCCTGCATGCACCACGGCAGAAGGTACAGAGTAGGAAACATAGGCCGGAATAAGTACTTCTGTGCGGCTTTTTTGTTCTTTTTCTGGCAAGCAAGCTTGTAGGGCTTGTAAAATATGCGAAAGTCCACTGCGCCCTGATTGGCTAAGCACACATTGTTGTACTTGGAAATGGCGCGCCAATGTCTGGCATAATTTCTTGTCGGCGCTATGATTTTTTCTTGCATGTGTAAGCTTCAAAGCGGCTTTGGCTAGGCCACGTGCTGCTGCTCGCACAATATGTGATGGCGGCAATGGTGCACCAGCCGGAGGGAGTGTGCGGCTACAAAGGCCCTTGCATGCATGTAGTAGGGAAGAAGGAAAAGTATTTTTCATTAGGGTATACCTCGCACAATATGCGGCCCTAGGGCATTGGCTAACCAAAGGGGAAGCTTTTTCCATGCGGCTATGGCTAATTGATACTTAGGATTATTTACCGAAAGGCTAGGCATGGTGGCCCCTTGGGGTAAAATATATTCCCAATAAAGCGGCACTTCACGGACGCCCCATTGTTTTTTAAAAGACCAAGGACCACTCTTTGGGGTGGAGCGCCCAAAGTCAAAATGGGCATACCCTTGTTCGCAGCTGAGGCGCAATGCTTCCCAATATAAGGCATGGTTGGGGCAGTAATTGCGCTGGCTAAGTAGGGAGGAAGCCCAAGGCATTTGCATGGTATTGCCATAACCATAGAGTATACCGGCCGCAATGCATTGCCCTTGGCGATACACACAAAGGATTTCCGTAGCCTTGGGAAGGTGCTCCAATACGGCTGCAAAAAAACTTTTGCCATATACGGGGGTGCCAAGATCTCGCATATTCACGCAAAAAACAGCATAAAAATCATCCAATAACTCTGCACCGCCGCGTGTAACTGTGAGGCCATTTTTTTGCCCCTTACGTACTTGATTGCGCACTTTGTCTTTGAAGCCTTTCCATAAAAGTTCTGCGTCGGGCTTTAAATCCAAAATCATGGAAACTTTATGCTCAGCCTTAGCCGGTAAATCAAGACCACAAGGCTCTTTATGGCGCAATTCCACGCAAGCCGTGCCTAGGCTTTGGCAGAGGTCCTTGGCACTTTTTACTAAAGCATGGGCGACCTCACTATTTTGGCTTACTATGCCGCCATAATTTACAAAGGGTAAAGAGCAGAGCGAAGCGCCAAAAATGGGCGACTGTACATGGGTTAGGGGAAGGAGGCCATAGAGCTCTTTGTCAGAAGTATCTGCGTTAAAAGCTCCCAGTACATGGTTTTTATGCCTAAAGCTTTGGGTAAAAATATGTAACCATGCAGGGAGGGCGTAGCCTAGCTCTGCGTCGTGGCGGCGAATATAACTTTCCCACAGCTCTGCTTCAGGGCCGGAAATTTCCAGAGGACGTACCATATACTTAGGCATGAGGTAGTACCTCATGAAGCACAGTGCCCATGGGGGCGAAGCTGTGGCGGTCAAAAAGATAGTTCAGCTTGCTTTCGGTGCGAGAAAGATTGACATAATGGCGAAAACGCGACTTAAGGGGCCCCTGCATACGAGGTTGCTTAGGGTCAATTTCCCAAGGATGAAAATAGAGAGTAGCGGCTTGGCCTTGTTTTTCTAAATGTCTAAAAGCTGTCGAGAGTAAGGGTACGGGCAAGAGGCGTAAATAGCCACCACCGGAAAAAGGAAAGGTAAGGCTTTTGCCAAAGCAACTAAAGGCAAGGGTAGAGGGGGGGAACTCTTTAATACTGCCTTTTTCTCTTTGTAATATATGGGGGAAACGCTGAGCATCCGGTATGCCATATACGTCGTGATGAATGGGAAAAATACTGGAGTCATAGCTAAAGCCAGCTTCAATGAGAGCATCTAAAGCCCAGAGGCTTTGCTTGGTAATGCTATAGCTTGGGGCGCGATATCCTGGTACTTCTTGTCCGGAAATATCTTGTAAAATCCCACGGGCACGGGTGATGTCTTCTTTAAAAGCCTCAGGGCTTAAGGTGGTGATGCGGGCGTGCCCATAGCCATGACAACATACTTCATGACCTTCTTGGGCCATGCGCTGTACCGTGTCCGGATAACGCTCTGCCACCCAGCCGAGGACAAAGAATGTTGCTTTTAAGGATCGCTCGGCAAAGATATCCAGTATTTTATGGGTATTTTGAGCAACTCTGTGTGGGGTGCTTTCCCAAGAGCTACGCTCCACAGAGCTTTCAAAGGCACTGACTTGAAAATAGTCTTCCACATCTACCGTAAGCGCAATGGCCATGCTTTTCCCCTTTCAAAAATAATCTGTAGCTGTATTCCTTTAAAACCTATTTATATCTTTTATATAACTTTGTAGCATTCTAAACTTTTAAAAATTGTAGGAAAAATCAAGTCTTATTTGATTGTTTAAATAAGCATCTTCTTCATAAGGCATGGTATACGCAAGTCTATGGCTTAAGCTTATGGTGCTGTGTTCGCTTAATTGATATTTTAAGCCATAAGAACCTGTGTGCGTATGTTCTCCAAGCTTATGATTTTCATAGATGTTGCCTTTGTAATTGGCAAAAGCAGATAGGCGTGGGGTGAGTTCATGCTGTATGGAAACTGTGGGTGAAAATGTATTGCCTTGTTCTGAGCTTGAATCAGAAACCTGACTGTCATCGCCAAGCTCTGTCTCATAGGTATTGTAGGATATGCCAAGATTTACTTTAGTGCGCTCATAATTCTTTTGCCAAGAGAGACCGTAAGAACTTTTGTGTACCACGTCACCGGATTCTGGATTATCTTCAAAGGACGTGTTGTAAGAAAGAGCAAAAACACTGCGTCCTATGGCATAATTTAAACTAATTTGAGCATAAGGAGAAAGAGCAGCGCTACCCGTATCCGGTACACTGTAGTTGGGGCCTAACTCAATGCGGGCATTAAGGTTTTCGCTAAAAGCGTAGGAGCCGCCCACATAGAAAGTGTATCGTGTGCTATCAGTTTCATCTTTTTCTTCGTATATGGTGCGCGTAACACTAGCGCCTGTATATAAAGCTGTTCTTTCATTAAGATCATAATTAAGCTTAAAAGAGCCGGCATGAGATTGATGTGCGTTATGAATAAAATTATATTGCTCACCGTCAAAGGAGAGAAAACTGGGCTTTTGACTATTTTGTGAGGCGCTATAACGAGTGTCTGTAAATGTATAACCTAAACTAATATCCATTCGTTTAGAAGGTTGAAAGGTAAAATAGGGATTGATGATAATGGTATTGCGATTACGTGTGTCGTCTTCGCTATCACCTGCTTCAAATTCCCCCTTGGTCACATTTTCATAAACTTGTTGCATGTTTTCGCTCACCTTCAGAAAGAAGACATTTTTAACTATTTCTGCAGTGGCTGAGGCATTAATGGTGTGCTGGTATTCAGGGTCGGCTTTTTCGCCAAGGTAAAAGGTGTATTCTCCCGAGTATTGGATGTCGGCCACAATACGTCCCCCCAATCTTTGAAAGCTAAAACTAGGGCGTATATGCGTCATAAAAGCTGCCACACGATTATTCACATCATCATAAATATTATCGTTAAATTCAAAACCGGTACCTATGGAGGCGCCATATTCATATAGGGCGTCTAATTTGGCAGGGCTTGCACCTTTTTCTGTGTCTATAGTGGTAATATCTACAATGTCTTGCGCTGCTGATTCCTGCGTGGCAAATTCTTGATTTGTAGAGCTTGCGGGTAGTACAGTAGAGCTATCTACTGAGCTTGCACCTGTATCGGTAGAAGATGTGCTGGTAGTGTCGTTACTACTAGATTCTTCTGCATGACTTATACTTGCGCCTAAAAGAGTTAGACTTATGAGAAGAGGGCATAGGAAATAGGAAACATTTATTTTTGTATACATGGTCTTTCTACTTTACTGAAATTTAGGTGTAATAGTCTTACATCCTAGAAAATAGTAGCTTTTTGTCAAGATATTTTGCCTAAAATTAAAGGTAAAAGCGCTTATTTTCTTTTAATGCATGAATTTCACCTAATTTTTTCTCTAGATTTTTGTATCATTTTGTCTAGCTTGAGCTTGCTTTTCTGTCTCTATGGCTACATTTTGCGATAAGAGTACGATAAGCTGCGATACTGAAACAAGCTGCTGTTGCATAAGGTCTAGACAATTTTGCATGCGCTGACATAAAGCATCCACTTGCTGTTTACTTGCAGTGATATCAGCGCCACAAGAGCAAGGAGAGCCTGTGTGTGTTGTTAAGGCAGCTTCTTGTGAGCAAGCCGTTAAAGCGCCAAAGCTTGCGTTTTCATGAACCACATTTTCTTGTGCTTTGTGTTGAGTAGCAGCCCAAAATTGATTTTCAAAGTCTAAGTGCGTTAAAATAGTTTCCAGCGTGTCATAACTCACCACAGCATGACTCTTTGTAAAAGCGTCCAATAAGATATAGTCACACAAAATATTAATAAGTCTGGGCACACCGTGTGTGGCTTCGTGAATAAGTTCAATGGTGCCTTTTTGCCATTCTAAAGCGTCTCTATTGCCCGATTGCTCCAATCTGTGATAGATGTAGGAGGCTACGTTTTCGGCACTTAAAGGGGAAAGGTGGCAATGCACTAAAATACGTTGTCGTAGCTGTATAAGATCTGCGCTACTGAGCTTTTGTCGCAATTCCGGTTGACCCACTAGAATAATTTGTAAAAGCTTGGAATGGGCCGTTTCTAAATTGGATAAAAGGCGAATTTCTTCTAATTGTTCTAAACCCAAATTTTGTGCCTCATCAATAATGAGCACACAACGTCTACCGGCTGCATATTGGGTTATAAGAAAGTCATTGAGGTCGCGCAAAAGTTCTGCTTTGTCATTACTGGATGCATTTAGGCCAAAATCATCATTAATCATGCGTAATAATTGTACGCTATCCACTTGAGTATTAAATACCGTAGCCACGGTCATGTCTGAAGACACTTTGCTAAGTAATCGACGAATGGTGGTTGTTTTGCCTGTGCCCACGTCACCTGTAAACAAAATGAAACCTGTGTGCTCCATAAGCCCGTATTGTAAAAAGGTAAGGGCTTTTTTGTGTACATCACTTAAAAATAAAAAATCAGGATTAGGCAATAGTTCAAAAGGCTTTTGATGCAAAGAGAAAAAGGATAAATACATATATACCTCATGGTGCCAAACTGTGTTTTAACGAGAAGAAATTTTGTAACAGTAAGGATTTTATTAAAGCTTCTTTTCCTCAGCGTCATAGCCATAATAGGAATAGTTAAAAATATCTTTTTCTGTGCCATAGGCTGTGGCCGCATTATATACCATTCCTAAAAGAGGCACGTCTTGGAGGTGTTGCAATGCCGTATCCACATGGCTTTTATAGGTGACATTTTCTCGTACCACCAGCATGACTCCATCTGTCATGCGACTTAAAGCACGGCTTTCTGCAAAGGGAAGCAAGGGTAAAGAGTCTAATATGATAATGCGATCTGGGTAGCGGTTTTTCACTTCTGTTAAAAAGCTTTGCATACGATTAGACGTAATAAGCTCAGCCGGATTTTCAATGATACTGCCAGCGCAAAGTAAGGACAATTTGCCAATACCGGTATGCACCAAGCACTCATGGATGGGGGTGTTGTGTAGCAGGCAATCAGAAAGTCCCTTGGGAGGATTTTTTATACCTAATACACGCTGACAAGAAGGGGCGCGCAAGTCTACATCTATGAGTAAGACTGTGGTATCAAATTCCATGGCAAGAGCACACGCTAGGTTGCATGAGGTTAACGTTTTCCCTTCATTACGCATGGCACTTGTGACCATGAACATGGATCTTTCTGGCTCACTTTTACGTAAAGCAATAATATACTCTTTGAGTAAGCGATAGGAGCCCCCCAGTGTTAAGGCCTCATTGGTGGCCATAATAAGCTCGGGTATAGGGTTAATTTGCGTTATCTGTTCATGATCGTGGCTTTCCTCATGAGCTAACTCTTGTGTACTTTGTTGTGCATCAGCTTTAGTGAGAGCTTCTATGTGCTTTTCTGTGTGGTTTTGCTTTGAAGCTGGCAACTGTTCGTGCGTTACTTCTTCTAATCTTGAAATTTCAGTAGGAGGGGTGTCAGTTTCTCTATGAATGCTTGGTGCAAGTTTTTCCTGAGAAGCCTCACGCTCTTGCCTGGCCCTTTCCATGGCTTTTTCTATAATACTCATATAATTACTCGTGCGCTAGAAGGTGAATTCTTTAAATGAAAATAGAAAATACTTTTTCAATATGGGGAAGGCCTAAAAATTCTATAGCTGCGGCAATAATGACCAAGAGAATAACACTTGCCGTAATGCCCATGGCTATATAATTACTTCTTTCTTTTTTACGTAACAATTCCGGTTTTATGATAACAGGTAATTTAGCCAGTACAGGCACAGTATATATGTTTAAGTCATGTGCGCTATAAATTCTGGTGCGCAAAATACTACGGGCTATAACTAAGCCAATACCCAGAGCAAAGCCTGCAAAAATTCCCCCAAGCATAAAGAGATAGCGCTTTGGAAAAACAAATGTCGCGGGTGTTACTGCTGCATCAATAACTTTAAAGCTTACGGCTTTATCTTGCAGTTCCATTTGTTTTGAAACTTCTGATTGACCAAAACGGCTTACCAATTTTTGATAAATGAGCATTTCATTGGCTTTTCTTTGTTCAAGATCTGCCATTTGAGTTCGAATAGCAGGTAATTTTTCTAGATTTTTAATATTCCTTTCTCTTTCTTTTTTGATATTCTTTTCTCTTTCTTCTAAAGCTGCAAGCTCAATTTGCGTGCCTTGAAATTGCGCATTCACACTTTGATCTTGAGAAATTTGTTTGCTTTCTTCCAAACGAGCTTTTAAGCCTTTAATGTCTAAATTAAGACGTTGCACTATGGGATGACGCTTGGTGTAAATGGATTGAGCGCTGCGAAGCTCTGCTTCTTTAGTACGCAGCTCTTCAGCTAACAGAGAACTGTCAGATTGCATATGCTGCTGCGAAAGTAATTTATTCTTAGTAATGGCAAGATTTTCTAATTGCTCATCAAGCGTATTGATTTCTTGCTGTGTGAGGCTTTCATTAAGGTTGAGGAACATACCTTGTTCTGTTTTAAAGGCATCAATATCTTGTTGCGCTTTATCAATGCGATCTTGGAATATTTTAATTTGTTCGCTGAGGAAGGTGGTAGCGTCAAAAGATTCTTGTCGCTTTTCTGAGGTATTTGCTTCTACATACACTCGAATAAGCGTATTAACAAAGTCTCTGGCCAAAATAGCATTGGGATCTAAAAAGGTTACACTAAAAAAACCACGTTTTTTATCGTGGGAAATATAGATGTTACGTCGTAAAGATAGGATGAGGGCTTCTTTTTGAGCTGCTGTAGTGGCATGCAAGTCCATATCAAGCAAAGAGGCCACTTGCGTGAGAGTGTTACGGCTAAGGAGTTGTAACTCTAAAAGACGAATTTTGGAGTCGGCTGAGGTGGTAATGGCAATACCTTCTACCAAGTCACTTACAATACTTTCTTCTATGGAGATGAGAGAGGAGGCTTGAAATTTTTTAGGAACAAGATAGCTTACTACAAAGCCTATGATGGAGCAAAGTATAACAACTACACAAATTAACTTAATATTATTATGTAATAGAGTAAGGTATCGTGCAATATTTAATCCTGAACCTTGATCCGAAGAAACTCTTATATCATGCTTTTTCATAACAGCTAAACTACCTTAACTGGAAACATTGTTGTAAAGCGCAAGCGAGTCTTGTACTTTCAGAAAAAACTCTCTACCGTATGCTTTTGAACCTATGTAAATCTTATAGTAAATGTAGGGTGTAAGAGCGAAGTTCATCGCTCTTACACGTAAAAAAATGTATTCTAAAACCAAGAAGTGTCTACTACAATGAGATCACCGGCTTTTAGGGGAACATTTTGCGTCATATCGCCCTTGTTGATAAGGTCAGAGAGACGCACAGAAATTCTTTGGCCATCACGGGTGATGGTTGTGGAATTTCTATCAGCAAACTTATTGAAACCTCCAGCTTTATGAATGGCTTCTAAAATGGTCATATCGTCAGTAAATGGCAAAGAAGTTGGTCTGCCCACAGCACCATCTACAAAGACAAGGCGTTCTTTGCTTAGGGGAATATACAATCTATCACTGGCTAATACTTCAATATTGCCTTGTGTGTTTTTGCCCTTTTTTACCAAATCTTGGAAGTTAGAGGCTATTTTTTCGCCTTTACGCTCTAAGTAAGCGGCGCTTAAATCAGCGTGAGGGTTTATGGCTACGGAGGAAAGTACTTGTAAAAGTGTGGTTTTTCCTTGCAAAGGCAAAACCGTGGCATTGGTGCCTTTTCCATGCACTACCATACTATTGGCCGGAAAAGTATTCACAGAAACAGATACTAAGGGTTCAAATACTAATTCTTTTAAAGCGCCAGTAATGCGGCCTTGCAGTTGACGTGGGCTTATGCCGGCGGCAACCATTTCGCCAATGCCAGGTAAAGAAATTTTACCATCAGGGCGCACCACAACCTCTGCACTTAAGTCTGTTTCTCCCCAAACGCGAATGGATAAAGCATCGCCTTTGCCAATAATATAGTTTTGTTCTGCTGCTTTAGCAGAGGGTAGACTGACGAGTAAAACAAATAAGGCTACTACAATAATAGAAATCTTTTTCATCTAACGTGCTCCATTTCTCGTGAAAATTATCAATAACGTGCGTAAGAGGATTTCCATCTCTAAAAGCACGGATTGGTTCTTTATATAGTATAGGTCGTAACGTAATTTTTCAAGTGCATCTTCTATAGAAGCACCATAAGGATAACGCACTTGAGCCCATCCTGTTACACCTGGCTTCACGCTATGTCTTTCTCCATAAAAAGGAATAGATTTTTTGAGTTCACCAATGAATTCTGGACGCTCTGGGCGCGGCCCCACAAGGCTCATGTCTCCTTGTAACACATTGATAAGCTGAGGAATTTCATCAAGTCTTGTTTTGCGTAAAAAAGCGCCTATGCGGGTGACACGTGGGTCTGATTCTTTAGCCCATACGGCGCCTGTACCTTTTTCTGCATCATTACGCATGGAGCGAAATTTAATGATATGGAACAATCTGTCATGTAAACCCACACGTACTTGGCGGAAAAACACTGGTCCTGGAGAGTCCAAGTGAATAATAAGAGCAATGAGCGGAAAAAGAGGTGATAACAATACAAGACCCAATACTGAGCCGATAATATCCACCGTGCGCTTGACAACGCGCCGCGTTAAGGAAAGCGAAAATACTGAAGCAAAAATAAA
The DNA here is from genome assembly GCA_964372075.1 of uncultured Desulfovibrionaceae bacterium. Taxonomy (GTDB): domain Bacteria; phylum Desulfobacterota; class Desulfovibrionia; order Desulfovibrionales; family Desulfovibrionaceae; genus CAYJAD01. The sequence continues at coordinate 5,019 of CAYJPR010000006.1, read as the reverse complement.
GTCACTGGGCTTTAAATTTTCTATGTATAATTTGCGTGAAAGGTATTCGTAAAAGGTTTGAGCCTCTACAATATTAATACCTAACATACGGCATTTAAGCATTTGTTGTACAGGCATATAGCCGCGCCTTTCAGCAAAGGAAACTATAATGGTTTGAATGCCGGCTTTTTGTGCTTCTAGATAGAGTTTATCTGTGCCCATTTCTGTGGTGTCGGTATAGTCATTGCGGTCTTGTGCGCCATGATTGACAGAATACAAGCTTTCCATGCTAAAGCGGCCGCGACTACCATCGATTTGCTTATGGATAATTTGTGATGATTTGTTGTCACCCACAATCATAACCTTGGTACATAAAAATTTGGGGTAGCGCCAATCTGAGGAGAAAAATCGGCTTAGGGTTTTACATACCACAAAGATGCCCAAGATGGTCATAACTGGCGCCGGCGTTAAGACTATAGAGTGTGCCAGTTGTGAGAGTAAAATAAGTACCACAGATACCAGCATGACAAAAAATGTTATGAAGGTAAAAACCGTAATATTTTGTTCTCTTGAAAGAAGTATGTCACAGAAAAATGCACAGAAAAAAATAGAAATTCCCAATGTCATAGATGTGTGCATATCAGCAAAAGGCATATGTGTAGAAAAAGCTTCTTGAAAAATAGCAGTACAGCAAAAAGCAAACCCTAGCCAAAGCATATTTCCAAAAGTGCGTGAAACCCAGATAGCGTTCATAAACCTCTCCTCATCCTAAGGCGTAAACAGAAACAGTAAATCATCTACGTAAGCGTGGCACGTGACCACACTAGAGGCAGCAAGGTGTAGGGAACAAAAATAGTGCGAGGTTTTCATTTACCCTAAAACGTTACGTGCGCCATGGCCTATGACCGTGCGTAAGCCATGGCGACGATGTATTATGAATGTTCTTTAAGCAAGGCTTTTGCTTTTTCTATGTCTTGAAAATCACCTAATTCCACAGCTTTTTGTAAGGCTGTAACGCCTTCATTGATCTTGCTGGATGCCAGCAAGGCTTGGCCTAAACGGTAGTAGAGCGTGCCAGATTCCGGATGTGCCTTAAGGCCGCTTTGTACCACATTGAGCGCTTCACTTATTTGCTTATTGGCAACGAGCGTAAAGGCATAGGTGTCAATAATGGCCTCATTTTCCGGCTCAGTAACATAAGCTTTGGTGGCCAACTCTACAGCGCGTGCTGTGTTTCTTCCTTGCTCTGCCAAGGCTGTAGCAAGGTTATTGAGTGTAATTAAATCGTTAGGGTGGAGTTCTGCAGTTTTTTCGTAAGCTTCCACCGCTTTGTCATATTCTTTTTGTACTAAATAGGCGTACCCTTGTCCTGTCAGTGCGGTCTTGTTTTTAGGATCTTTTAGCAAGGCTGTAGTAAAATAAGATTGCGCTTTAGCAGGGTTATTTGTACGTAAGCAAAGCTCTCCAAGATTATTTAGTAAAGGAATAGCTTGTGTTTTTTTATACGCATCTTCTAAAGTCTTAAAGGCTTCATCAATTTGTTTGTTTCCTTCTAAAACAATAGCTTTGAAAATGTACCCACCAGGCGACTGGCTTTGGAGTTTTATTATGTTTTCAGCTTCTTGCAAGGCTTGTGCATATTGTTTAGCCGTCACATATAATCTAAATTTTCCTACAAGGCTTTCTAAGGAATTTTTCAATTCTTCAGTGTTGAAAATGGCCAAGGCTTTGTCCAATTGCTCTTGTTCCATATAAAAACTTGCCAACATATTGCGCGTGTGCGCAGAGGGCATGGCTTGTACTTTCTCTACTAAATATTGTTCAGCCTTAACAATATCTTTAGCCTGTAAGGCGCGACGTACCAAGGAAACAAGAGCGCGATTAGAATGCATGGCATTGGCTTTCTCTAGTCTTTGTGTAGCTTCGTCGTTTCTTTTTAATTCATCTAATAACAAAGCGCTGGTAACTAAAAAGGCTTCATTTTCAGGATGATTGGCTAAATACGCATCGCATAAAGCAAGAGCTTCTGCCGTTTTATTTTGCATCATATACAAGTTTAAAAGTAATTGCGTAGCAGGCAAAAAGTTAGGCTCTATAGCATAGGCTTTGTGCAATGTAGCTAGGGCCATGTCATTTTTCCGTAAGGCTAATTCCAAGCTCGCCTGTAAGGTGAGCAGAAGGGGGTGGTCTGGTATTTCAGCCAAACCTTCCTGTAATACTTCTTCAGCTTTGGTATAATCACGCTTGCCCATGTAGTAATTAAAGAGCGCAGTACGCGCAGCCACACCTTCTGCATGCGCCTCAATGCCTTTTTCAAGCTCTTCTATGGCCTGATCATCGTGATTTTGTTCCAGCAAAATATTGACACGCCCCATGGAGGCTTGCGTCATTTTAGGAGATATTTCTAAGGCTTTCCCAAAAGATTCTAAGGCTTCTTCTTTTTTACCTAGGGCACTTTGCGCAGAGCCTAACAAGTGAAAAGCTTCAGCACTGTTTGGAAATAATTCTATAACTTTTTTGGATTCGAACTCGCTTTCTTCATAGCGTTTTTGTTGCAATAAAATACGTGCAGTGAGAACGCGAGCTAAGCCGTGGTTCGGGGAGGCGTCTAAAATGCGTCGTAAATTACTTAAAGCAGATTCAGAGTTTTGAAGTAGGTTTAAAGTGGCCGCCAAGCGATACAGACCTTCGGCCGATGGGAGTGCATCGACACTTTGCTGAAAATGGGTAGCGGCTTTTTTGTAATCTTGACGTTGATAAGCAATTATGCCCGCGAGCATATTTGTTTGCGGGGTGTTCTTAAAATTTTTATTCATGCTTTCCAGCACAATTTCAGCTTCTTTGATTTTTCCTTGGCGCATCATTACTGAACCTAAAGCGTAGGCAGGACTAATATCTTTAGGGGAAAGCGTCATAAGCTTTGCATAAATTTTTTCAGCTTCCGTAAAATTATCTGTGCGCGAGGCATGCAGGGCTTGAATGGAAAGCGCAGAAATATTAGTGGGATTTTCTTGCAATATTTCTTCTACAATGCCCAGGCCTTCAATATGCCGCTTGTCGTTAATATAGAGCTCAGCAAGGCTAAGACGCGTGTCTATATTGGTAGGGTCAAGACCAAGAGCGGCCTTATAGGCCTCTTCTGCTTCTTCCTTTTTCTGTAATACGGTATAGTTTACGGCTGATAGCGTATGGCTTTCTACTGTAGGAGCAGAGGCTTGCTCAAAAGTCTTTAAATGAGCAAGAGCTTTTTCATGTTCACCCTTGCGCGTGTTATATTTAGCTACTTCTAAAAGGAGAGCTGGATTATTGGGTTGCTGAAGTAAACACTTTTGGAGTTCTACCTCGGCTTGAGTTAACTTGCCCGCCTTGAGATAGGCTTTGGCTAAGTCAAAACGTAATTCAAAGTTTTTACCATCTTTATCCAAGGCGTTTTTGAAAAAAACAATGGCGCCATTGGCATTGCCTTCTTGCATAAGCTTACGACCTTCTTCTTGGAACTCTTTTACATTATCACCGCCACAGGCAGTGAGTCCCAAAGAAAGAATAAAAACAAAGGCAACACTGAAAAAAGAAAACTTGCGTAAGATTGCGTAAACATGCGGCATAAAACTCTCCTTAAGGCGGTGAATTGAAACTATATACCAAAAAGTAAAACCATGGAGCAAGTAAAGCTAAAGCATATGAACAAAACTAAGGCATGCGAAGATGTATTCCAGAAAAAATTTTACTCTGTCATTACTCTTGTTGTCGATATACAATCGTGAGTAAGTACATCTTCTTCAGGGAAAACAAAATGAACACTGTCTAGAAAAGGACAATTACATAGCTGAGCCATGGCTCTATTATAGAGTTGTCCAGTATGTAATCACACTAGCAAAAAAAAGAAAGTTTTGCAATACCCTTATAAAAAAAGACTAATAGGTTCTTTTTCTATTAAGACAGTGCAAAAAAAACCACCCCCTGCGGTTGAGGCAAGGGGGTGGCAAAATTTGCGTAGTAATGGACTATGCTTGACGACGACGCTTCACGAAGCCAAGGCCGGCAAGTCCTGCGCCCATGAGTAGCATGGTAGCTGGCTCAGGAGTAGGGGCGGGAGGAGTGTCAACCTTTGAGTTGGCAATGGAAAATACGCCAGAAATTCTGTAATCACCAGCTACATCTTTCGCGCCAAGGTAGGTGTCACTATTGTCTTCGCCCACTACATACGCAGAATAATGATTGGCCATAGTATCTGCATTGATGGCCCAGCCAGAGTAGAGGTTAGGATCATTTTCTCCACCGGGGAGGGAAACTAAAGCTCTATTGTCAATAAATAAACCAACACCGGTAATACCGTACTTATAGCCATCATGCGTAATAGCTGTTGCGCCCATGGTGCTTACGTCGGAGTTATTGTAATACACATAAGCTGTTTTATCATTTTCGCTATAAAATGTGTATAGTGGCATAGTATAGGTTATACTCATACGAACTTCAGAATTTGTATCAGATATAACAGAATAGGAAAAAGTAAGATCCGCTAATTTTGTTGCTGGGGTTTCAATGAAGTTGGCTACAGCGGTAGTTTGATTTAACAGAGCATCGTCGTGCCCGCTACTGGCAGAAGTGTTAGCTCCCGTAAAAATCAAATCTCCATGAGAGCCGCCGTTAGGGGCAATATTAACGTTGTAGTTGCCAGAATTAAAAGTCATATCGTCTTTACCATTATCTGCAGTACCGACAGTGACAAAAGGTGTATTAAAATTAGTAAGACTTACGCTTGTAAGGTCATAAGACCACTCTGTTAAAAGAACATTTGCCTGAGCCTGACCTGCACCAACTAACAACATAGAACCAAGTAATAACGAACTAAGTAATCTTTTCATAAATTCCTCCAAATGTATTTTTCTAAATCATCGAGCCTGTACTAACTATCTTCCTCCGTGGTGTTGTTAAAAAGTTTCAAGACAATGTCAGTTGTCTATTAGCAATCTTTGTGCCAAAGTGTAACAATTTGAAATTACAATGGTAATTTTAAATAAAAGCATCACTTGTGTAAGG
>CAYJPR010000005.1:0-39605 GCA_964372075.1 uncultured Desulfovibrionaceae bacterium | reverse complement strand
GCAAGCGGCTAATAAAGGAGGTATGAATAACTCGCGACTGCAATAAGGGAGAAAGCTTGGCCCTATCCACCACATGGGTATAAATATGCGCTTCAGGATACATGCGACATAAGGCCTCCAACACCTTTTCACCGCCGCGCATATGCAAAAGCCAATAATGCACCAAGGCCACCTTGCGTGGAGGAGGAAGGCTTTTTGCCGCAGGTGTACAAAGCTGTTCAGTCATAGTCATAACGTGCCTTATTCTATACTGTAACTACTTCTATAGATTACAGTATAAAGTTTTCCGCCGCAGCATCTTTAGCTGACAACACAGGTTCTTTCACAGGCCAAGCAATATTTAAAGCAGGAGAATTCCAGGCATAGGCCCCTTCATCCTTGGGATCATAGAAATCTGTCACTTTATAGTGAAAATGCGCCAATTCAGAGGTAACCACAAAGCCATGGGCTAAGCCGGGCGGCACCCATAATTGCTGGTGATTGTCTTGCGAAAGCTCTACCCCATACCATTGCCCATAGGTGGGGGAATCTTTACGAATATCCACTACCACATCAAACACAGAGCCCACAGAAACGGAAACTAATTTCCCTTGGGGCTTAGTCTTTTGAAAATGTAAACCACGCAAAATACCATAGGAAGAGCAGGAATGATTATCCTGCACAAAGGGCAAATTTATACCTGCCTCAGCATAGCGTTTTTCCTGCCACGTTTCCAAAAAGAAACCACGAGCATCGCCAAAAACTTTGGGCTTAATGAGCAATACCCCTTGCAAGGGAGTTTGTAGCACTTCCATACTAGAGTCCTTTACTACCGTCGGCTAATTCTAACAAATATTCTCCATAGGCAGACTTTTTCAAAGCCATACCACAGGCGCGTAATTGCTCCGCAGTAATAAAGCCCTTACGCCAAGCAATTTCCTCAGGACAAGCCACATACAAGCCTTGGCGCGTTTGCATGGCCTGCACATAAGAAGAAGCCGCCAAAAGGGAGTCATGCGTGCCTGTATCCAGCCAAGCAATACCGCGCCCCATAAGCTCCACACGTAAGGCCTTACGCTCAAGGTAGACATTATTTACATCGGTAATTTCCAGCTCACCACGAGCCGAGGGCTTAATGGAAGCGGCTATATCCACCACGTCGGCATCGTAAAAATATAAACCCGTTACCGCGTAATTAGATTTAGGAACTAAAGGCTTTTCTTCAATGCTCACCGCCTGTAAGGACTCATCAAATTCCACCACGCCATAGCGTTCGGGGTCGCTCACATGATAACCAAAAACCGTGGCGCCGCTTTCTTGCTCCGAGGCATGTTGCAATAAAGTATCCAAATTATGCCCAAAGAAAATATTATCTCCCAACACAAGGCAACACGGATGCCCTTCAATATACGGACGAGCCAACAAAAAGGCTTGTGCCAAGCCATCGGGCGAAGGCTGTACAATATAGTGAAATTCACAGCCCCACTTGGAACCATCGCCCAAAAGCTCTTCAAAAAGCGGCAAATGCTGTGGCGTAGAAATAATACTAATATCCCGTATGCCGGCTTGCAGCAAAATACTTAAGGGATAATAAATCATGGGCTTATCATAAATGGGCATAAGCTGTTTGCTAATACTTAAGGTCAAAGGATGCAAACGCGTGCCCGAACCACCGGCAAGTATAATTCCTTTACGTTCTTTCATATTATCTCGCTGTATAATTCTTTTGAACCCAGTTCTGATATTCGCCGCTACGAGCGCGCTTTACCCATTCTTGATTTTCCAAATACCAGCGCACAGTTTCTAACATGCCTTCATCAAAGGTATGCGAAGGCACCCAGCCAAGCTCTTCTTCTATGCGTGTGCAGTCAATGGCATAGCGAAAATCATGCCCGGGGCGGTCACTTACATAGGTAATAAGATCCGCATATTGCCCATGGGTGCGCGGCACAAAGTTATCTAAAGCATCACACAAGGTGGTGACCACTTGCATATTGGTGCGCTCTGCACGGCCGCCAATATTATAAGTGCGCCCCACAACGCCCTTTTGTAAAACCACTTCAATGGCGGCGGCATGGTCTTCCACATGCAACCAATCACGAATATTTTCTCCCTTACCATAAATGGGTAAGGCCTTTGCGTCCAGCGCATTACAGATAACAAGCGGAATAAGTTTTTCAGGAAATTGGCGCGGTCCGTAATTATTAGAGCAATTGGTAATTAAAATGGGTAAACCATAGGTTTCATAAAAAGACCGTACCAAGTGATCACTGGCAGCTTTAGAGGCCGAATAAGGACTATTGGGCGCATAAGGGGTATCTTCTGTAAAAGCCGCATCTTCCATGCGTAAAGTGCCAAATACTTCATCGGTGGACACATGTAAGAAGCGAAAATCTGCTTTTTTAGCATCACAAAGCCCTTGCCAATACTGTAAAGCCACGCGCAAAAGTACACATGTTCCCAGCACATTGGTGCGCACAAAAGCATCAGGATCTAAAATAGATCTATCCACATGCGATTCAGCGGCAAAATTGATAATGGCGTCGGGCTGATATTGCGCCAATACATGGGCCATAAGCTCTTCATTGCCTATGTCTCCATGCACAAAAATATGGTCGGTATCCCCTTCCAACGCAGCCAAGTTATCCATATTGCCGGCATAAGTTAATTTGTCCACGTTTACTACGCGAACACTACTTCCTCTGCTTTGCAATACATAACATGAACCAATAAAACCTGCACCGCCCGTCACCAAATAACATGCCATAGCTTACTCCTGTACCGTGCTAAAAACTCTTTATCCGTTCAGATGCTTTCTGTGCATCTCCTACACTTTCTACCAGTCTGAAGGCTTACCTAAAGCGCCGCGAGGAATATCTTCTCCAAAAGAAAACGTTCCCGGCCTTTGAGCTTCGCTTAATTCTTTACGACACCATGCACTCAAATTTTTACGTAAAACTTGCACATCATAGCCTGGCTCTGGCACAATAAAGGCTTTGAGTCTGGCTCCTTCTTCAGGCCGCATAAGACGCACATAGCAATTTTTTACACCTTCTTGCTCTAAAAGACGCTGTTGTACATGGTCAGGAAACACATTTATGCCCCCCACTTGCACAGCTTTATCACGGCGGCGACTGTGCACAAAGGTACGCTCACTGTGCCATTCTATATGGTCAAGTAAATCATAAAGCACTTCTTGCCCACAAGGCAAGGTACGGCAAAGCTGTTCTGTGCTTGTGCCTTGCTGTGCTCTGTGTATATGTCCAAGCAAGCTAAAAGACTTTCCTGCAAACGGTCTGCAGCCCAAAGCGCCCATTTCAGAAGCGCCGTAAAATTCGCGCATCAAAAAGCCTTGCTCTTGAAAGGTAACCAACACCTCTGGCGGCGTGGGGGATGTGGCTGTAAGTAAACAAAGGGATTCTTTAGGGGCCTTTACATGTTTAAAAGCATTACTTTCTATGAAACGAGTCCAAAGCAAAGGAATACCCACCACCAAGTCTCCTTCTTGCATTTGCGAAGCCACCGCCGCCGGTAAAAGCGGCACAGAGCGTAGCGGCGCCCCTAAGGCCATGGGAAGCAAGAGGCCAAAAGTAAAGCCGTACATATGATGCAAAGGTACCGTCACAAGGGCGGATTTTTGCCCGCTCACATAAGGGGCTATACTACTAATTTCTTGGCGCACATGCTCTTCTTTATGTATGCATGCTTTGGGCTTTCCCGTAGAACCGGAAGTAAAAAAAGCAATGAGACGCTCTGTGTTTTTCCATGCATCATACACCGCTTCCACCAAGTGCCCTGTAGCGCTTGTAAGTGTAGGTTGCAAGGCTCGTTCCTGAGCTGTGGGCGGCGTTAAGCTTTGATCTAAAGGGAACATAGCCACAAAGGAATCTGTAATTTCTTGTAATAATGCCGCATCACAACCAAGCTCAGCCCATGTGCGTTGCATAAATATTTCCGGCAACACTGCCGTAAGCCCCAAGGGATTGGCCTTGCCCACAGCGCCTTGCGTTATGGATTGTAAAATGGCGGCAAAGGCGCGCGCATCTAAACGCGGTACGCGAGAAAGCTCCCAAGAAGACACCACATCGGGACAAGATGAAGCAAAAATTACACTCATGCGCGTACCTCCACAAGTGCTGAACGCTGCTGACTGGTTTCACGGCAAAAACACAGGCTTGAGCCGCCGGCCTTAAGGGCCAAATACACATCTAGAGCTTGAGCCAGCATGCTAGATCCATAATACATAGAAAGATTTTCCCCTTGTTTGCCTTGTGTATTTTGTAAGGCAGTGGCTGCCCCCGAAAGCAAAAGATGTGTTTGCGCCTCTCTATCTTGAGGTTCTTCACCAAAGCTTATGCGTATGCTTCCTTGTGCATTTGGGTTCTTTTGACTCTGGTGTTCAGATTTTTCCATACAAAAAAACACCGCCCCTTGCGCTGTAGGCGCTACCGCCCCCTGCGCTGCAGACATTACCGTAGAACAACACGCACTAAAACGCGCATCGCATTCATCCATGGCTCCCACAAGAGCCCTGTCCACACGCCCGCTATGCAGTAAATACGCCGCCGTTTGTACAGCGCCTGCAAAGGATAATTCAAATTGCGAAAGGGTTTGGCAAGGGCCGCGCACATCCAGCAATAAAGACATGAGCCCTGCCCCCATATTATTTACCGCATGAGAAAAAGCTGTGGGCGAAGAAAGACGCGGCTCCGCATCCAAAATGGAATCCATAAAGTCCATACTCATGACAATGCCGCTATGGGCTGTGCCTAAAATAAGGGCCGTTTGTCCTTTTTGTTCAGCTCGTTGCGCATCATCATGGTCTTCTTTTTGCCAGCCACTTTGTTGCAAAGCCCGTAAAGCTGCCAAAAGCCCCATACGGGCATAGAGAGGAATACGACGCAAAGGCGGACAAGGCTTTTGGCGCCATACGCTCAAAAGTTCCGGTAGCTCTTGCAAATCAGGTTGTATAAAATCTTCTGCTTGAGGCGCAACTCTCGGTAAAGACGCGGCGCTATGTTCCGCCACATGAGGCAAAGAGTACACAAGGCCAGCGCCGTAAATATTAAGCCATGGTGTCATGAACGGCTCCCTCTAAAAGAGATGATGAGGAAAAGTGAGCAAGACAATCCGCACTGCCAAGCACCAAGGCCGCATTGCCACCGCCAAAACCTAAGGATGTAGACAAAGCGCAAGAGGCTGTAAGAGATCTTTCTTCTTGCGTAGGACTCAGCCCAATGGCCGGATCCGGCTCTGCAAAGCCCAAAGAAGCTGGCACCTTTTTTTGCCGTAAAGCTTCTAAGCACAGCACAGCTTCTAAAGCCCCTGCGGCTCCCAGAGTATGCCCTGTGCTTCCCTTGCTGGCCCACACCGGTATGTCATGAGCCTGCGCTATCTCACGCAATACGGCCCCCTCTACCTTATCATTTTCCGGCGTAGCCGTACCGTGAGCATTGGCAAAGGCAAGATGCTTCCATGCGCTAGCTGTATCCTTAGCAAAATCTGTAGCCAAAACGCGCTCTCCAAAAGCTTGCTGTAATGCCGTGGCTATGGAAGCACGTAAGCCGCGCCCCTCAGGATGCGGCGCCGTAAAGTGATACGCATCGGTGGCAGCGCCGTAGCCTAGAACAAAGCCTAAAATCTCCGCTCCGCGCTCAAGGGCATGTTCATAACTTTCCAGCACCACAAAGGCCGCTCCCTCACCCAAATTTAAGCCCTTACGAGTGCCATCAAAAGGCTTGCACGCTTCTTCAGAGTAAATCATAAGTCTGGCAAAGCCCGTATGCGGCACTATGCTTAAAGCATCCGCGCCGCCGCACAACACACACTCTTGCCCAAGAGCAATGGCATCTAGCGCCACACCCAGAGCATCCGCGCCGGAGGTACAAGCATTGGTTAATGTCAAACGTGCTCCTTGGCTTTCGGGCACAAGATGTAAAGCTAAATTACTGGAAAAGTATTCCTCTGTATCTGTCTGCCCACTACAGGCCGGGGCTTTGGGTGGCAGGGTTTTAGGGCTCACACTGCGACTGTCAGCGTAACCTTGTAAAAAGTGCAAAGCACTGCCGGCTGTGGTGCCCACCATGATAGGCATGGAAGCCACACTTTGCGCACTGAGCTTAGCTTGAGCCAAGGCTTGTTGCGCGGCGTAGTGTGCAAGCTGTAAAGTATCTTTGGCAGAAAACAGCCTCCCCTGTGCAAAAGCCTTTTGCGGCGCGGCAAAAAAAGGATAGCCCATGGCTACCTCTCCTAAAAGCTGGGCTGGGGCTAAGTGACGCTCTCCCTTACTTAGGTTTGTAAATACCTCAGCAGGAGAAAGACCGGCTGCACACACGCAGCCCATGCCCGTCACCACGGCTAAGCGCCCTATATTTTTACTGCATGCACTCTTTAGCATACTTAAGCTGCGTCTTGTTGAGCTTTAATATATTGAGCCAAAGTGCGCGCAGAAATAAAAATAGCTTTGGCAGCTTCTGCATCGGCAATGGCCACGCCAAAGTTTTTCTCCACCAGCACCACCAATTCCACTGCGTCCAAAGAGTCCAGCGCTAGGCCTTCTTCTCCAAAAAGCGACATATCATCGTCAAAATCTTCTAAACGTACATCTTCAAGACGTAGGTCAACAATCATAGCTTCTTTTAAACGCGTGCAAATTTCTTGTTCTGTCATGGTCTTTCCTGCCAAATATTATGAAAGTTAAAAAATTGATAAGGATTTTCTTGCACAAAGCGCTCTAATTCTTGCACATACTGAAGGGCAAAAGGAAAAAACACTTGTGGGTCGCGGTGGTTAAGGTTCGCCGGCACCACTATTTCTGTACTGCACCACAAACGCACGTGCCTGCCTTCTTGCACAGTAAATTGCACTAAAAGCGGCGTTTGTAATTTTGATGCTAGGGCATAAGCTTTAATGGGAAGACGTATATTCTTACCTAAAAAAGGTACCGTTACAGAAGCTTCGGAGCCTTGCATGGCGGCTGCATCCATGAGCCTGTCACCCATAAGTAAGACCACATGCCCCTCTTTAAGGGCGGCGCGCATATGCACCATAGCCCCCAAGGCATCTGCGGCATTGATGACACGCATGGTGCTTTGCTCTGCGTTTTCAAAATAATGCTTATCCACATCTTTAGGGTCACGCCACAAAAGTACCCATAAAGGGATATTCCATCCCTCTAAAGCAGCCATGCCCGATTGCCAAGCCCCCACATGGGCCCCCACAATCAAACAGCCTTTTTGGCGCTCCAGCACTGTGCGCATATGCTCTTTAAAAACTTGCTCTGTGGCTTTAAGGGCATGTTCTTGCCTTTCCGTATGCAACATGCGCCCCAGTAAGACTTCGCCAAATTGCCCATAGAGGCGCCAGATATGATAAAAAGACTGCCACCCTGACAAATTTTCGCCAAAACGGCGCTGTATATAGGGCAAAGCTCTACGGCGCACCGACGGCACTAAAGTATAGTAAAAGACCACCACTTGCAAGACAGCGCGGGCCAGAAAAAAGGCTCGGCAATGCAGCATAAGGCGAAAAATTGCGTGTTGGGCTTTACCTCCCAAGCTTTTGCTGGACCAGACTTTGTCGTCATTTGACGCTGTGAACTTAAGCCTATCTCTAAGGCGCCCCCCATACCAAAACAGAGCTCTCACGCACAATCTCGTATTCAGCCAGCTCATACGCACATTATCCCACAGGGCATGAAAATGCGAAACACGCTGTTCGGCTTGTTGGTAAAGCACCTGAACCGCAATACCCTTTATGGTAAATCCTGCCCACGCGGCGCAAACCAGCACCTCTACCTCAAATGCATACCCGGCTTCTTGTAAGGATATCCGGTTAAAAAGCGCCAAGGGATAAGCCCTATAGCCGCTTTGCATATCGCTGACCTTTTCACCCGTTTGTACGCGCATCCAAAAAGCGGAAAAAGCGCGTCCAAAGCGCGAAGACTGAGGAATGTGCGGTGCGGAAAAGTCTCTATTCCCTATGATAATGGCCTTAGGGTCTTGCTCCATGGCGCTGAAAAAAAGCGGTAAATCTTCAGGGTAATGCTGGGCATCGGCATCTAAGGTAATCATATGGCTAAAGCCTTGCTCCGCCCCCTCATGGACAAAATACTCTCCCCTTTGCAAGGCATGGGCCGCCGCAAGAAGAGCTTTACCCTTACCTTGATTACGCTCAAGACTTAACACCTTTACAGGCAAATCTGCCAGCTTTTGTGCTCCGCCGTCGGTGGAACCATCATCCACCACCAAGACATGAGGACAAAAAAGGAGCGCACGCTGCACCACCTCACGCAAGGTAGCCCCGTGATTATACACAGGAATCACCACACAAGCTTTTACAGACATGTGCTTACTTGCTCCTGAACATGAGATATTTTTTGTAAGGTGCCGGCTTGCCACTGCGCACGTATGGCTTGGAAAAAAGGCGGATGTTCGAGCAAAAGTTCATTATCTTTTGTAACCATAAGCTGCGCGGTAACAGCAGTGGTCATAAGTGTGCCCTTGCTGTCATAGATAGCATATTCCATTTCAAGCATGGCCGAATCTTTCCAAAGCAAATGCGTTTCCACTGTATAAGTCTGCCCGTAATGCAAAGGATGTATATAATCCACATGAAAAATTTTTAAAGGCACAACCACATTATGCGCATAAAAATCCGTATAGTGAATTCCATAGGCCTTACCTAAAGCCTCTCGCCCATCTTCCAGCCAACTGGCATAACGCCCATGCCACATGATGGCTAAAGCATCTACCTCTTCAAAGCGCACACAACGCTCTATGCGGCTCACCAAGGGCGGTATAGAACTTTCCTGCTTACGGCGTCGAAAACTCATAAATCCCCCTTATGCCACGCCAAACAAAAGGCTTATTTTAGCATGTAATTGCTCACCCACACGAACATTACCCACAAAAAGCCCCTCTTTACGGCCCCTTTGCACCTGCACTGTTACGGTACAAGGGGGAATAATAGGCGCAGTAAATTTGGCATCGTCTATATGAAAATAAGGGGAATTTTCTTGTGTTCTCTCTTGCGAAACTGCTACACTCTCTTTTTCTATAAGCATTTCAGCCAGCATTTGCACCATAAGGCATTGCACTACAGCCGGCAAAATAGGATTATGAGGAAAATGCCCCGCAAAAATTTCACTTTCCACAGGTAAGGTATAGTCACATTGCACCGTAGCGCGCCCTGCACTATCTTCTGCCCAAAGCTTTTGCCCCGCACATTGTGTTATATGCGCACGTAAGGTCATTAGTGACCTCCTGTAAATTTAATTTCTATATTTCCGGAATTACCATTATGAATAAAAACTTTTTCTTGCTTTTGCCCCTCTCCCTGCAACTGCCCAAGCCCCACATAGGCCGCCACAGCCACATCTTGTACAAGGCTAAGCACGTCTGCACCAAAACCCTCTGCCGGTTCACAGTGCAACACTATGGGAGTGATTCTAGCTGACCATGTGCATTGTCCAAGGGTGCGCCCGTGCTGCGTAACCAAAGCCATGCGCCCCCCTTGCTCATGCACTTCCATACCCCCTTGTAAAGGCAATTGCGCCCTTTTTTCTAAGGTAGCAGTAAAGCTCACGGCCCTGGGCTCTGCTTGCCAAGGTTGTAGAGTTACCACCTGAGGGGCACAACCCATGGCGCCCAAAAAAAGCACACCAAAGAGTACCATGTTTTTCATATATCTTGCTATCTTTATTCTATTCATTCAGAGTTACCTCGCTTATAAAAAAGAGGAATACCCCATAAAGCCACAGGCATTTCCACCACGAAGCCCGCCACAATAACCTGCCCCATACTGTGCAAGGCAGGATGCTCTGCCAGCATAAGCAAGCCCATGCCTAAAATGGCAGTGCATGAGGACGTTACAATGGCGCGCTCAACGCCATATTCTTGGCCTGCACCCAATTCATGGGTCATGACAATGCCATGGTCAATGGCAAGGCCCAGCACCAAGGGTAAGGCCGCCATGCTCGCCAAAGTAAAAGCCATATCTTGCCATAAAAAGACCCCTATAATACCATTTAAGGCCACTAAAGGAGGTAAGGTTGCCAGTAAAATATCTTTTTTACGGGGGCTAAAACACAGCAAAAGAAGTACACAAACAAGACCCGTAAGAGGAAATAAATATTGTTCAGCATGCAGCACCTCTAACAATTTTTTTTCTAATCCTTGAGCCGTTAAAGCCACCGCATGGGTCACACTGAGAAGGCGAGCAAACTCCTCGTCCCCTTCACTTACTGCAGAAAAAAAGCTTTCCCCCTCCACCAAGACAAGGCTAAAATACCTTTCTTGCCCCTGAGCATTTTTGCCCTGTCCCAAAAAAGCATGAACCACGTTCTCAAGGCCGGATTGTGCCAATAAAGTTTGATCAATGCTTTGCGGCGTACGCTCTAACCAAGCTTGCATGGGGGCAAAGCTATCTTTAGTAAAACCTTGTTCCAAACCTGCAGCCTGTACCTGCGCATACAGTGTTGTATGCTCTTGAACAAAATTTTTCCAGCGCTGTATATTGGCCTGCATTTCTTGCTCTGAAGGCCATAAAGAAGCTAAAGATTGGCCCTGCTTACCTTGCTTTGCCAAAGCCTGTACTAAGGCTTGTGAATGCGTCAGAGCTTCTTCTCTACTGCCCCCTTGCACCACATAGATTTCTTGTGCAGGTGAAGCTATTTGTCCTGTGGAATAATTTGAAGATGCATGAGGCGAGGCATCACCAACTGAATTTTCTCCCCAAATACTTTGCATACGCTGCATATCTTCACGAATTTGCTCCACATGGGCCCCCATACTTTGCGGGGAAACATTCACCCGTACAGCATGCCATAGGCCGCCACACAGCAATAATAAGGTAAGCACCGCGGCCAAGGCGGCTCTATTGTGCATGGTACGCAGTGTAGGCTTTTGCTGTGAAGAAGGTTGCATCTGTCCCTGTGGTATAGGAGAAATTGCAGGCCTTGCAAAGGATGTCCATAAGGGCAAAATACACAAAGCAAAAAGCAAACCACCTGCCAAGGTAAAAAGCGCAAAGGCCGCCAATTGCCGCAAGGCCGGTATGGCAGAAAAAAGTAAGACCCCAAAGCCTGTGGCATTGAGCATAAAAGCCTGCACCAAAGGAGTACAAAGAGCATCAAGCACCGACTCGCTAGACTCTCTCCTTCCCGCGCCATGGCGTAAGGCAAAGTGCATATGCATGGCATAATCTTCGGCAATGCCTAAAATGGAAGCCCCAAAGCCCAGTGCCAAGCCGGCTATTAGAGGCCACACAGAGGCCACAGCACCCCAGGCCAAAGTTCCTGCCACCATGGGCGTCACAAGTAACCACAAAGCCCCCGTCCATGAGCGCACAAAAAGCATATACACGGCAGCAAAGCCAGCCAAAGACCAGAGAAGAATGCGCTGAATATCCGCCTCAATGGTGCTGGCATTGGCGGCGCTATGTCTATGGGCCCCTGTGGTAAGTACCTCAATGTGGGGCGGCACATGCTTACTTAAGGCCGTATCTAATACGTGCACAAGCTGGGCAGAACGCTCCACCTCATGCATGGAAAATTGCGGTCTTAGCACCAATAAGAGATGCTTACCATCTTCGCTGAGGATAAAACCTGTATGTGCATCCACATGCCCTGAGCCGGCCCCCATTCCCCTACTCAAAGTCTGGGCCGAAGGAAGGCGAGAAAATAAAATGTTACGCAAGTGCAAAGGATCTTGCTGTAACCATGATAAAGCAAAAGAGCCCCACAGTTGCCCAAGCTCGGCTTTGGCCTTTTGCATGTGCCCTTGTAGTACGTTCGCTTGCATTTGTTCTTGGGCGTATTGCAAGGCCTGAGCGTCCATAAGGGCCGGCACCAAGGGTAATAACTTTGCAGGGTCTATATCTGGCACTGCAGTGGCGTGTACAGCTAGTGCTGAGGGCAGGGCTTGCAAGACTTTTTGCGCCGCAAGAATAAGGTCTTCTTGTTTGCCGCCAGACGTTTCTCCGCCTTCTTGATTTTCTTCCTTAAGGGAAAAATTCACCATGAGCAGACGCGAAAAAGGCGCCATATGCAGCGCCTCAGCCATGCCCATAAGTTCAGCATCTGTATCGGGGAAAAAAGACAGCGTCGTCATATCCGTGCGCGAATGCAAGGCCGTTCCTGCGGCCACTGCCAAGAGCGCACAAAAAAGCATGGTCACCAGCCAGCGGTGACGTAGTAAAAAAACATGAGCAGCACGCACAAAAAAAGAACTAGAGCGCATTAGGGCAAATTAAGGCAAGAGGCTGGTAAAGGAGCATTATACACAGGGTCTGCAAAATGAATGCGCATACTGTCTCCAGTATTTTCCCAAAAGGTTAAGCTTTGCACACCGTCTAAATGGGGTCTAAGCTCTGCTTCTAAACGCACAAAAAAATTCTGTTTTTGTTTGGGCTCCAGCAATAAAAAGAGCTTCCCATCTTGCTTACGACTTTGCACCGTATAGAGCTTTTGCAAAACATCTGGCTGTACTTGCACCCACGCTTGAATATGTTCACTCACGGTTTTGAGCACCATAGCTTCAGGACCAGTGGCGGCGCGTAGCTCTTGCAAAGAACCATTCCACTGATAATTCTTACCCTGTATGGTGGCAAAGCCGGAGGCTTGCGGCGCCGTATAGGCCCATACAAGACGCTCTGTCAAATCATTGGGTACGGATTCTTTTTGTTGGGATTTTTTTTGCAAACATAAATAGCCTTGCGAGCGCAAAGGCTGAGCTAAAATAGCCAATTTTTTCTCTTGCTCAAAAAGCGTGTACAAAGAGTGAACCTTAGCTGTGCGCTGTGCCATGGTATGCAAAATATCTTGAGCGCTCGTTACAGAATGCGTACCAGCATGAGCCACCGGCCCTAAAAGTACAGCGCCTACAAACATTCCACAAAGCGCCGCGCTTATCTTTTGAGACATTTTGAAAAAGCTGCAAAAAAAAATTTTAGCCATGCTACTCTGTTCCCTGCACAAAGATTTTAAACTGCGCCTGCGCTACGCACGCTTGACCTAAAAAAACCTTTCCTTCCACTAAGGATATGGCCCCCACCGCCGCTGTTTGGCGCACAAAAAGACGTAAAGCATCGCCTACGTGCACCCTACCCAGCATACGCACGGGACGCATGGCTGCCAAATACCCTATGGGGGGTACTGAGTTTTCCACATTCTTTGTCTGGGCCTTTACAGAAGCTGCAGAAACTGTTTGCTGTGGTAAAAGCCCTAAAGCCGCGGCGCATTGAGCCAGCATTTCTGCCAAGGCCACAGGTTCAAGGCTAGCGTCTTCGCACACAAAGGGATTAGTGTCACGCACAAAGCTCACGCCGCTAGCTTGCCATAACGTCCCCTCAGGGCATTGGCAATGTTCTGGTTTCAGGCTTACACCATCCACCAGCAAAAAAGGAGCACGATGCGGCAAAAGACTTTGCACATCTAAAGCCGCATCATACATATTCATAGTTATTTGCATATGCCCTAAAATTACACGTGCAACATATCAATTTGTCTATCGATATTTTGACGCAAGGTATTAACCCAATTATTGTAATTAGGATGAATTACACCTTTGGCGGCATTATATTCCATATTATTACTGGATTTATAAATGATAGAATAATTTTGTGTGGAATAAGGAATTTCCACCACCACATTATGCTTACCGCGTACAGTGATACTTGCTTCCAAAAGACCGGAAGAAAGCTCACGCATTTGCCAGCCTGTCATGGCGCCGCCGGCCACAATGGCCTTGCGAACTTCTTGCATACTGGCTTGCTTCATGGAAAGGGTGGTTACCGGTACCGATTGAATATTAGTCACGGGATTACCCGGACGACAACCCACAGCAAAAGTAAGCATAAGCAACACAGAGAGTACTGCAATCTTTTTCATATTCACTCCTTATTGTGATAGATTCTGTATAAAAAGTTGGCGCACATGGCGCATTAAAGCTCTATGTGGTAAATCTTCCCCATAAAATTTTTGTGGCAAGACAGGCTGTAAAAGCTGTATGTTAAGCATACGCGGTGCAAAAAGTTTAGCGCCGCGCGGAAACACATGCCAAGCGTGTTGTATAAGCATGGGCACCACGGGTACACCGGCCTGACACGCTAAGCGAAAAGCCCCCACGTGAAATTTTTGTAAACTGCCGTCCTTGGTGCGTGTGCCTTCCGGAAAAAATACCATGCTGGCCCCTTGCTGTAAACGCAAAAGACAGATTCTTTCCACTTCTTCGGGCTCAAGAGCTTCAGCATCCACATAGCCTGCAAGGCGCATGATGGGGGCAAAGAAAAACAAGGTTTTATACGGCCAAGATTTACTTACAATGCACACATTGCTTTCACGTTGACTGCCCAACAAATACAAATCTAAAAATGACTGATGATTAAGCACCAAAACACAAGGCCCATGCTGTTGCGCTATGGCAGCATTTTCCACACGTAGGGGCAGCCATGGGCGCAAAAGAAAAAGCATACCTCTACCATAAAAGGTAATAAAGCGGCGCGCAGCTTCTTCTATGCACGCAGGGCGCACCTTGCACCAAGAAAAAGGCCATGCAAGCACAGCCCCTGCCAAACCAAGGGGAACTATGCACAAGGACCATAAAACAAAAAGTGCTGCCATAATACAGGTTTTCCCTAAAGATTCCTGTCTACGCGCAGCAAATTTTTGCGGTATTATCATTTCTTTCCCTACTTGCCTAAGAAGGTACCACACCCTCATCGCGCAACTTAGCAATAAATGCGTAAATATCGCCCAGAGTTTGAATTTCTGCCAAGGCTTCACGATTGGGAAGTTTAAAAGTAAAAGCTTTTTCAAGCACAATAACCATGTCCACAATATCAAGACTATCTAAACCAAGATCATCGCGAATATGCGCTTCAGCATGTAAATCTTCTGCTTCCAATTCAAATTCTTCCACCAAAGCAGCATTAACTTTCGCTATAATTGTCTCTGTATTCATTACCTAACCCTACTATGCATAATATCTGTCCATAACAAGACTGCACACGCATCCTCCTAACGCAAAACAATTCTTTAGTAAAGGTTTTGTTATGTTTTGAGGTGCTTCCCTTCCTGTTCGCACAAGGTTCAAAGGAGGTAAAAGAGGATCCGGTTCTGTTAAGCCCAAGGTAGGCCACACTTCTTGCGCCCTTAGCATGTGCAAGCAAGCAATACTCTCTAAAGCGCCGCATGCCGCCATGGTATGCCCCATATGCCCTTTAAAAGAACTCACCGGCACAGAAGCCCCAAAAAGGCCGGCAATGGCTTCAGCTTCGGCGCTATCGCCTTGCAAGGTGGCTGTGGCATGGGCATTCACATAGCCCACATCCTGCGCCTTAAGCTTTGCCACATCTAAAGCCTCTTGCATACATTCTTGCATGGATGCCACGTCAGGCTGTGCAATATTAGCCGATTGCAAGGCCGCAAAACCCAGCACCTCTCCATAAATAGGAGCTTTACGCGCAAGAGCCGCATCTAAACTTTCCAGCACCAGCATACCGGCCCCTTCACTACAAATAACCCCGCTGCGCTTTACATCAAAAGGTAAGGAAGCTAGCGCCACATCACTGGCATAGCTGGCCGCGCCAAGACGATCAAAGGTGGCAGAAGTTAAAGCGTGATATTCATCGGTACCGCCGCACAGCATATGCTGTTCCGTACCAGCCACAATGCTTTCATAGCCAAGCCCCATAGCCATAAGTCCCGAAGCGCAAGCCGCAGAAGGGGCCAAAGTACGCCCACGCACATGGCAAGCCAAAGCCACATTGGAAGCGGCGCTATGGCTCATAACTTTAAAAAATGTGGTGGAACGCACACTTTCTACACTATTTTCTGCCAAAAAAGTGCCAAAAAAATCGTGTAAAGCCATGGTAGAACCTAGGGTAGATCCTAGGGCAAGCCCCATGCGCGGCGCTTCTTCAAGATGAGAAAATCCCGCCTGGCTAAGAGCTTCCCAGCTTGCCAAGGTGGCATAAATAGACATGGGCGACATGGCCCTACGTAATTCTCTGGCAATGCGTTTTTCTGCCACGGAAGGCACCATGCCCGCCACAGAAACAGAACTCCCCCCCAAGGGAGTCAGGCCGCCGCGTAAGGCATTTTTCCCTTGTTGCAAACCTTGGACCATGGCCTCGACGCCTTCGCCAAAGGGAGACACAGCCCCCATACCGGTAATCACTACACGTGTGCGCATGCGCGAAACTCCTCTAAAACCGTATCATGCCCAAGGGTAAAGCCCACCGCCAAAGCCGCACTAATTATGCCCCCCAGCACTCCGGGCAGTAAAATATTCTGCCCTGCCAAAAAGAGACCTGGCAGACGCGTCACGGAAAGCAAGGGCATATCTTGTAATCTATGCTGCATACCATATAAAGAACCGGTACTGCCCACCACCCAATGGCGCATGGTGCGCTCTGTGGCAGCATCAAGCACACGCCATTTTCCGCGCAATTGGGGGCAACGTTGCTCAGCGAGGGTGATAAATTCTTGTACAGCTTGAGCCTTATACGCGGCATAATCTTGAGCTTGCACAGCTTGTCCTGCAGGTAAAAAGCGTAAAGCTATAAGCGGCACAGAACCGTCTTCATTAGCGGTTTCTGTAGCGGTTTCACTATGTTTTCTAGAATCATGTCCTGTACACATATACAAACCAGAGCCTTGGCCTGTGGTGCAAAACATGGTGTCAGGACTTTCTTCATGCTCCTTATTAAGCACATAGATGCTTTGCCCCGGCGCAAAAGCTGTGGTCTCAGCAAAAAGCATAAGCACAGAATGGGTTTCGGGAATATCTTCAACATGCGTGTAAAAAGCAGGGCGCAAGAGCCCCTGAGGTAGCATGGTTTGAAGCTGCTGAGGATGGCCCGTAAAATAGCAGGCATCGCAAGGCACTCGTTTTCCATTTTCCAAAAGCACAGCCGTAACGCCTTGCCCCTTTTGCCCTTCTATATGCTGTACACGACTACGGCATTGCACCCGTACATTGTACTGGCGTAACAGACGTAAGAGCACCTTAACCAAGGTTTCTCCGCCGCCCTTCCAGCTCCCGCAAGAATGAAAATACGGCCCTGAAACCAAGGCAAAATGTTCCCAAGCCGATTGCGAAGGCATGGTACCGTACAGCAAACATCGAGCCATGAGCATGGCTTTTAGGCGCTGCGGTAAATCTGTAGCTTGAATATGGTCTAACGTGCTGTCTTGATGGCCCAAGTGCAGTGAGGGGGCTTCATGTAATTGCCCATTGGTGTAGGGTGATAAAGACAAAACCTCATCACATTCGTGTATCAAGTTTTGTAACGTAAGCCCTGCACCGGGAAATTGTTTTTCCACACAAGGTAAAAGGGCTTGTCCGGCATACAGCTCTGCCTCTGTACCGTCTTCAAAGAAAAAACGCTCGCCACCTTCTTCGTAAAATTCCAAATGCTCTGCCACACCTAAAGCTTCTAACCATTGGCGTAACACGCCGCCCTCAGCAATGCCGCCCCCATAGTGAAAGCCTGTATCAAAGAGCAGCCCTTCACGGCGAAAGCCGGAAAGTAAAGGAGCAGGACGCGGTCCTGCTTCAAAAATTTCCACCTCATGACCTTGTTTTGCCAAGAGCAAGGCCGCTGTCAGCCCTGTAATACCACTACCAATTATGCAGGCTTTCATGAATAACGCACCACAAGACAAGCATTACTACCGCCAAAACCTGCAGAATTGCACAGCATAAGCCTTGGAGGCTCTTCTTTACGCGTGCGCAAAATGGACAAAGGCGCGGTGTCACCTTCAGTAAAATTATAGGTGGGGGCCGTAAAACCTTGCGCGGCCATAAGCGTAGCATATACCACTTGCGAGGCTCCGGACATCCACAGCTCATGCCCGGTTAAAGCCTTAAGAGCCATAACATCAGGGCCATTTTCTCCAAAAACGCGCTGAATATTTTCCGCTTCTGCGCTGTCTCCACGCGGTGTAGAGGTGGCATGGGCATTGATAAGGTCAATATCTTGCGCTGTAACTTTAGCATCACGCAAAGCCATGTGCATGGCACGCGATAAACCCACAGAACTGGGCACGGCAAGGCCTTCACCATCAGCACTGCAACCAAAGCCGCAAATTTCCCCTAAAATATGAGCGCCCCGAGCCTTGGCAAGAGAATATTCTTCTAAAAGCAAAGCCGCCGCGCCGCCGCTGGGTACAAGGCCATCGCGACCTGCATCAAAGGGGCGAGAGGCACTATGTGGCGCATCATGGCGGGTGGAAAAAGCCCCCAAGCCATCAAAAGCGCTCACCGCTTGCCAGCCCATTTCTTGCGCTGCACCGCAAAGGACACGCTCCATACGCCCCAAACGTATGGCATCAGCAGCCATACCTATGGCATAAGCACCGCTGGCACAAGCCGCGCTCACGGTCCAGCCGGCGCCGGTATTGCCAAAAAGAACATTTAAATTCATGGTAATGGTGGAATTCATGCACTTAAACACATGCCCACTGCCCATGCTCTCCGTAGTGCCGCTACTACGCAAAGCTTCAGCTTGCTCCACACTAGGAATAACGCAAGAGTCATTACCAAAAATAAGCGCCGTATGCTCCGTGGCCATATCTTCAGGTGTAAGACCAGCCATAAGCACAGCATCCATGGCGGCGCTATGGGCTTGTACAGCAAAATCCGGCATACTTTTGCGCTGTTTCCTGTTCAAATATTGCCCGGCGTTAAAACCCTCTATGCGCCCTGTAAGTCCAGAGCGCAGGCCCTGCTCCAAGCGTTCTGGCTCAAAAACAATACCCGAACGTCCCGTGTAAAGCGATTGCCCTATGGTTTCTGGGGTTAAACCCAGCACAGAAACGGCGCCAACGCCTGTAATAACGACTCTTTTCATTTACTAATAGCTCTTTTTATTAGGGACTTACATATACAGGCCGCCGTTAACGGCAAGCACTTGTCCTGTTATATAGCTAGCGCCGGGTGAACATAAAAAGCGCACACAAGCGGCCACTTCCTCCACCGTACCGGCACGGCCCTGAGGAATATATTTCATATGTTCTTTCATATCTAAATGTTCTGTCATGGCTGTTTCAATAAAGCCCGGTGCCACAGCATTGACCAACACATTACGCCTAGCCAGCTCTCGTGCCAAAGACTTTGTGGCACCAATAAGCCCAGCTTTAGCCGCAGAGTAATTTGTTTGCCCGGCATTACCTGACTGCCCTGCTGTGGATACCATATTAATAATGCGCCCTTGTCTTTTACGCATCATAAGCGGCACTATTTTACGTGTCACATAAAAAAATCCGTGTAAGTGCACTTGCAAAACATCTTCCCACTGTTCATCGCTCATGAGACCAAAGACAGTATCCTTGGCATAGCCGGCATTATTCACCACAATGCTGGGAGTTTGCTTTTCTAAAACAGGATCAAGAGCTGCGCTGACAGCGTCTTTGTCAGACACATCAAAAGGCATAAGCACACAATTACGGCCCAAGCTTTCCACAAGGCTTGCCACTTCTTGCGCTGAAGTATGATCGCTACGATAATTTAACCAAATATCAAAACCATCGGCTGCTAGGCCTAAAGCCACGGCGCGACCAATACCTTTGGCGCCCCCTGTAATCAATGCTATATTTTCCACACAAACTCCTTACGGCAACTATAATATGCGAGCTTATCAGTATTTTCACGGGCATTGTGGCTAAAAGTACCTAAAAAAGCAAGCCACATTCTTTGCGCTTGGTGCTAATACGCCCCACCATTCAGCCATGACAAGAAAAAAGCCCACAAACTAAAAATTAGTTCGTGGGCAAAAATCAGGTAAAAAGTAGTGAATATGGAAAGATTATTCCCTATTTTTGAGATTGTGTTTCTTGCTTTTCTGCAGGCTCGTCTGCAGGTTTATCTGCAGGCCTGTCTGTAGCGTTGCCTTGCTCTGGCATCTTAGCAGAAGGAGCAAGTAAGTGTACAGGTATAGCACGGGTTACTTTAGGCCCTAAGGTTTGTTCTTCTTGTGCGGCAGGAGCCGTTTTTTTGGAAAGCTCTGGCGTAGGAACCTCTTGCTCACGAGCTGTAGGCAATGGAGTTAACACACTTTTACCAAGAGTAGTGCGCGACGGCTTTTGTGTGCTTTGTTCTTGCTCTGAGTCTTTAATGCTGGATTCAGTTACTGGTAAGGGCGCCAGCTCAGGAGTAGGTTCAGGAGCAGGCGCTGGGGTAGATTCCGGGGTTAGCGCTGGCACAGCTGCAGGCGCGGGCACAGGTGTTGGCACAGGCGTAGAAGCCGCGTCAGGCATAGATTCTACAGGCACAGATTTCACGGGCTCTACTGGCTGTATTTGTGTTGCATCTGAAGAGGGAGCAAGCTCTTTTTCTTGTATAAGTTCTGCTTCATCAGCAGGCTCAGACGCTACGGCAGGAGTCGCCATAGCAGGGCTTGCCACGGTAGAGCTTTCTTGTGCCAAATCGTGTTCTTCGCTTTCCTGTGGCAATTTTTGCAAATCTTGCGAATCCTGTACCAAGACAGAGGCTTTATTTGTATCATCAAAACGCGTTACAATACCGTCTTCTTCAGATTCTTTTTCAGCTTCAAACTCTCCGGCTAAGACAACAGGCTCACCGGGTAAGCTGGGAGCAATGCGAGGAAAAGCTTTAATTTCTGTATGGGCTTCTATGCCCAGCACGGCAATTTTCTCATCAATATTTTTAGCAATAAAAGCTGCCCAGCGCGGAAAATCCGTGGGAATATTCCCCGAAGCTGAGCTATAATCATCGTCCGTACAGTCTTTATATAAAATGGCATATGTTGTGGCTGTATAATCAATTTCAAGCGTTACTGTGGAGCCGCGCCATCTTTGGGTGGCATAAATAAGCCCCGGAGCTCTATCTTGCGCCCGCCATTTAGCCGCATGAACACCGGAAAAAATGGCATTACGCACTTCCACAATACTGGGGCGGTATTCAGGTACCACAACAGCTCTGGGCTCTTGTATGCTCGTCACCGATGTACGCGTGGAGGTACAGGCGCAAATAAACACAAGCGCACAACCTAATAGTATTTTCTTTTTCATCATATCTCCTGCATGTTTTAAGCAACATGCGAGCCGCAACATAAACAATTTCTTTTACACTAGCAAGACGCTCTTTAGCGCCATATAAAGCCATATATTTATTCTGCATTTATGTAATATTGTGTTTTTTAAGCAATTCATAAAAATGCCCCCGAGAAACACCCGCCACCTGTGCACAAGCTCTAATATCCCCTTTATGTTGTTCCAAAATTCTTTGCACATAGGTGTGCTCTGTATATTTTTTCCACTCTTTAAGCGAAGGTGTGCCTTCTTCGGTGGTGAGAAAAAAAGCCCCTTGCAATACAGGAGGCGCATGCTCTGCCTCAGCTTGTACACGACTACGAACCACAGCCACGCGCATATCGGTGGGTAAATGCACAGCGTACAATTCCTGCGCACCTTTAGCCACCACGCAAGCCCTTTCCACCGTATTAATAAGTTCGCGCACGTTTCCGGGCCAGGAATAAGCATCTAAGGTTTCTAAAAAATTAGGTGTAAAAGTTTTTAGCGTCAAAGATTTTTTCTCACAAAAATTTCGCATGGCAAATTCTGCCAAAGCAGGAATATCTTCTTTACGTTCTCGTAAGGGGGGAATATGAATGGTAAAGCCTTGTAATCGGTATAGAAGATCATCTCTAAAATGCCCCTCTTTTACCATGGCTGCTAAATCTTTATTGGTGGCGGCAATGAGTCTAAAATCGCTGGGCACCTCCTCTACCATACCCACAGGGCGAAAACGTCGTAATTCCAGCGCACGCAAAAATACTTTTTGCATGGAAAGAGGCAGTTCTCCCATTTCATCTAAAAAAAGCGTCCCCTCATGGGCTTTAAAAAGCAAGCCATCCTTAGCCTTATCAGCTCCGGTAAAAGCTCCTTTGACATGCCCAAAAAGATGACTTTCTACTAAATTTTCCGTTAATGCGGCGCAGTCCACCGTAATGAGACTTTGTGTATTGCGGTCAGAATTTTTATGTAAAATACGGGCAAAAAGCTCTTTTCCGGTACCAGTTTCTCCATAGATCAGCACATTGGTATCAGATAAAGCGGCTTCACGCACACGTGATAAAGCCGTCAACAAAGCCGTGCTATTGCCCACAAGCCCTTCACGCTGCAGTAAAGATTCACTTTGTCTCTTAGCAGAGGCACGTTCCTGACGGTGGCGTAAGCTTTGCTCCAAAGCAAAACTGAGCTCTTCTCCCGTAAAAGGTTTACACAAAAAATCCCACGCGCCGGAACGCAATGCGCGTTCGGCAATATCCCCATTGGCAAATTCTGTCATGATATAAACATGAGGTTTATGCGCCATGGCACGTATTTCACGTATACGCGCAATGCCGTCCCCATCGGGCAAGGTTTTTTCCAGCAAAACCACATCCACGCCATGAGCTCCCAAGTGCAAAGCTTCTCCAAGAGTGGTGGCGTGTATAACCTCAAAACCTAAAGGGCGGCTTACTTTTTCCACAAAAGCGCGTAATCCTGCATCCCTATCCACAATAAGTAATGTTGGCACGGACATGTTATACATGGAACACTCCTAACAAGGATATTTTTTCTTCTCTCTATCATACATAATCATGCTTTTCCATTTGTCATACTTTTCAGAAAATTTGTCATTTTTTTATGACACCCCTCCATTTAAGAGACGAAATTTACACATGATTTAAGAAAAATATTTTTAAATATACACCATTAGAGAAATCATCGTCTAGGCACGAATTTTGTAATGCGCTTAATAGGAGCCTTCTCTTTACAGAGGAAACAAGGCCCCTTTGGGATTTGTTTTGCGAAGATGACGTGGCTTTATGGAGCTGTTAAGAATTTAGCAAGTATATTCTACAGATCTTACAAACCACACTCTATTATAATCACATATCTTGTTGGTATCCTATTGCTTAAGCCTTTTATGGCTTCAAACAGGCACCGCAAGACGTACCACTTTGCAACACCCCAACCTTGGCTCTCCCCTCATTACCTAGGCATGGATAATGTGGGGAGACCTTAACCAGGTGTCGCAAGTGAAAAGTAAGTAAAACTTCGCGTCGTCAAGAGAAGAGAGCGCTCTCTTCTCCTCCTCGCAGATGGGGCGATACTCTTCGCAATTATCTGGAGAGAGTCATCTCACCAATCCCGCTTCAACAAAAGCCACAACTTTGGGATCGAGGGTTGTGGCTTTTCCCTTTTGATTTTATTTTTAAGATTTTGTAGTGCCAATATTTTTATTTTGCATGATTTTTCTGCATAAAAAAAGGGCCCACAGTAGACACTGTGAGCCCTTATAGAAACTATTAGTAAAATTTATTTTTTAGCTTTTTCTGCTTTACGAGCAGCATTTTTAGCCTTCCATTCTTCTTTGCTTAAAGCACCATCATTATTGGTATCAGCAGCTTTAAAATCAGCTTCTAAACGAGCTTTAGCAGGAGCCATGAACTCTGTCATTTCAATCTTGCCGTCGCCATTAGTATCACGCTTAGCAAAAGGACCTACTTTAGCGTCTTCGGCAATGGCCAAAGCTACCAAACCTGGGGTGGCCATTACAAGGGCCATAATAATACTAAAAATATACTTTTTCACAAAAGACTCCATAAATATTTTTCTACAAAAATGCAGAAAAATACGAATGACTCTAAGCTTTTCTACATTTATGCGTTATCGAAAGCGGATATATGCCTGTGCCTGTACAAAGTCAAGCTTGCAGAGCAAAAACTTTATGTAGTATTTTTTGTTTGAAGATGCAAACAGTAGGCAAAAACTTCTTTAATTTTTGCATCATGAGGTGACATATCAAAGGCTTTTCGAGCGCAATGCGCCGCCATGCGTATATGCCCTTCTGCTGCATAATTTTGGGCTAGAGCAGCATGGGGCATAGCCCATCCGGGAAATTGTTGTATGGCTTTTTGTAAAACCTGTTTTGCAGGGCCAAAGCGTTGCATACCTTGCAATGCCTCTGCCATACGTATATAATTTTCACCCACCTGAGGATTATTTTCTATTTCCCTACTTATTTTTTGTAATTGGAATTGCAACTTATCTCTCGTTAAGGCTGTTTTTGTTCCCATAAGCGCATCATACTTTTCCACAATCATGTAAAAATAATCATACATAAAAAATTCCAATGCATCCCGCTCATGCCAAGGCCAAATATGTGCAAAAGCGTCGGCATAACGCCCTTCATTATACGCAAAAATTGCTGTATAGTACGCTGTTTGCACAGCCGTAACCGAAATATCTGCCTGCCTATACAAATCTGGAACACATAAACGCGCTGAATCTACAGGATCATGTTTTTGTAAAAGAGGGCTAAAAGAATCTAAGGGGCATGTAAAATCTTCTGTTTGCAGCAAGAGTTGCTCTATAACTGGTAAATCTAAAGAAAAAACATCTTTAAAAGCTCCCGTACCTTGACTTACACGCTTTCTTGGGGCTTGCAATAGATAGTATTGTTCACAGCTTAGTGTGGCTATAAGTTCATATGTTGTTGAGTGAATTCGAGGAATCACAATAAATCGCGTCTGGCTTTGCTGGGTAAAGAGCAAGGAATGCTGTGCAGAACCTGCCATCATCAGACACACTTGTGCCGTGGTGAGCACATCTAATTGCGCATCTAGAGAAAGCTTTTCAGGATACACAATCTGCCATCCACGTTGGCGTAACATTTCTTCTAGAGCTCTTTCATTGACACATTCCCCAAAATGAGCACGGGAAACATAAACAAATTTTCCTTTTTGCACCTGCCCCTCATGGCAAGCTAAAAAATGTTTATACTCTGCATGCGCATAGTGCTCTAGCTCAAAGCCTGGTTCAGGAAAATGTACCTTGGCAAATTGCGTAGGTTTGTCTAAAAAAATATGTGTGTTTTTTATACCAAGTTTTGCAAAAAGAGCCTCATGCTGCGGCATGAAAAAAATGCCATCCGCATAAAACATACCTTTTCCCGCCCAGACTATGGGTAAATGACAGAGTTTGGTATACCAAAGCCTTTGCAAAGTTTCAGTAATAAAGTGCCCCCACTGACTAAAAAACATACCGCCATAAATAACTTCTTGTGATGAAAGGGCTTGTGCAGGTAAAGGGGGAAGAGCTTGAGAACTTCTTTTTCCTCCCACAAATCTATGGGCCAGCGCCACAGATTGACCTGCCACATGCGCCCCTAAGGCAAAATTCGTCACAGGATTTGCATCCACATAGACCATGGGTAGCAAGGTGACGTGCTCTAGGACATGGCATTTCAAAGAAGAAGAATTTGAAGTAAGCATATTCTTTCTATAACACAAAAAAGCCCCTCGGCCTAGTGGGCGCATATGCCGTCTAGATCATATGCAAAAACCGAGGGGCAAGGGGGCATAGTAGAATCTCACCATGTATGTGCCTAGAGCATATTCATAAACACACCTGTTCGCTTATCTTTGCGTTACCTATGAACATTCGCTCAAAAGAAGCAAAAAACATACCCTAAAAAAACTTTTACTTGTCGATATATTATAAGATTGAAAAATTACAGTGTTAACATTTCCGACAGTTACGTCGGTTCTCTTTACACTACAAAACAACAAAAGCAGAGGTGACACTCTAAAATAGGAACTGTAACATCATGGGAGCTAGCGTACGAAAAATAGCTACACATCGTTAACATTTTACTAACAATCATTCACTTAATATATTGCTGTGCTACTTCAGCATATTACGTAAATTATGCATAATCGTAGAATATTAGGCCTATTTATTGCTAAAAAAAATAACTAAGAAAAATTTACCGAGGAGGCAAAAGTATGGAAATAGGATATATGTCTGGCTCTGCAAATGTGCAGGGGCTTGATATGTTTGCCAATGTGCAAACAGCAAAAAAGGAAGAAGAGAAAAAACTCGCTTCGGGCGATACTGTAAGCATCTCTGATGAAGCTAAGTATCTCTACACTGAAACGCAACAAAACAGCGCAGAGTCGGAAGAAAGAGCCGCACTTGATGCAGAAGCTGCTTTAAGTGAAAATGCGGACGCCATGACTAAACAAAGCGAAAGCGTAGGCAAGGGACAAGAATCATCCGGTCAAAAAGGCGGTCAAGGTAAAGGCGGCGGCGGTGGCGGTGGCAGTAGCGCCAGCACTGAAAGCACCACTTCTGAGGCCACATTACAAGCTGAAATTGACGCCATAGAAATGCAAATAGCAGCAGCACAGACTGAAGCCGGCGAAGGTAAGTCCAATGCACAAATAGAAGCCTTAGAGGCTCAGCTGGCAGAGTTAGAAACCGAATACGATGAGTTAACTGAAGCCTAATTGTCCACAATAAACGTCAGAAAAACAGTACTATGACAGGAGTAAAAGCAAAAAAAGTTTTGCAACCTTAGTTACGACATTTTTATTTCTGTATTTTACTCTCTGTGCTATTTTCTGCTACATAGTGATGAGACGTGAAAAAGCTCAGCGCGGAATTTCCCCTGCTGAGCTTTTTTGTTTGTATTTTGAGCAAAAACAAAATATTAAAGAAAACTTAAGCCTTATTTTTTCATACTACGCTTAGAAGCTTTCAAGGGGTTAACCTTAGCAGCTTTTTCTTTAGGCATATTTTGGATAAGATGCTTATTTTCCTCAAAGAAAACTTTACAATCTATACCCAAAGCAGTGATTTTTTGCTCCATGAGCTTACGGTCACTATTGCGATTAGGATCGGCAAAATTACTGTCCACATATCTTTCCACCGTCAAATATAAACCACGCTGATCAATGGCAAGTAAATGAGGAATACTTTCTACTTCAATGGGTTGCACAATCATTTCTTTTGCTGTTCCAAATCGTGTTATCATAGTGACCTACCTTTTGCTTTAATGTCTTTTATAAAAATGCAGCACAAGTTTGGACTGCTACATTTCCCTTCCAAAGCTGCGTACTGCGTAATAAAAACACCATGTCACAAATGAATTTAAATGTCAATTTCAAATTAGAACATATAAACAAAACAGCATCCACCCTGCCCTACACTTTTAATATTTTCGTTAAAATATGCACAACTTTATGCATGGATAACACATCTATTCCCGCATAATTCACCAACAAATCAATGCCATGAGACGAATCGTCGTACATAGGTTGCACAGTATCCATATAAAATTCTGAAAGAAAAGAAAGTTTTAATCCATATTCCTTGGCGAGAGATTTCACCTCAGCATCTTTTTTAGCCGTAGCAATATGCAAAACGAAATGTAGTCCCGAAAGCTCTTCGCGTATATGCGTACAATTACTTAAGGGGCTATTTTGAATGCAGGCTAAAATGGCATCTCTTTGCTGCTTATACTTTTTACGCATTTTATTGATATGGCGCTCAAAAGAGCCTTGTTCCATAAATCTTGCCAAAATATGCTGCTCAAAACCGCACACGGGGCAAGAGTGAAAGGCAAAATCCCTTTGATATATTTCCATAAGCTTTGGGGGCAAAATCATATAGCTTATGCGTAATGTGGGAGCTAAAGTTTTAGAAAAGGTATTCATATACAAGGTGTTTTCATAACTATCTTTGGAAAAAAGACTGGGCAAAGGCTTACTGGCAAAGCGGAATTCGCTATCGTAATCATCCTCTATTATATAACGCCCTTCTTTCGCTTTGGCCCATTCAATCAGTTCCATACGCCGTGTAATGGGCATAACAATGCCCGTGGGAAAATTGTGCGCCGGCGAAACGTGTACAATATCAGCGCCACTTTTTTCCAGTTCTTCTAAAGATAAGCCTTCTTTATCTAAGGAAATATGCTTCACTTGTATGCCTTCAGATCTATACACAGACGTTATTTTTCCATAACAAGGGTTTTCCACAGCAAAAGTAGCATTTCGCCCCAAAAGTTTAGCCAATATGGCATAGAGATATTCCGTGCCCGCTCCTATGAGAATAGTATTAGGATTTGCATGTAATCCTCTATTATGCCGCAGATAGTCACTAATGGTTTTTCTAAGGGTCCACAGCCCCAGCGAAGGCAATCTTTCCAGCAAAGAATCTTGATTTTGACGCATAACTTCACGCATATGCTTGGTCCATATAGCAAAAGGGAAATTCTTTTTATCCATGGAGCTTTGAGAAATATCTAAATTATAATACTCCCTTTCCGTGTTTTGCTCGGCATAGTTAAGCACAAAATCCTTCTGTTGCGGACTAAATGTTGGTCCCATGCGCTGTATTTCAGAAGCAAAATAACCTTTTCTCTCTTGCGTATAAATATAGCCCTCAGAAAAAAGCTGTAAGTACGCATTTTGCACCGTAATAATACTTACATTATGATGCTCAGCAAGACTCCTTTTGGAAGGAAGCTTTTCATGGGCGAGAATATTTCCCTTTTCTATGTCTGCTTTTATATGCTCATAGACCTGAATATAGAGAGGAGATTTTCTTGTTTTTTGTAAATTATACGTCAGCATATGTTTTATCCTGTTCTTACATGCATTTTCTGGTTATATTGAAAAAATAAAAAGTGGTATTAATGATACTATCAATATATTTTATAGTTTTTTCTCCTCGTAATACAAAGAAAAAAATACTTTCCATGCATCAGTATTTGGTATCAAAATTTTTCTCAAAAGTGAATATTTTTTACATACCAAGCACAGCGTATACAGAAGCTGTCGTAAAGACAATTATCACATTTTCAGGAGACAGCATGAACACAGAAAGAATACAACTCAACCGTCAATTGGCCCAAATGCTCAAGGGCGGTGTAATTATGGATGTAATGACCGCCGAACAAGCGAAAATTGCAGAACAAGCCGGCGCTTGCGCCATTATGGCCTTAGAGCGCATTCCTGCAGATATTCGTGCTGCTGGCGGCGTTTCGCGCATGAGCGACCCTGCCATGATTAAGGGCATTCAAGAAGCTGTTTCCATTCCTGTTATGGCAAAGTGCCGCATAGGACATTTTGTAGAAGCGCAAATATTAGAAGCCCTTGAAATTGACTATATAGACGAAAGCGAAGTGCTCAGCCCTGCTGATGATGTTTTCCATATTAATAAAAATACTTTTCAAACTCCCTTTGTATGCGGCGCTAAAAATTTAGGCGAAGCCTTACGTCGCATTGCTGAAGGCGCCACCATGATACGCACCAAGGGCGAACCAGGTACAGGTGATATTGTACAAGCAGTAACTCATATGCGCGCATTACAAAGGGAAATCCAAAGCGTGGCCGCTCTTGCAAAGGATGAACTCTTTCACAAGGCTAAAGAACTCCAAGTACCCTACGAATTGCTTGTCTATGTGCAAGAACACAAAAAACTGCCCGTAGTGAACTTTGCTGCCGGTGGTATTGCCACCCCTGCGGATGCGGCCTTGATGATGCAATTGGGAGCTGAAGGGGTCTTTGTGGGATCCGGTATTTTTAAATCTGACAATCCTGAAAAAAGAGCTCAGGCCATTGTTCAGGCTGTGACTAATTTTGAAGATAATCACCTGCTAGCCAAGGTTTCTGAAAATTTAGGCAAGGCCATGGTGGGCATCAATGCTGATGAAATTCAGCTCATTATGTCTGAAAGGGGCCTCTAGTGCGCATTGGTGTATTAGCGGTTCAAGGTGCCTTTGCCGAGCATAGAAATATACTCTCTATTTTAGGCGTAGAAAGTATTGAGCTGCGCCAAAAGGCTCATATACACAAAAGTATGGACGGACTTATCTTACCAGGCGGGGAAAGCTCAGTCATGGGAAAGCTCTTACATGAGTTAGATATGTTTACCCCCTTACAAGAGAGTATTCTTCAAGGACTTCCTGTGTTTGGCACCTGCGCTGGCATGATATTGCTTGCTAAAAAACTCAGCAATGATGCTAGACGCCATCTTGCCACCATGGATATTGAGGTAACTCGCAATGCCTATGGCAGACAGTTGGCAAGCTTTTGCACTACAGCTCAGTTTGCAGGAGAGCCCATTCCCATGTCCTTTATTCGCGCGCCTTATGTTTCGAATATTTTGGATACATCGAATGATATAGAAGTACTGGCTGAAGTGGATCAAAAAATTGTAGCCGTAAAACAAGGAACACAGTTGGTCACCGCTTTTCATCCAGAAGTAACTAATAACACATATGTACATGCATTTTTTCTGCAAATGATTAAGCAAAAAAATACGTAACAGTACGTTTATACACCTAAAAATAAACCATTCTCCCCCACGGCAGTGCATCCACTCCATGGGGGATTTTTTTGTTCCACGATGCCCCATAAAATTGTATTGCCGTGGCCATCATCTCAACGTATATTATTTTTATTCAATCCTTAATCATATGGAATAAAATTTCTTTATTTTAACAAAAGGACATGCCATGTTTTCCATAGAAAAAAAATTAAATATTTTCATCGGAAGTGTACTTCTTATGGTGGCGGCGGTTATCATTTTCATAAACTCCATGTTTTACCATGACAGCATGAAAGACCAGCTTATCAACCAGCAACTCCCCCTTATTTCCCAAGAAATTGTTAATACCATTGACGACAAAGTCCTAGAGGCAGGGCGAGCCGTAAGCCTTATTATTAAAAGCCCCACCTTGCAAAATTGGATAGAGCAAGGTGAACCCAATGAGGAGCTAGACACCATTTATAAAATGCTGGAAAGCATTCTTTCCTCCTATGATGTGCTGGGCGCCAACTTTGTTTCCAATCAAACCAAGCAATATACAGATTTAAATGGCGCCAAAAGGGACTGGGCGTATCGCGTCAGTGAAGCTGACACATGGTTTACCGGCTTTAGAGACAGCGGCACCCAAAGCAATATTGTGGTATATGTTAACGACCCCACCTGGGGCTATAAGGCTTTTATTAACAGACGCGTAGAGCATAAGGGTAAATTTGCCGGCCTGCTCTCTGTTTCCATGGACATACGCGACTTTTCCAAAGAGCTTAGCTCACGCACCATTGGCGCCCACGGTAACACCTTTTGTGTGGGCGAAAATGGCATAATCCGCCTGCATGCCGACACCTCGCTTATCAATAAACACATTTCCGAAGTCTACCCTAAATACGCAGATATTTTCCCCAAAATACAGGGAAGAGATAAGTATTTTGCAGAAATTGAAGGAGAAACCGAGGGCAGTAGCGACACCATATACACCCTGAGTACGCATATTCCCTCTCTTGGTTTTTATCTTATTACCGAAGCTTCTGAAAATGAATTTATGGCAGAAGTAAGCACAGCCACCCTCACCAGCATTCTTGTCTCCCTCGTGCTTACCATACTCTCTTTGGTTTGCGCTTTTATCTTTATTCGCAGCATTGTGACTCCCTTAAAGCAAACAGCCCAATTTGCTCAGGCCGTGAGCGCAGGGGAGCTAGACAAAGAGTTAAAGCTGGAGCGCAATGATGAAATAGGTATTTTAGCCCAAGCTCTACGCACCATGGTTATCTCTTTAAGACAAAAAATTCAGCAAGCAGAAGAATCCAGCGAGCTTGCCAAAGAACAAATGCAAGCGTCTGAAAGCGCCAGAAAGCAAAGTGAAGCTCAGCAAGAGAAAATCATAAAAATTTTAGATTCGCTTTTGGCCACTTCTCACGATGCTGCCAGCATTTCCCTAGCCTTGAATACAGCAGTCCAAGAGCTTAATGTGGAAAACAGCGCTATCATAAGCGGTACCCAAGAACAAATGCAGCAAATGCAAAATACCAGTACCTCCTTGGGTATTATGGTAGATACCTTTAATAGAATTATGCAATTAACCGAAGGGGCTGCCTTAAAAGAAGATCAAGCTCGCAATATTGCTTTAGAAGGCGAAACCAAGGTGCAAGCCGTTATAGAGGCCAATGAGCATGTCACCAAAAATGCCAATATCATGCGTGATGCCATGGGCGAGCTCCATAAGCAAACCATTGATATTAACGCCATTGTGGAAACCATTTCCGACATTGCAGATCAAACCAATCTGCTGGCCCTTAACGCCGCCATTGAAGCGGCCAGAGCCGGCGAAAGCGGTCGTGGTTTTGCCGTGGTGGCCGATGAAGTGCGTAAGCTGGCAGAAAAGACCATGCTAGCCACAAGAGATGTGACCCTTGCCATACATAAAATTCATGAAGCTTCTACGCAAAATGATAAAAATATGCACAATACTTACGCGGCAGTGCATAAAGCCACAGAGCTAGCCAGTGAAGCCGGAGAAGCTTTGCAAAGCATTGTGGCATTGGCCAAAGAAAATGTGGAGCAAGTGCATACCATTGCCGAAGCTGTTTCAGAAGTATCCAAAGACAGTGTGCATATTTCTGAAGCGCTGAATTCTGTAGAAAATATTACAGCGCAAACGGTACAAGGTGTAAACACCTCTTCACACATTACGCAAAATCTTATGCATCAAGCCGAAAAGCTAGACGCGGTTATTGCCAGTTTGCAGAAGACCTCTGCGGCTAGATAGCACTCAGGCTGTTGAAAAAGGGCTGTCTGCTTCGTTAAGCTTGCTTTTTGCTTCAGTCATGTATGTCTATATACAATCCCTCCGCAAAAAGCTTCGCTTGCCTCGCATTCAACCCTTTTTGAACAGTCTGTTTTACGCAGAAACTTATAATGCAGGATGTATTAGTTCTTCCGAACTCCCCTACCCAAAAAAGAATGCCCCTTTAACCTTGACTAAGTCATAAAAAGTATAAACTTCTCCACATGGGCATTGCAATTTTTTTCTAAATGCTCTACCTAAATTGTATACATAAAGTTACTACTCATACTATGTAAAGTAAGCTCAAGGTACATATATGCTTCAATATTCTCAGCAGAGCCTTTCTATAGACTTTTACCGTGATGCACTCAATACCCTCCCTTTAGCCATGAGCTGCTGGACACAAGAAGGGCAGCCTTTCTTTTATAATGATGCCTTTTTACAATTTTTTGCTGTAGAAAACGTAGAAAATTTTACGCAGCATATGTGCCATGTATCCCCTTCCTTACAAGCTGACGGCGAAAGCTCTTCTACCTTGGCTGCCATGTATTTACAGCAAGCCTTTCAGCAAGGAAGCTGTGTATTTACGTGGTTACATCAAGACAAAAATAAAAACAATTTTTTCGTAAAGTACACCTTACAATGTCTACAATATGAAGGCCAAAAGCTTGTTTTGGTTCAATTTGAAGATTTTCGAAATAAAAATGACTCTGCCCAACCCACATTACAAAGCCAAGAATATTTTAAAGCCATTGTGGAGGCTGCCCCCCTAAGCATTAATATTTGGAGCAAAACCAATGAATTGCTGGCCTGCAATCAAGCCAGCTTAGACCTCTATGATTTTTGCAATTTCGATGACTTTAAAGAAAATGTATTTAAGATATATCCGCCCACGCAACCCAATGGCAAAGATTCCATGGAATATTCATTGGAACTTCTTGAGCAAACTTTTAAAGATGGGCACCTACAAACAGAGTGGGAATTCATAACCCTTACCGGAAAAACCTTATACACAGACGTTATTTTAACCCGTGTAGAGGTTGCTGGGCAGACAGTTGTTGTGGAATACACCAGAGATGTGGGCGAGTTAAAAAGCAGTCGTGATTTGGCACGTAAAGCCGATGAACGCATGAAAATTATGTTTGATTCCATGCCGCTCTGCGCCACCCTTTGGAATAAAGATTTTCAAATTGTAGACTGTAACTTAGCTGCCCCCAATCTTTTTGCCTTACAAAGCAAAGAGGAATTTTTAGAAAAATTCATCCTTCTCTCCCCTGAATTTCAGCCCAATGGACGTAGCACCCTTGAGAATGTGGTAGAAAGAATGACCGCAGTCTTTACTGAAGGCTTTGGGCGTTTTGAATGGATGCACCAAGACCTTGATGGTGAACCTATCCCTACGGAAATTACACTTATTCGCGTAGAATTTCAGAATGAATATTACATATTAGGCTATATACGCGATTTGCGCGAGCATAAAGCCATGCTACAAGAACTTGAAGCCCATGAGCAAGAATTGCGCACCGCCAAGGAATTAGCCGAGCAAAGCACCAAGACCAAGGGCGAATTTTTAGCCAATATGAGCCATGAAATACGCACCCCCATGAATGGCATTTTGGGCCTACTCCATTTGCTACAGCAAACATCCATGACAGATATGCAAAAAGATTATGTGCATAAAACCATTTTTTCTGCCAATAATCTTATGCGTATCATCAATGATATTCTCGATTTTTCTAAGATTGAAGCAGGAAAATTACTCATAGAGGCGCACCCCTTCACCTTAGAATCCATCTGCCAAGATGTGCTCGATTTATACGGTCCCACCAGCAAAGAAAAAGGTCTCACCCTGCATGTGCATGGGGGAGAACATGCTCAAGCTAGCCTTCTAGGAGACGCTTTACGCCTCAAACAAGTGCTGTTTAATCTAGTCAGCAATGCCATAAAATTTACCCGTTGCGGCTCCGTTTTCTTGGAAATTGAAAGTACTGTACTTAAGGAAAAGGAACTGCACTGCCAATTTGCCATACGTGATACAGGCATTGGCTTAAGCCAAAAGCAAATAAGCCGCTTATTTACAGCTTTTTCTCAAGCAGACAGTTCCGTAACGCGAAAATACGGCGGTACAGGGCTTGGGCTTGTGATTTCGCAAAGTATTATTCATATGATGCAGGGTAAAATTTGGGTGGAAAGCCAAGTAGAAAAAGGATCTACCTTCTACTGTACCGCTGTTTTTGCCCTAGACTCTCAAGGGCACATGGCGGCGGAAGATGAAAAAAGCTCTTTATGTAGTAATTATGAAAATCTAGAATTAGGGCATATTCTCTTGGTAGAAGACAATGAGATCAATCAAATTGTTGCTGAGGAAATATTGAAACATGTGGGTTACACCCTTGATATTGCAGAAAATGGCATAGAGGCCTTAGAAAAACTTACGCAAAACAGCTATGACGCAGTGCTTATGGATATTCAAATGCCCCTTATGGATGGCTATACAGCCACGCAAAAAATTCGAGCGCAAGAAAAATATGCAGACCTTGCCATTATTGCCATGTCTGCCCATGCCATGAAGGGAGATAAGGAAATTAGCCTTTCTCATGGTATGAATGAGCACATCACCAAACCCATTGACGCTGATATTTTGTATAAAACCTTGCATCACTGGATATGCATAAAGCGAAAAGCAGAAAAAAACTAAAAATCCAAAAGGTTCCGCCGCCCTTTGGGTCAATTCCTGCGCAACGCAAGCTATCGTAAAAGTTGCTGGCACCGAAAATACATTTCGCCTGACTGTATTTGCTTCCCCCCATAGTTGGGGCGACTAACCCATTTCCTGCGAGCTGATGACATACCACATTAGCACGAGACAGCCCTTTTTCAACAGTCTGCTACTAAATCACGTTCAACCAATACCGTAAGGTACTGTAAAGAATTTCTGGTATAATAGGCTTCGTTATATGGTCATTCATACCATGGGCAAGGCTCTTATCCTTATCTCCGCTCATGGCATGGGCAGACATGGCCACCACAGGAAGATCTTTAAAACGCTCTTGCTCTCGTATTTTTACACTGGCGGTAAGACCATCCATAACAGGCATTTGAATGTCCATAAGCACAAGATCATAAGATTTTGCATCTAGCATATCCAAAGCTTCCTGCCCATCGTTGGCAGTGTCTACCGTATAACCTACACTACGCAACATCTCTTCGGCTATGAGCTGATTAATTTCATTATCTTCCACAAGTAAAAGATGCCCTACTCCTTGCACCGCGTCTTGCTGCACACAAGCTTCAATTACCGGAAGAGAATTTTCAGCACACACACCAAAGGTGGCCTTGCAATAAAAACGCGATCCTTGCCCTTGTGTACTTTCTACCCACATATCCCCATGCATCATACGCGCAAGGCTAAGAGAGATGGCAAGCCCCAGCCCCGTGCCACCATATTTTCGTGTAACAGAGCTATCTGCTTGCGAAAAAGCAAAAAAGAGTCTTTGTGCCTGTTCCTCACTAAGGCCAATACCTGTATCAGTCACACAGAATTGGCAAATAACATGCTCATCGCTTTGTTCAAGCAATTCTACAGAAAGCTCTACATGCCCGTATTGGGTAAATTTTATGGCATTGCTCACCAAGTTAAATAAAATCTGTTTGAGGCGCAAAGGATCACCAAGCACATAGGTGCTTTCAAGCTTGCACTCTGAAAAAATAAATTCAAGCCCTTTTTCTCTGGCCGCCATGGAATAGAGATCCTGCACTTCTTTACACACTTGGTGAACACTAAAAGGAGTGGCTTCAATTTCAAGCTTACCGGCTTCAATTTTAGAAAAGTCCAAAATATCATTAATAATGCGCAATAAATTATTGGCAGAATACAAAGTCTTATTCACATAATTCTTTTGCTCAGCCCGCAATTCTGTACCACTTAATAAGTGCAACAAACCCAAGATGCCATTCATGGGAGTGCGAATTTCATGGCTCATATTGGCCAAAAATTCGCTCTTGGCTTTAGCACTTTGCTCGGCAGCATCTTTAGAAAGCTCTATTTCTTTCAGCATTTGCTTGGTTTTTCTCAAGTCATGCGCATATACAATATACAGTTCTTCATATTCCAAATGCGCTTCCACAGCGGTAATTTCCAAAGGAATTTCTTCATCATGACTATTTAAGGCCATAATTTCACAGCGCATTCGCCCCTTGTCACGCGTTTGCGAAAGTACATCTTGAATGAGCGTTACAGGATCTCTCCCATCAGGCTGTGCCGCAGGAAGCACATCTTTAAAACTTTCTAAATACGATGCTTTATCAACATGATCGAGTAATTTCACAGCAGCTTCATTACAATCTACAATGGTAAAATCAGGGCGCAAAATATTAATACCCAAGGGAACACCGCTTAATACGGCATCTGTGCGCTGTTCAGCCATTTTCAATTTCTTTTTTTGTTCCTCAGAGGCGCGCATATCCTCCACATAGGCCACAACCAAAAACTCTCCACGATATTTGGTACGCACAGACTTCACAGCACAGGGTACGTCTTGCCCATCCATGCTTTTGCCCATCCAAGGCAGCTGATGTTGCCCCTGCTCAATGGTAGTACGCAAAGCATTTTGCATAATTTCTAAAGAATTTCCTCCTTGCGGCTGAAATTCCGGTACGAGTTCTAGAAAATGTTCAATAAATTCTTCAGGGCTTTCTAAACCAAAGGTCGTGGATAAAGCTTTATTGCAATGCACCAAATTAAAATCTTTATCCCAGATAAGGGTCCCTAAGGGACTAGAATCCAGCATGAGTTTAGTATAGGCATCAGCTTCGCGCAATTTTTCTAAATGCGCATAATGCTCACGTAAATCACGCATGAAAACAAGCACTACAGTCTCCCCCTGAAAGGAAGAACGCACGCAGGTAATATCTATGGGCACAGCCTTACCGGCAGAGTCCACATGCCGCCATTCTATATGGGAAGTACCTGTGTTTAAAGCCTCTTGCAAAATTTCTTGAATTAGCTCTAAGCTTTTTCTACCATCTGGCTGATATTCAGGAAGCTTATTGGCGAAATTGGCCCAATACTCCTCTTTATCCACAAATTCAAACAAGCGCGCAGCTTCCATACTGGTATCCAGCATACGTCCGTCTGCAGACCAAATTTGCGCCGCCAAAGGCATAGTATCCAGCATGAGCTGCATACGTTCTTTGGCCAATTGCATATCCTTTTGAACGACCTTGAGTTCATCAACCTTTTGTGCCAAAGCATTTTCTAATTTTTTTTGTGTGGTAATATCTACAATGCTGGCCACGAGAGCTTTTTCATCTGTATTTTCAATGGCAAAGCCCTGACTCCAAAACAGCGTAGGCACTTCTCCAGTGGGCACAGAATACAATCTTTCGCAATGATAACTGGTCATATTGTGCGCAGCTTGTATGGCTTGCTCATGATAGAGCTCTTGCTCTTCAGGAGAAAAATAATCCAAATCTTTTATGGATTTATGTAAAATATCTTCTTTACGCTCTTGAAAGAATTCTATATAGGCTTTATTTACAGTACGCATCCGCCCTTGCCCATCCTTGGAAAACACAGGAAAGGGAATATTATCAACTAAGCCCGTCATAAAACGCAATTCATTACGCGTAGCTTCTAATTCTTCCCGCAAAGCCTGATTTTCTGCTTCCAAGGCTGAAAGCTTTATGTCTTGGTCATGAGAGTTTTTCATGGCTATACTGTATGCCCTCACACGTAAAAATTAATAAAATATTCAGCTACTACATAACAAATAACTTCTCTTTATACAATAAAAATACATCTCAAAGCCTTATGTACACGAACAGTTATGCCTCGTACAAAAGACTTTGAGAAGTATAGAGCGATGCAATAAAATTATAGTACAAACACAGCAGGTTGCGCATGACTAGAGAAAAAATGTGGGCTCAGTACAGCCCCATAAGCCCCTGCATTATGAAAAAGCATATAATTACCCAAGGCTATGTTTTCTAAGTATATATCTCGATGCACTGTATCTAAAGCTGTACATAAATTGCCGCAAACATGTACTTTTTGAGCTTGTACCGCTTCGCCTAAAACCGTAGGTGCCACAGGATTTGGCCCACTCCAAAGGGGTTCATAAGGCCCTTCTAGCTCGCTTTGCTGTAAAAGCTGCACAAAGCCATTCACCGCAGGGCGTAAAAAAGCACTCAAAAAGCCTGGAGCCAACACAAAGGTTTTTCCGCGAGAATGTTTTATGTCTACTATTTGCGTCACAAAGGTGCCTGCTTCTCCCACAA
The DNA here is from genome assembly GCA_964372075.1 of uncultured Desulfovibrionaceae bacterium. Classification (GTDB taxonomy): domain Bacteria; phylum Desulfobacterota; class Desulfovibrionia; order Desulfovibrionales; family Desulfovibrionaceae; genus CAYJAD01. The sequence continues at coordinate 939 of CAYJPR010000005.1, read as the reverse complement.
GAAAGCGACCACTTTCCATACACAATACTATATGTGGGTAACGCGCAAGTAATCGTGCACGTATTTGGGCAGCGAGCTCTTGCAAAGGGGCAAGGTCCAGAGAGGGCACGTGACCAGCATAGGGTATACCAAAACCGCCCCCAAAGTTGATATATTGCAATTCCAGCTGTAGGTTATCCGTCCACATATGCGCCAAATGTTCCACATGGGTGAATACTTCTCCAAGGGAAGTCGCATTGACGTTTTGACTGCGCACATACACATGAAATCCCACAAGCTTACAATGCTTAAGATTTTGCAAAAAGTCCTTATGCTCTACTAATGTTTCTTCACTTACGCCAAATTTATCAGGGCCGGCTTCTTCTATACTGGGCCTATGCCCCTTGGAAAAAGCAATACGCGGGCTTATACGCAAGCCCACATGAGCGTGAATACCTTGCTGTGCACAAAACGCATCAATACGCTGTAATTCGGTATAAGAGTCTGCAATAAGCAAACTGTGTGGCAGTGCCTGCAAAATATCTCTATCACTCTTGGCAGGGGCTGAATAAAAAATGTGCTCTTTGGTGCACCCATGCGTTTGTGCCAGTAAAACTTCATTACCTGAGGCCGCATCAATGCCAAGGCCATGTTTTAAAATACAGTCCACAATTTGCGGGTGATTATTGCATTTTAAAGAGTACAGAAGAGTATAGCCTTGAAACGTTTGTTGTAATTTATTTATCTGCGCTACTATGCGCTTGGTATCATAAATATACAAAGGGCATCCACTTTTTTGAGCCAAAGAGTCGATAAAATCGTAATTGTAGTGCATATTTCTTTCCTTAAAAAGGCTCGTTTAAAAAGAATTTTCATTAAGCCATGTTTGCAGTTGTGAAAAAAATCTTGAAACATGAAAACCATCTACCACAGCATGATTGGCATGTATGGCTAAGGGGA
>CAYJPR010000004.1:0-39988 GCA_964372075.1 uncultured Desulfovibrionaceae bacterium | reverse complement strand
TTGTCTGCCGCAGAAATGGGCTTATTTTCTATATTGCTCGCGAAGATGGGCAGGTTAAAATCAATGGCTATCGTATAGAACTGAGCGAAGTAGAAGCGGTACTTAAAGCTTGCCCCTTGGTGGAGCAAGCCAGCATTGTGATGGGAGATTTTCTTGGCAATAATATGCCTGCCCTAGCGGCCTATGTGGTGCCAAGCAAGCGCACAAATGCCAGCGCTACATCCTCTGATTACACGCATAATTTAGAAACCAGTTTACGCGCATACCTTTTGCAAAAATTGCCCTCCTATGCCGTGCCGGCTTTCTTTATCCCCATGCATACCTTACCCCTTACTCCCAGCGGTAAGGTAGATCGCAAAAACTTGCCCTCCCCCACAGCCATAAAAGCCCAAAACAATGCCCATACCGCAAGCCGCGGGCGTACCGTACAAGGGCAGGTGGAGCAAGCCTTAGCCGGCATGTGGTCAAAGCTCCTTGGGCAAAGCATTAACGATGCCGAGGCCGATTTCTTTACCCTTGGCGGGCATAGCATTCTAGGTGTACGTTTAATTGGTCTCATTGAAGCGCATTTTAAACGGCGCTTACCTCTTTCAGCTATTTTCACCAATCCAAGCATTGCTCAGCAGGCTAAACTTCTTAGCCAAAAACCAAATCAAAGTAGTAGCCAAAACCAAGGTCAGGTACAAATCCTTGAGCTCGCATCATCTACAACCATAAAAGAAAATTTATTTTTATTTCACCCGGCTGGAGGAAGCACGGTGTGCTATGCAAAGCTTGCCAAAATCCTTAGCCCTAGTATGAATATATATGCTGTGGAGCCGCCGCCCCTGCTTGAGAGGCGCGATTTTTTGGCCTCAACCTCCAGCATGGCCGAGGCCTATGCCAAGGCCATTTTGGAACATGTAAAGCATACGAACCAACAACAGTATTATGTTGGTGGCTGGAGCTTTGGGGGAATATTGGCCTTAGAAACAGCTCGCTTATTGCAAGCCTCTGGCCTTAAAGAAAAAGCACTCATCATCATAGACACCACCTTAAATACAACCTTACAGCGCAATCTTGTATTCATGGACGAGGTGGATTTTCTCATGGCCTTATTAGGCGAGGACATGATTGGTATAGATAAAGATTTTATGCAGATGAATAAAGAGGAACGCCTAGCCCGGCTTGTGCATAGAGGTATTGAACTAGAGCGCTTACCTTCAGGTTTTACTGAAGAACATATGCAAGCTTTAATTCAAACCTTTCACGCCAATGCCTTGGCGGGGGCTCGTTACACGCCACGCCCCTTGGCCTGCAATGCACTTTTGCTGCGCGCCCAAAATATGGATAAAAATATGGGGCCCTCGGAGGATATATACCTTGGCTGGCGAGAGCATGTTTTACATGATTTGCAATTACAATGGATTGCAGGTACTCATGAAACAATTTTACAAGACCAAAATGTTGAGCACATGGCTAAAGCCATAAACAATTATAGAGGCAGTTTAGCATGAGCACAGCAGTACTTTTTGCCGGACAAGGCGCACACTTAGCAGAGCTTGGGGCAAATTTATTTAAAAATCACGCATGGCTAAAAAAAGAAGCCAAAAACTGGTCTAGCTATATTGATAAAGATATTTATGCCCTCCTCGGTGACAAAATTGCCGCGCATGATGTGGAGGCCGTGCATATAGCCTTGGTGAGTTACAGTCTCCTTGCTTATGCCGTTCTTGAAAAAAATCAGCCCAACCCTCCTAAAATACTAGCAGGACACAGCCTTGGAGAACTCTCTGCCCTTGCTTGCGCCGGTGCTCTTAGCGTTAAAGATGCGCTTAATCTTGCGCAAGTGCGTGGCCGAGCTCTTGCCAAGGCTTGCAGTACCAGCTCAGGAGCCATGTTGGCTATTCAAGGCCAAGACATAGTCAGCATAGAAAAAATTGTTTTGGATTTCATGAGTAAAAATGACCTTAAGCGCATTTACTTTGCCAATTATAATAGTCCATTGCAAATTGTAATTTCCGGTGACAAATCTGAAATAAGCGTATTGAATAAGCATTTACTCTTTCAAGGTTTACGCACAACGCTTCTCCCCACTTCCGGAGCCTTTCATAGTCCATTTATGCATGAGGCTGCCAAAGAAGTATATGACTATGCCACTCATATAATATGGCAAAACCCAAAAATTTTGTGTATGTCATCCATGCATGGGCGCATACTTAATGCCCATGATACCCGTGACACCCATGGCGCACACTCCTATGCAGCTCATTGTGCCTTACAAATTATAAGCCCCGTGCGCTGGGTAGACCTTATGCAAAACCTACAAAGAGCAAGCATACATTCTATACTGGAAGTGGGTTCAGGCGGTATTTTTGGGCGCATGTGTAAGGATATGCCCCTGTGGGACGTACAGAGCACTTGTATTGAGGATCTTTATGAATAAAATACTCCTATTCTGCCTACCTCATGCCGGAGGTAATATCTCATTTTATCACCCCTTGGCGCAATATTTGCCGGAGTGGATTCACTTTACCCCCATAGAATACCCCGGTAGAGGCCTGCGTATAAATGAAGATTTTATCAAGAGCTTTGAAGATATGACAACATTTGTCTGCACTCAAATTGAGATGACACTCAAGGAGCATGCGCATTGTCCTTATGTAATTTTTGGGCATAGTATGGGCGCAAGTTTGGGTTTTAATGCCGTTCATAAGCTACATCCAAATCCAAAACTGCTTTGCCTCTCTTCCCCAAGAAATCTATGCTCACACTCCCTCCCTCACGACACCTTGTTCGGCGATGAAGCCATACAACGCTTTAGAAACTTTCTCCATGACGAGAGTGCTGTTGATCAAGAAATTATCAAACACCCAGCATTTGTCGAGTATTATGAACCTATTATCATGGCAGATGCAACCTTACTCAATACTTGGGCAAGCCCGCTGTTCCCGCCTCTTGACCTTCCTATGATGGTGTGTAGCGGAGCAGATGAAAGTAACACTACCTTGCACCGCTGGGCCGCGCGTACCGAGGGAGATTTTCATATGCACATCTTTGAAGGGGGGCACTTTTATATGCTTAAGCGATGGAAAGAGCTGGCTAAGTATTTGGTAAATAACATTAAAAACATTGTTTAAAGTAACACTATTAATTAGTCGACACTGATTAAATTTATAATCAACTTTTTTGCAAGGGAGGGGAAAACTTTTGCTTGCGCCAAAAAGTTTTCCCCTCCCCTGCACCCCTCCCCTTTCAAAACGCGCCCATTGCTCACCCCTGTCGGGATGAGCTAGCAAAAATTAAGAAGATAATATTATTTTTATTGTTGAGTTAAGGCAAAAGCCACGCAAATGAAATTTGCCATATGGCATCACTCAAAATTTAATTGGCCATCAAATTCTCAATAATAAAAGCGTTTTGAGGGGATGGGGGGAGTTTGAGGGGGAAGGGGAACTTTTGGCCAAAAATCGAAGTTGTCGCAAAAGTTCCCCTTCCCCCCTCAAAAAAATAATACATCAATGTATCCTTAAATACAGTTCTAAAATATTAGGGTAAAATCGGGCATGCTCATACCACTTGGCAAAAAAGGCTGCAAAAGCTTTGCATAGCCTTTGGCTTCGTCAACTCTTTCTAAATTAGTATAAAGAGTTGCAAAATCCTGCACATTTGGAAAGGGATAATAGGTATAATGAGTCATATCTTGTGCCTCACCCACAAGCCTTTGCCCTTGTTCCAATTGCGTGGTCATCTCTTCCACAAGCTTCATGCCCTTGGCATAGGCCTGCGTTCTATTCCAAAGTACGCCATAATTATAATTAATAGGATAACGCACACTTGCCACAATATTTCCCTTATCCACTTCCTTACTTATGCAGTGAACAGTACAGCCGGAAGACTCCCAGCCGTGATACATGGCCCAAAAAGTGGCATCGGCTCCGGCGCACTGTGGCAAGAGCCCAGAATGCATATTATATGCTCCAAGCTTTGGAAATAAATATACTTCTTCCGGAAGTATATGATCAAAACGACAACAAAAAATCACATCCGGCTTAAAGGATAAGGCCTTTTCAAGAATATGCTGTTTAGCTGTTTTTGGAAAAAGTTGTGTAAATTCAAGAGAATATTTTTTAGCCAAGGCCGTAAATGTAAGGAGCTTTGCATCAGTATGCCCATATTCGGCCCCATATGTATCAAGAGCTTTGAAAAAATGCTCACGAATAAAGTCTTTTTCATACCAAATTTTAGTGTTAGCATAAATATTGCCACGCTCAAGTTTCAATTCATAATTAGAAAGCATGACATGCACATCATGCTTAGCTAAAAAAAATGGCAAAAGATGATTGAGGTTAAGGCAAGCATTTAAATCTGAGGAGCAAAGGAGCAAAATACGCATGACTTTACTTTGCCACCCTACTGCTAAGGGCAAAGATTCCCCCCCCCAAGATAATGGTGAGACCCAAGGGAATAAGAGCAGGAAGACCCTGTAAAATTAACATGCTACACAACATGGGCCCAATAATTTGTCCAGATCGCTCACACATACGATAGGCACTACTGGTCATGGCTTTATCCAGTTTTTGCATGGAGGGCAAAGCTAAAATATATTCCAACATGCTTGATGAAATGAGGCATTGCGAAATACCAACCAAGAATACAGCCAATAAAAAACCCGTATAGGATGGGAAAAAACTTGCGCAAAGTATGGCTCCTCCGCCTGTGAGCCCAATTAAAATCACAAAAATACGTTGCGATTGAAATTTACTTGCCAAATTGGCCAAATATGGCCCTAAAAACACAAAACATAAACCATAGAGCATAAAAAGCCGCCCAATGTCAGCCTGGCTTACACCAAGGTTTTTCATGATGGTTGGTACAAGTAAATACAAAAATCCTGTTAGCACAATGCCCGCCGGCAAGCCTACCAAGAGAGCCGGAATCAAGAAAGATGGGCGTAAATACTCCCTCCATGCTGATGCCCTCTTCTTTTCTATTTCTTTGGCACAATTTACTTTATTACTCTTAAGATAGCTTAAAATAAGGATAACTACACCCATAATCACTGCAGAAAGCATAAAAAGCACATGATAGTCAAAAAGATCATAAAGCATGCCCCCGCCAGCACTGCCACAAATGGCACCGGCAAAAAGTGCGGCATAGATACCAGAAAGACCGGATAGTCGATGTTCGGTATTTTCCACCACACAAAACTGGGCGGCAATAAGCATCATACCCATGCCAAAGCCAGAAAGAGCTCTTGATACAATAAATAAAGCCACATCAAAGGAGGCATAGGCCAAAATGCTACCCAGCATGGCAGAGAGAACACTTAAGAGCATGAGTTTTTTCCAGCCAAATCTACGATTAAGCGCACCGGAAACCAGTACGGCCATGGTTGCAAAACAGGCCTCGGCCGAAATGGGCAAAGCACGCTGTAAGGATTCTGAAATAGGTAATATATCAGAGGGTAGCTTGTTTGCCACCAAGGGAATGAAAGACATCACCAAATCGTACGCGCAGAAAAATATAAATAACGCGGCCTCAAGCAAGAGTTTTTGCTTTTCCCACGGATTAAGTGAAGCAGTAACAAGGTCGTCTGTGGTAAGACTTTGCCCATCTGAGCTGCGCCTCTTTAAAAATTGCCCCGAATGAGCCAAGATAACGCTACCGGTGGCAAAGCTTATGAGTTGCCATAATAAAATTAAAGAAATGGCAATGGATGTTCCTTGATCGAGAAACATGCGCTTAAATATTTGGTTAATATATTCAGCGCTTGGAAAAACCTCCACCGTGCCAATCTCCGTGCGGGGCACAGAGTTACTTTGCCAATATGTATATATGGGGGCAACCATGGGGCTTGATATAGTAAATGAAGTAAACTCGGTACCCACCGCATGTACGACATGTCCATCTTTTACAATCCTCATAGCCCCAAGAGTTGGACTATCGGCAAGCATCTCTTGCATATGCTCTTGTAAACCAGCAATGTTATTGATATTTACATTCTTATTTTGTAATACTTCTAAATCAGAGGCTAAAAAGCGCCCCGAAAGCTCTGCAGAAAAATGCGTAGCGTGGCGCAACTCAGCCATAAAGGTATACATGGCTATACTAGCAAAAACCAGCTGTGCTCCGGCAATAAAAACAAAGAATATAAACGAGATAGAGCGACGTACACTCACAATATCTCGCACACTGGCCGTGATATAGGAAAACCACCCCAATTGTGCAAAGCACGTCATGCCGCCTAAGAGCACAATTAATAAAAGCATATTCCGTACATATTGGCCATACGGGGCATCCAATACAGAAGCTTCAACACTCAAAACCAAATAGCCAGCCGGCTTTTGGGGATTTTCCCCAAGGGGAAGGATGCGATAATAATTTTTCCCAACCTTCCACGCTGTTTGCGGAACATCCTTAGCATTTTGTTGTATATATTCTAAGCCTTGGTCAACATCTTTTAGACTATAAGCAACTTCCCCCTGGGTAGTATAGACCACAATATTTTCTAAGCCACTAGCCATGCTCTGCACTCTTGCCAGTTGTTCCTGCAATCCGGCAAAGCCCTGCAAAGGGCGGCCAAAGTTTAGGCCACGCGTTATCATATCCTGCAATTGCAAGGCCGCGCTATCATACCCCCTAAGCACCGCTTCTGAGCTATAACGATGTAGAGTGCTACTGGAGAGAACAAGGCTAAAGCCCACACTTAAGAGGAAAAGTACAATAGAAATGACAGCAAGACGGACTAAATGGCCCATTTGACTATTCCATATTTGGGGGCGAAGTCTTTTCATAAATTTGATCTGCTGAAAGTAATAAATCAAAAGGAAAAACTATATCAAGTTCTTTAGCTACTTGTAAATTAAGAGCAATTTGCGGTTCTGGCGTAACTACCAAACGTAATTCATGGGGCTTTACGCCATGAAAAATATCTAAAATGGCCTTAGCCACACGCCTTGCCGATGGGGTAAAATCCCAGGTGGCAAAGCCCATGAGCGCACCGCCTTGCACAAAAGGCGAACCATCTCGCGCAAAAGATGACATATTATATTCGTGAATGAGCTTAAGCAATGCACTGGGGTCATGCTCTGACCAGTCAAAGCAAACGAGTGGCGACATAAAAAAACTATCAGCCCCTTTTTTGTGTAATTCCTCAATGCCTTGGCGGCATGATTCCGGACTTTCATCGGGAATAATGGCCTCAATTATGCTAAAATTTTTCTCTTTTGCCACAGCAAAGGCATCATCTACCGCGGCATATATGCGTCCTTCTGCCCCTTGAGGATACATAAGACCAAGCCTTTTAAAACCAATAACGGCATGGAAAACTTGATACATACTACTCCATCTATTGGGGAACACCTCTGCCACAAAGGAAGGATGAAGAGAAAGTCCATCAGCCTGCATGAAACCAGAGGCCACAGGATCTGCCAGAGCAATGCCTACAATGGGCTTTTGCCCATCAGTTACGCGCAAAAGTGCATTGACAGCGCTGGTTCCGGCCGCAATTATAATATCTGCATCACTGTTAAGTAAACTTAAGGCCGCTACGTCCATCTGGGCTTCGTTCATATGCCAACCCGGACTTACATGCAATGCCTTTGGGTAGGCGCAAGCCACAGGAATTTCGTGCAAGGCTTCCTGCAACGATTTGTAGCTTTTGGTATAAAGCCAAAAATTACCTCTTTCAAAATAGGCTATGGTCTTAGATTTTACACTTGTGGCGTGCGCAGTTTGAATGAAAAAAACAAAAAGTAGGAACAGGCAGGCTATGAAGGGTCTTAATAACGTAACTCTTTTATTTTGTAAAAAAAAATAAGATTGTATATGGTAAAATAAAGAATTAGTACTTGATGGGAGGCAACATATCATCATAAATACTATCCACATTGGTGAGTAAAGGCAGGGGGAATTGAATTTTAAGCTTGCGCGCCGTATCATTATTTAAATATATTTTCGGCTCAAACTCCAGCTGTATAGCACTATCAGCATGCGCATAATTGGGTAAATGACGCAAGAGAATTTGCGCAAAAACTGTCCCAATCTCCGTATAATTTAACGTAGAAATACCAATAAGCGCCCCATACATAACGGGAATTTTCCCATCCTTAGCATACGTTTTAATATTATTTTCATGTAATATTTCATACAATAAATCAGGGTTGCCAAGCTCTGGATCAAAACAATTTAAAGCCGGCACATACACAGCATCCACATCTTGCTTGATTAAATATTCAATGCCCCGCTTGCAACTCTCTACCGACTCCGCAATGTCAATTTGGTCATAAAAACTAACCTCAAAACCACGCGCGCGCCCAACCTCTCGTAAATCATGGATATTACAATAGGCTAAGCCCTCAGGAGTATCTGGTGCCATGGTGCCAATGTGCTGAAAACTTTGTAAAATATTCAAAATCTCAATACTACGACGCCACTTTTGAGGGAAGTGATCCACAACAAAATTCTTAGCCACCGGCCTATGCGTATTGGGATTAATAAGTCCGGAATAGGTCGCATCGGCAACATTTAAACAAATCACCGTCTTTTGCCCATTATTATGCGCTAAAAGCATGGTGGAAGCCACTGTACCCATGGCAATAACCACATCAATATCAGGATTTTGCATTATATCTGCGGCAATTTTTTCTTGCTGTGCCTTGGGCGAGATCCAGCCCGGTGAATAGTGATATTTTTTGGGAAAGGCCAAGGCCTTAGACTGAGGATACTTGCTAAGATCATGTACAATGGCTTTATATATTTCATCAAATTCCCAATACGGTCCGGCTTCAAAATAGCCCACATTATAGACATTTTTCTGCTGAGCAAAGGGGGGGACACTATTTAAAATATAATAACCTTCCTTAATGGATCTTTCTTCTTGATAACTTGCAGCACTACTAACACTTGACATATAGAGACAAAAAGCAAGTACACTTAAGCAAGAAAGTATCTGGCGACCCAATAAAAACATAAAAAACTCTACTTTACGCCTGTTTTTTTTTGCCGCAAAAAGAGGCCAACAGCATCAAAAAGCCTATGAAGGGGGTAAATAATAAACTTGCAAAAAAGAAGCCCCAAAATCCAAAACCACGATTACGTCCAAAAAAGCCAATAGTGGTGGCGAGTATGATATAAACGAAAAATATTTGTAACATAGTAACCTCTTACGGCGTTTTTTGCTCAGTGTTTGCACCGGGAACTATAACTTGAGTCAAAGCACTTTCAATATCTTGCAAAAAGCCTTCCCAAGCCGCACGTTCCTTAGGCGTTACCTGCACAGCCATGCTTGGCTCAAGAACTTTTTTGGTATCACTTGCCAAACTTTGCCCTTTGCCATCAACTTGATGAGCATCAGCAGGCGTATTTGCAGGCGCGGGTAGTCCCTGTTCGCTAGGCGGCTGCGTAGATACAGTATTGTCATTGGTATTGAGGATAACCGGCAAGCCATCCTTGCCTCCGCCCACAACCACCAATTTCGCATTTTGGGAGGCAGCCAAGTCGCGCGTTGCCCTAACCCCTTCAAAGCGTAAAAAATTTGGAGTTAGACCACTATTAACTAACTCTTGATATTTATTAATACCAAGGCCCTCAATGTATTTACGCTTTGCCTCTGCAACCTCAATTTCATTTACATAGGTATATCGTTTAAGATCTTGAAAGGACACCATCTTTTTTACTATAGCCTCATTAAAAGCAACGGGAAAAGAAAATCCTTCAATAATAAACCTATGCACAGTTATGGGCAGGCGTCCCAAGGATGTTATGGCCCGTACAACCATGTCATCTTCAAGCACAGTTCGCGCCGTAGCATACAAATTTTCCGCAGAATATGAACCAACAACTTGACGCACCACACTTCTAAGCATAGGGTAAACAATTTTCTCACGGTAATCAGGGCCAATTTGTTGATGTAATTGAGGTAAGCGATTGATATCCACCTGATATTGACAAGAAATATCCACCTGAACCATCATACCATTTTTTGTAGGCATGAAAGCTTTTTCAGAAACTTCGATAATACGCGTGTCATAAATGTACATAATATCAAAGGGCCAGATAAGATACAATCCTTCACCATAGCTGCGATTAAGTACCGTTCCGTCAAAAAAGCGGCTATACTTAACCCCGCGCTCACCAGAATGTATAGATATTACAGTATTATTCCAAAAGAAGACAAGAAGGACTATGCCTAGAGCAACAACACCTATAAGATACGGATATGCTTTGCTATACCATGCAAAAAAACGATTTTTTAAGCTCATTTGTGTACCCTAAGTTCGATATTGTCATATAAGGGGGTGCCACGCCAATATTTATCAAGCATTAAATCTATGCATTGTCGCTCAAACTGTATGCAAAGATCCTGAGAGGTAAACTTACGAGTTTCGGCTTGCCCTTGGCAAAGATTATACATAACAGGGCAATAGGCAACATTTTTTAAGAAAATCCCCACCTCAGGACGCCCTTCCACAAACTCTCGCGCCACATTCACAAGATCATTGCGATATTCATTTAGGCAAAAATTCGCCCGTCTTTGATAGCTAAAGTTATCCGCAAAGCATTGAATACGCTTTTTAATCACTGTGGTATTTTCCAAGACTGCCGTAAAAGAGGCCTTAGTTTCATTAACTTCTGTAAAAAGTTCGAGTATATCTTGATCCATTTCAGAATAAACCGTTTCTGCATGTACAGCAAATGGGAATATACAAAAAAAAGAAAGAAAAATTAGACACTTCCTAAGCATAAAAATCCTTAGTTACAATAGCGTAATAAAACAATAGGCACTATAAAAATCTCACGACAACTTCATAAAACCCTACATTATCTTATGTATCATGGCAAATTGTTTATCATCGTGTTATTCACAATTTCACGGCTTTACGTTTTTATTAACGGCATTCAACACTCTATGGCACTACAAAAAAACCTTTTCTACAGGCAGCTGGGGAGTAAAAGAGGAAAACATCGTATTTATTCATGTAACTACCCATTTAACTTACAATTTTACACTTGCGCTCTTTAACAGAGTTCGAAATAATCCTCAGCTTTTAGTCTTTCCATGTTAATAGCTTGTGTAGAACAAGAAGCCACTGTAAGCCAAAATTTTTCATCTAAGGGCAAATGCCTCCAATAAAGTCCATTCTCAAGGCGTCCCTCACATCCAAAACGAGTATGAATAGTCAAGGGGTCAGCTAAAAATCCCAAGCCGTCGGCTTTCAGCGCTGCCTCCTTAATGGTCCACCGCCTAATCAGCTCTCGTGAATGGTCAGTTGTAGTCTTAATTTCTGTTACTTCTTCTAAAGTAAAGACTTTTGAAAATTCATCAACTTGCAAAGTTTGTACAGCCTCCACATCCACCCCTATACGCCCTGTCCAACCCAGCGGTGCTAGTGCACAAACAGCATACGGGGGTGTATGGCTGAAGCTAAAACTCAGTCCGGCGCATTGAGGGCGACCATAGCCATCTATGGAGAGCTGAGACAAAAACTCCCCTCCAGGTCTTCCAGTGATTCTTTGTAAACCGTAGCCCAAAAGAACACGAACTAGCACTCGAAGAGCGCGGTCCACAGGACGTCTATTGGCAGCAATACTTTGCGCCTGTTCATGAGGTAACATGCGGACAAAAGGTCTTAAAAGTGCATCTGCCTCATGAAAGTCATGGCTTGGCAAATCTGCCACCAAAACCTTTATGGATTCAGTTAACTGTTTTTTCAAAGGATTCTACAACAAATCAAGTACTAAGTCCCAAAACTCTTTAGCAGTTGCATCCTGATTAACCGCAATAATAAGGCTTTTTTGGGTTTTGGGGTCATAAAAATAATATGCCGCATAACCTGGATACATGCCACCCTTGCCAAGCAAAGTTCTACCGTTACTAAATGTATAGAGTTCCATGCCCTCAAAAAATCCCCATTGACTTTCGAAATATGGAGCATAGGTGGTTTTTTGCTTAAGTTTTTCGCCGTTATTTGCCAAAAACTCCTCAGGCACAAGGTCATAGTCCTGCCAAAGAGAAATTAAGCGGAACATATCTTCTACACTACCTTGAATATCTCCACTGCCAAAGGCTAAATTGCTTGTGATAAAAGGCGGCAAAATAACCCCATGCGGGCTACGCATGGTATAACCACTGCTTTTCTGGGGCACAACCATGGTATCTGAGACAAGGTCAATTTTAAGAGGAGTTTTCACTACTCCCTTGATAAACTTTTCAAGATTTTGGCCGCGGTCTTCTAATATAAGGCCAAGAAGATAGTAACCTGTATTTGAGTATTCTTGTTTGGTGCCGGGTTCAAATTGCAATGGGTATTTTGCTATAAGACCTAATAACTCCTCACGAGTCCAAGCTTTACCAACGTTAGCAATTATTTCTGGCATACCAAAAAAATTTACCAAACCACTTGAGTGCGTTAAAAGCTGCTCAATGGTGATGGACTGTGTCAGGTCTTTTAGCTCAGGAATTAGATTACGAATGTCTGCATCAAGAGACAATTTTCCGCTAGCAATATAATCCTTCATGCGCATGGCTGTGACAAGCTTAGTGAGCGAACCAAAGCGAAAAATCATGGATTCTTGCATAGGCACTTTTAATTCTAAGCTGGCAAGTCCGCGTGCAATGACGGTAGGTTTGCCTGTATCGCTTGAGGGTATGGCCACCACAACTCCAGGGGCAAATCCATGGGCTATAAAAGCATCTATTTTTTGGGTAATGTGATTTTCAGACGTGGTGACAGACGATGCGTTGATTGGGCCAATGGCGCATAGAAAGATAATACAAGTTATGACGGATAAAATTTTTGTTCTCATGTATTAGTCTCCAATGATAGTATTTTGAGAAGATACTGAGTAAGTCAGCATTTCTTGAAAAAATATTCAAGACACCTTAAGTGCGCATTACATCCTTCTCTATGCTTACTATTGGGCATTTTTGTAAAACCATTTACAAAGCGTTTTTGTACCCTCTAAAAATTATTGCCCTAGGCGTACCACAGGCATAGTTATACGTCAATGCACCCTCCTGTGATTATGGCCTTTATATGTAAAAACATTCAATATACTAGATTTTCGAACCTAAAAATCGCACGAATTTGTCGCGCCGCCAGCCCGAAGCTTGAATGGCTGGCGTGATAAATTGTATGTGGATTTCTTGCTCGGTAAGGTGCTTTTTACTCATGGGCTTGGCCTTTTAATGCTGTAAAAAGTGTACTTTTTTTTGAAATATACACTTCTTTGCCTATTTCCACAAAGACAAAATTGTCCATATATTACAAGACCATTACCAATCTCTTCGCCTGCTTCCTGTGCATCCACAAAGAAAGCGTATTCTCTTCAAAGCTTTGAAAAAGGAATTTCGCATAAAACTTCTTCGCCTTTTCATGTTTGGCGTCCACTAGAAAAACCGCCCAAGCCATTTCATTCTGGCAAGAGCGGCGCAAGGCATCCAACATAAGCAAGCTCCCCACATGCTGGCCCTGATGGTCTGCATGCAGCAAGGCGTCCCACGCGTATGGCTGGTACGGCAGGATAAGGCGGCATCATGTACATCAATTTTTTTTATCTTGGTAAAATTTATTTGTTTATGAAAGCAGTAAGCTCACTTTTGCGCCTTCCTAACTACCTATTAATCTAGTTCTTTCTTACCTCGTAACCTCAAAGTCCAATGCATAATTTTCTTAAAGAAAAAAGGAACAAATACAGTGGCCACAAAGGTAGCCATAAGCATCCCTCCGATCACAGCCGTACCTATGGCATGACGACTGTTAGCCCCTGCACCTGTGCTTATGGCTAGGGGCACACAGCCTATAATAAAGGCTAGGGATGTCATGATAATGGGGCGAAAGCGCAGACGCGCCGCATACATAGCTGCCATATCTAGTCCTTTGCCATTACGCCACGCTTCAGCTGCAAACTCCACAATAAGAATAGCGTTTTTAGCCGCTAATCCCACTACGGTCACCAAGGCCACTTGGAAGTAAATATCGTTAGCTAGGTCGCGCATCCATGTGGCGACAATGGCACCAAAAATACCAAAGGGTACGGCGGTAAGCACTGCCATGGGCAAAGCCCAGCTTTCGTATTGTGCCACCAAAATGAGAAATACCATGAGCAAAGCCAGCA
The DNA here is from genome assembly GCA_964372075.1 of uncultured Desulfovibrionaceae bacterium. GTDB lineage: Bacteria > Desulfobacterota > Desulfovibrionia > Desulfovibrionales > Desulfovibrionaceae > CAYJAD01. The sequence continues at coordinate 25,888 of CAYJPR010000004.1, read as the reverse complement.
CAAAAATAATGCTGATATCTGTGGAAATAAGCTTCTCTTGCAAAGCTGCACCCGCCCAGCCTAGCGTATATTCAGGCGGGAAAATTTCGGCGGCGACTTCTTCCATGGCGGCAATGGCTTGACCGGAAGTATACCCTTCAGCAGGGGCGCCCAAAAAATGCGATGCAGGAAATACATTATACCGCGTTACCACTTGCGGTGCCGTGCGCCGTTCCAATGTAACAAGGGCATTTAAAGGAATCATTTCTCCCTTCTTATTACGCACATGAACATCTGCTAAATTATCAGGTTGCATGCGATATTTAGCTTCAGCCTGCATAACCACTTGAAAGGTTCTTCCTATATAATTATAGTCGTTTACATAACTTGAACCAAAAGTAGATTGCATGGTGCGAAACACATCAGAAACATTCACCCCCAGAGCCATGCAACGTTCCCTGTCAAGATGAGCATAGAGTTGCGGCGCCCCTGTGCTAAAAAGATTACGTACAAAACCTATTTCCGGACGCTTTCGAGCAGCTTCCACATAGGTACTTGTCCACTTTTGTAAATCTTCAAGGCTTCCTGTGCCACGATTTTGGATATATCCGTCAAAACCACCCGTATTGCCCATCCCACTAATGGCCGCCGGCTCAAAGGCCACAATGTTCGCTTCCGGTGTTTTGGCTCCCATGGCGCGAACCTGTTTTGCCAATGCGGCGCCGCTTTCATGCTTTTCAGTACGTTCTGACCAATTTTTAAGCATTACAAAGAAGGTAGCATAATTGCTCTTAATACCGGGAGATGTCATATCAAAACCAGAAAACGTGGTCACATCCTGCACAATAGGATTAGCCAATATTTGATCACGCACTTTGTTCATGGCGGCATCGGTACGGGGAATAATGGCACCATCAGCTAAAATGGCCACCCCAAGAATACGGCCTTGATCTTCCTTGGGCACAAGGCTGGTGGGTACTGCTTTAAAAAGCCATCCCATGGCAAGCAACATGCAAACAAAAAGCAGCATACTGCGCACGCCACAATTTTTTACTGTACGCACAAGGCCAATATAACGCCGTGTCACCCGTGCAAACCACCAGTTATACCAAACAAAAAAACGAGCCGGCTTATGATAGGGGTCATGGGGCTTGAGTATGAGTGCACAAAGAGCTGGAGTAAGTGTTAAAGCCACATGAGGGAAGTTTTGCGAAAGTTCTTCAAGTTTAGCTTCAATGCGCTTACCTGTTTCCAAGGCATTGGCACCGGGCAAAAGGGAAACCTCTGCCATACGCGCGGGCTTACCATTTAAAGACGAAACGATATTATAATTTTTACTGCCAAGGCCCACACGAGCTATATCTTTTAAGCGCAATGTACTGCCGTCTGCCTGAGCCCTCAAAATAATATTGCCAAATTCCTCAGGTGTTATGAGGCGACCTTGGGTATCAATCTGCCAAGAAAGTTCAGTATCCACAATATCCGGCAAAGAACCTAAGCGACCAGGGGAAAATTGCGCATTTTGGTCACGAATAATGGCTGCTACATCGGCAGGGATAAGATTGTATTTTGCCATCTTTCCGGGGTCAAGCCAGATGCGCATGGCATAGTCCATGCTGCCATTGATAACACATTCCCCCACACCGGGAATACGTTTAATTTCTTCCACAATATTTGTTTGTAAGTAATTGTCCAAATAAATAACATCATATTGCCCCTTGGGGGAAAAGAGCGCAATGGTTAAAAGCGATGCCGCAGCACTTTTATTTACCGTAATACCTTGCTGGCGCACGGCTTCCGGCAATAAAGATTGCGCAAGGTTCACCTTGTTATTTACGTTCACCAAAGCAATGTCAGGGTCTGTTTCCAAGTCAAAAAAGACGCTCACCGTGCCTGTGCCTGAGCTTGATGAGGCCGTGGAGGTCATATACAGCATACCCTCTACGCCATTGAGTTGCACTTCTAACGGTGCGATAACCGTTTCGGAAATGGTTTGCGCAGAAGCTCCGGGATAGGAAAACTTCACAAAAACACGCGGAGGTACGAGGTTCGGGTATTGCTCAACAGGAAGCATAAAAATAGCTATGCCCCCCACCAAGGTAATCAAAAGAGAAATAACTATGGCAAGATTGGGTCTTTTGATAAAAAAATACGTATCACTATTTTTATGTGCTGAGGCCATAAATTCTCCTGTATACCTGTAACAGAATATGATATTTTAATAGATGTTGAACTATTGACATATAATTTCAAAAAATATATACTTGAACACATCAATAATTCAACAATATTCAAAATATATCAAAGTTATGCAATTACCTCCCATATCCACAGGAGCGCTACAAATTTTAATGTGTTATAATAATTGAAAATATTACAATAGAAAAGTTTAGTTTTAATACTATTTTTTACGGAGGGGACAAAAATGACTAAAGATTGGTATCCTGTTATTGACTATGCGCTTTGTACAGAATGTGGCGCTTGCGTACAAAAATGTACACACGGCGTCTACGATGTAGAAAAAACACCACATCCTCTTGTTATTCAAGGGGATAATTGTATATACCAATGTCACGGCTGTGGCGATCTTTGCCCAAGTGCTGCCATTACTTACTTTGGTGAGAATACGGGGTGGAAGCCTCATAACAAACTACAATTGCAACCTTTAGGATGTTGTTCTTGTAATAGTAAATAAGCGTTATCTAGGATATATAAAACAACGTAGTCATGCTTTCAAGATAGAAGCGCAAAGTAAGGCTCTCCTATCTCCACCCTACTCATGAATCACCATGGCCGCCTTTCTCAGTCCATCTGGAGAAAGGTGGCCATATCTTTGTGTCATCTTACAATTTGAATGCCCCATAAACTCTTTGACGCTATACAAATTCACGCCCTTTTGTACCAGCTATGAGGCGAAAGTATGGCGTAAGGTATGGAAGCATACCCTTTGGCGTGGGTCAGAGGCGCCTTCATTGAAAAGTTTATCCACCGTGCGATTAAAAGCATGGGAAGTACTTGGCATGAGGCCGCCCTTGCGAGAAGGAAAGACCAGTCCATTTTACAATGTATCAAGTGGTTACGCTGCAAGCCTGCGCTCTTGTAATATGGTCCTACGGGCGGCGTTAAGAAAGCAACCAAGTCTTACTATTATATCAAGACTTGTAATTATGACGGCTTACATCAGCATCTTCAAAAGAATCCAATGTGTATAAGCGTATTTTATTACTGCGTGAAAATTCTCGTTTAAGCAGAGTTTTCATAAGCTTTTTTATGTGCTCTACCGTCAAAAACTCCCATGTTTCCTCATGGAAGCCGCGCTCTACCACAGTAAAGCTGTCGTCCCCTGTGCGAATGATGGCTACAGAACGGTCACGCTTAAAGGTACGCATATCAAGACATTGCCCGTGTTGCAATTTACTAAGCCGCCCTATTACAGCGGGGATGATGGTTGCTTTATCGTTCATAGGTGGAAGTATATACTCTCTCGTAAATGCTAGCGTCAAGATGTACGAGCCTACACCCTTTCTTACTTCCCTTACTCATGGTTACAAATAAAATGCCAAATATACATGCCATACCATTCTGTACGTAACGCTCAGACTTGCGGCACCAGCTCTTGCATAAGCAAAGCATACGCCACTAAGAGGATATTCGAAGGAATAGCCCTATATGAAACCAAATTTGGAGTAAAACTGTATTTGATGCCGTTTTTTTTAGTAATGGAGAAAATAAGCCATCTACCTTAACAAACTTTATCAATACCCCTACACTCATACTTTGAACTGTATATAGTATACATATTGTGAATTATTTTTAGGATAGTCTTTACATGTACGAAGAAAAAGCTCTTTTGCGCTCCATTCCCGTTGCCGAAGCCATTGATTGTGTCCTTTGCCATGACATTACAGAAATAGTTCCAGGTCAAAACAAAGGCCCCATTTTCCGCAAAGGACATATGATTACAGCGGAAGATGTCCCTACCCTTTTGCGTGTGGGTAAAGAAAATATATATGTATATGAGCCCTGCGCGGGAATATTACATGAAGACGACGCCGCCATACGCATAGGTAAGGCCCTGTGCGGTAAGGGTATTCACTTTTCAGATATTTCTGAAGGACGTATAAATTTTTTGGCAGATTATCAAGGGCTTTTGCACATTGATACCAAGGCTCTTATGGAAATAACTTGCCTTGATGAAGTGGCTGTAGCCACTTTGCACACCTTACAGCAAGTACAAGCAAAACAAGCTATTGGCGGCACGCGTATAGTGCCACTTTTTATTGAAGAGCACAAAATAGCCCAGCTTGAAGCCATGCTCACCAAGCCCATCATAGAAATACTCCCCTTAACTAAGCCTTGTGTGGGCATTGTCACCACCGGCAGTGAAATTTATCACGGCCGCATTAAAGATAGCTTTGGCCCCATCCTACACGAAAAATTAGCCCAATACGAAGCCCACATTCTTGGGCAAAGTCTCACCAGCGATGATGTGGATACAACATCAGCCGCCATACAAGACTATGTACAGCAAGGGGCGGATTTGGTCTTGGTTACAGGCGGCATGTCGGTGGACCCTGATGACAGAACGCCATTGGCCATACGCCAAACAGGCGCAGAAATAGTGCGCTATGGGGCTCCCACCTTTCCAGGCGCCATGTTTTTAGTGGCTAAACTTGGTAGTGCCCATATTTTAGGCCTTCCCGGCTGCGTTATGTATCATAAAGCCAGTATTTTTGAACTTATCTTGCCGCGCCTTTTGGCAGGCCTTGAAATTTCAGCAAAAGATATTGCCGCCTTGGGTCACGGAGGTTTTTGCCCATCTTGCGCCGTATGCCGTTATCCTTTGTGTTCTTTTGGAAAGGGTTAGGTGGCTATCTTAACTATTTTTTTTACTTTGTTGCTTTTTTTTATGTGATAGAGTACAAAAATAAATGAGTATCACTCTCATTTACAGGCAGGGGTCGGTTTATTAAATAGTAACTTTAATGATTTGGAGGCTACATGGCTATCGTAGAAAGAGTTGACGGTTTTTTTATTCCTACAGTAAGTTTAATCGGCGCTGGTGCTGCTAAAAGCATTCCCGCACGTATCAAAACCTTGAATGCTCAAAAACCCCTTATTGTTACTGACCAAGGTATCGTAAATTCCGGAATTTTAAAGCAAATTACTGATATTTTTGACGAAGCAAACATGGCTTATGCTGTGTTTGACAAAACTATTCCTAATCCTACCGACGCTAACGTAGCTGCTGGCGTTGAAGTATATAATAAAGAAAAGTGTGACAGCCTTATCACTTTAGGTGGTGGTTCTTCCCATGACTGTGGTAAAGGTATAGGCCTTGTGGTTGCCAACGGCGGAAAAATTCATGATTTTGAAGGCGTAGATAAATCTTCCAATCCTTTACCTCCTTATGTTGCCGTAAACACCACCGCCGGCACAGCCTCTGAAATCACCCGTTTTTGTATTATTACCGATTTAAGTCGCAAAGTAAAAATGGCCATTGTTGACTGGCGTGTGACTCCTAATGTAGCCATTAACGATCCTTTACTTATGGTTGGCATGCCTGCTTCTCTTACCGCAGCTACCGGTATGGACGCTCTTACTCACGCCGTGGAAGCCTATGTTTCTACAGCCGCTACCCCCTTAACCGACGCTGTGGCAGAAAAAGCTATTGTTCTTATTTTCCAGCATTTACGTAAAGCGGTTGCCAATGGATCTGACATTGTGGCCCGCGAAGGTATGTGCTATGCGCAGTACATGGCTGGCATGGCCTTTAATAATGCTAGCTTAGGTCACGTACACGCCATGGCTCACCAATTAGGTGGTTTTTACGACTTACCTCACGGTGAGTGCAATGCCATCTTATTGCCCCACGTAGAAGAATATAACCTTATTTCTAACTTAGATAAATTTGCCGTTATGGCTGAACTTATGGGCGAAGAAGTGTGCGGTCTTTCCACACGCGAAGCAGCTCTTAAAGCCATTGCTGCTATTCGTCAGCTTTCCAGTGATGTGGGTATTCCATCTGGCATCATTGAGCTTGGCAAACGCTATGGTAAGGAAGTAAGCAAAAAAGATATTCCTACCATGGTACAAAATGCACAAAAAGATGCTTGTGGTCTTACTAACCCACGCACCATGACAGATGCTGCTGTAACCATGATTTATGAGGCTGCATACTAAGTTTTATATAGGTGGGCGTCGCTTTTTGCGGCGCTCACTTTTTATATAAATTGTGAAGTTTTTTCACTGGTCAAAGACAATTTTGACAGCTCCTATGTCAAAATTGTCTTTTTTCATAAACAGAATTTGTTGTCATGATTATAACAAGAAGTAAGACATGATTGCGAAGAAGCTTGTGGTTAACGGGTTACCCCGAAAGATTTTTGTTACTCAAGATGGGATGCTTTCTGATGTATTACGCGGACAGCTCCACCTTACCAGCGTAAAAGTAGGTTGCGCCAAGGGTCAATGTGGCGCTTGTTCCGTTATTTTAGATGGTAAGGTTGTACGCTCTTGTATCATCAAGATGAGCCGCGTGGCAGAAAATGCTGCCATTACTACATTAGAAGGCATTGGAACGCCCGATAATCTCCATCCTTTGCAACATGCCTGGATTTTCCATGGCGGCGCTCAATGCGGATTTTGCTCCCCAGGATTTATCGTTTCTGCCAAAGCCTTGCTCGATACAAACCTTAACCCCAGCCGCGAAGACGTTCGTGCTTGGTTCCAAGCCCATAAAAACGTGTGTCGCTGCACAGGCTATAAGCCCTTGGTAGACGCTGTTATGGACGCTGCCGCTATCATGCGCGGTGAAAAAACTGTAGAAGAAGTTACCTATAAAGTACCTGCTGATGGTCGCATTTGGGGCACCAACTTCACCCGTCCCAGCGCCCTTGCCAAGTTAACAGGCGTAGCAGAATACGGCGCCGACGCAGCTTTCCGTATGCCTAAAGACACCTTACACTTAGCCATTGCGCAGGCTAAAGTATCCCATGCCAACATTAAGGGCATAGATACCTCCGAGGCCGAAAAAATGCCCGGCGTGTATAAAGTGCTCACCCATAAAGATGTGAAGGGCAAAAACCGCATCACCGGTCTTATTACCTTCCCCACCAATAAGGGGGATGGCTGGGATCGTCCTATCCTTAACGATACCAAAGTATTTCAATACGGCGATGCCCTTGCCATTGTATGCGCCGACAGCGAGTGCCATGCCCGCGCTGCCGCCGAAATGGTAAAATTTGATTTAGAGCTCTTACCCGAATACATGAATGCCCATGACGCCATGGATCCCGACGCCATGGAAATTCACCCCGGCACCCCCAATGTGTACTTTGAACAAGGCCTTGAAAAAGGCGAAGACACCGCCAAATACTTCAACGATCCCAACATGGTAGTGGCGGAAGGTTCTTACTACACCCAGCGCCAACCTCACCTGCCCCATTGAGCCAGACGTAGGCTATGGCTATTTAAATGATGAAGGCAAGCTTATCTTGCACTCCAAGTCCATCGGCTTGCACTTGCACGGTCTTATGATAGCCCCAGGCCTTGGCATAGAAATGGGCAAAGACTTAGCCTTAGTACAAAATACCGCCGGCGGTACCTTTGGCTATAAGTTTAGCCCCACATTAGAAGCCTTGGTGGGCGTGGCTGTTCTGGCCACTGGTCGTCCTTGCCACTTACGCTATAATTATGAGCAACAACAAAATTATACTGGTAAGCGTTCGCCTTTCTGGACAACCATTCGCATGGCTGCCGATAAAACTACAAAAAAAATCATGGCCATGGAAGTGGACTGGACAGTGGACCACGGCCCCTACTCTGAATTTGGTGACCTATTAACCTTACGCGGCGCGCAATTTAGCGGCGCTGGTTATGGTATTCCTCATATGCGCGGTCTTGGACGCACTGTGTGCACCAACCACGCTTGGGGCTCTGCTTTCCGCGGTTACGGCGGCCCAGAAATTGAATTCCCCTCCGAATCCGTAGTGGACGAATTGGCTCGCAAAATGGATGAAGATCCCTTTGAGTTCCGCGCCATTAACCATTACAGAGAAGGGGATACCAATCCTTCACAACAAAAGCCCGAAGTTCTTTCTTATGGCGAAATGTTTGACTTATTGCGTCCTAAGTACGAAGCAGCCAAAGCCCATGCCAAAGCCAATTCCACCGACGAAGTAAAACGCGGCGTAGGTGTGGCTCTTGGTGCATACGGCGCTGGTCTTGACGGCCCTGACACTGCAGAAGCTTGGGTAGAACTTAACGAAGATGGCGGCGTTACTGCTTACGCTTGCTGGCATGACCATGGTCAAGGCGCCGATGCCGGTACCCTTGGTTGCGTGCACGAAGCCCTGCGTCCCATCAATATGCCCATGGAAAAAATCCGTCTTGTACTCAACGATACGGACAAAGCCCCCAACTCCGGCCCTGCCGGTGGTTCGCGCTCGCAAGTTATGGTAGGTAATGCCTTAAAGCTAGCTGGCGAAGCCTTACTTGACGCCATGCGCAAGCCCGAAGGCGGTTTCCATGATCATGCAAGCCTGAAAGCTGCCACCGGTGAAACCTTATATAAGGGGACCTTCACCGCGCAAGCTGAGCATTGCGACCCTGTAACAGGTAAGGGCGCTCCCTTCCAATTCTACATGTACGGTCTTTTCCTTGCAGAAGTAGCTGTGGAAGTGGCCACCGGTAAAACCACCGTAGAAAAACTCACCATGGCTGCGGACATCGGCTCTGTGAATAACCGCGCCGTTACCGACGGACAAATCTACGGCGGCCTTGTGCAAGGCCTTGGTCTTGCCCTTACCGAAGATTATGAAGATCTGAAAAAACACAGCACCATGGCCGGTGCAGGCATTCCTTACATTAAGGATGTTCCTGATAATATTGAAATCATGTATGTGGAAACCCCACGTCCCGGCGGACCTTTCGGCGCTTCCGGTGTGGGCGAAATCCCCGTATGCGGACCTCACCCTGCCATCATCAACGCCATTGATGATGCTTGCGGCGCTCGCATTCGTCACTTACCTGCTCGACCAGAGAAGGTATTGGCAGCCATGCCCAAGTAGGTAGCCTCTTATGAAGGGCGCGGAAATATATTTTCCGCGCCTCATTTCCTTTACTCCACTACTCCAAAGCCCAAGAATGGAGGTCGTTTATGGATCAAGCCAGTCTTCACGCCGCAGAAGCACACTGTACGCAAGAACATATGCCCAAATGTCAAAGCCATTGCCCCTTTCATATGGATGCACGCGCTTTTATGGATTTTGTAAGCCAAGGCAAATGGCAAGACGCGCGTAAACTTCTCGAACGACACCTTCCCCTACCGCAGATTTTAACACATATTTGCGATCACCCCTGTGAAAGCCATTGCCTGCGGCGAGATTTGGGCGGAAGCCTTGCCATACAAAAGCTCGAAAGCCTGTGTATGCAGCAGACACAAAAACAAGGTAAGGGCTTTTTACGCCCAGCTAAAGCTCACAAAATTGCCGTGCTTGGCAATGGGCTTGCCGGCCTTAGCGTAGCCTATGAACTGGCAAAAAAAAGCTGGCCTGTCACCATATTTTATACTGCGCCTAAAGAACATGCTGCTGAAGAAAATACGCCTGTAGCAGCCTTCATATTACAGCATTTTCCTTCTTTGCGTGAAGAATACGTACTGTAAGAATGCACACATTTAGAAAAAAATCACGCCACCTTTGTACAGGCACAGCTCAGCCCCGATTTTTTCCAGAATATACAAAAAGATTTTTCTGCGCTCTTTGTGGATGCCCATGCCGCACCGGAGATTTTTGCCTCATTACAAGCTTTACCCCATGTACAAACAGGCCATATCAAAGACCATATTTGTGCCGGAGGCATGTTAGAGCAAAGCCCCACAGGGCATGAATACGCTTCTTCTTCTGCCCAAGCCGGACAATGCCGCCAAGCCGCTTTAAGCATAGAGCGTATCCTTGGCGGCATTGCACCCCATGCCGGCAGAGAAGGCCATAGGCAAAATACGTCCTTGCACACCCCCCTTGAGGGTCTTAAAGCGGCCATGGCTGTGGCTCCCGCTTCAGGCATATATACTCCCGAAGAAGCGCAAGCAGAAGCCAAGCGCTGTATTCAATGCCAATGTATGCAATGCGTAAAAAAATGCGTGTATTTGCAAAAGCACGCTTCTTTCCCCCGTGCCTACACCAGACAAATTTACAATAATGCCGCTATAGTGCAAGGTGAGCGACGCGCCAATGCCTTGGTTAATGGCTGTACACTGTGCGGACAATGCACAGAAATATGCCCAGAGCGTTTTTCCATGGCTGAGGTGTGTATGCAAGCGCGTGAAGATCTTGTGCTCCGCGGACATATGCCCCCTTCTGCCCATGCCTTTGCCCTGGAAGATATGTGCGATGCCACACAAAGCGCAGCCACACTCTTTATGATGGCAGCGCAAACAAGCCCAAACCCAAGCAAGCCTTCTTTCGCCTTTTTCCCAGGCTGTCAGCTTACGGCTTCTCGCGGCGAGCAAGTGCTTCAAGTCTACGACTTTTTGAATGAACACATGTCACAATCTGTGGGGCTTATGCTCTCTTGCTGTGGTACGCCTGCCGCTTGGGCAGGACAAAGCGCCCTTGCCGCACAAGTGACTCGCCACCTAGAAGAGCAATGGGAAAAAATGCAAAAGCCCCAGCTTATTCTGGCTTGCGCCTCGTGTAAAAAATTCTTTGCCGAGCATTTACCGCATATACCCTGTACGTCTTTATGGGAAATACTCTATGAATTGCGCGAACATATACCGCAAAAAACAGCTTCTACTACCTATTGTATCCATGATCCTTGCTCTGCGCGCCATGACAGTGCATGGCAGAGCGCCACGCGCCTTTTAGCTGCCCATTGCGGCGTTCAGTGCCTAGACTCTGCCGAGCCCAAGGAAAAAACCTCTTGTTGCGGTTATGGCGGTCTTGTATGGAATGCGCAGCCACAACTGGCCCAAAGCATCACCGAGCACCTGGCGAAAAACTTAGGTCAGCACACAGGCCTAGCATCCTGTATCATGTGCCGAGATCGCTTAGTGAGCAGTGGCAAAGCCTGTGCGCATTTCTTGGATATTTTACCCTTTATGGAGACGCTGAGTTCTCCTCAAGAGCCTGCGCCCAGCCTCTCTGCTCGCCGTGTCCATAGGGTGCGATTGGTGCAGAGATGTAAAGAAAAATACGGCGTGCAAAATAGCATAGATAATACCTTTGCCCCAGAACCCAAGGGCGAAATACGCCATAACATGCCTCAAAGCCTTATGAACTCCGCCGACTTAGTCACAGGGCATACTTTTTTACATATAGCACCGCAAGTTTTGGAAGAGATGGAAAAAAAGCATATTCTCCACCAAGACGCCGCCGCGGCTGTACTAGCCATAGAAAAACACAAGCAATGCTTTGTAGAAAAGGAAAGCGGACATTATGTGGGCGCATGGCGTAGCGGCGCTGTCACTTTTTGGGTGCGCTATGCCAAAGATCAGGAAGGCAAATACCACTTATATGACGCTTGGTGTCATCGTATGTTGGTGCCACAAGCGACAGTAGAAGATGAATCCAAAAAGGTTTAATTTCTACTGATAAAACTTGCTATTACGGAGAAAATAATGAGTTTTGTACCCACATATACTCCCGACCCGGGGCAATGGATATGCCATACATGCCAATGCCCCCTAGAACAAAAAGAAATGCAGGCTTTTTACCTTGGCAGTGCTTTTGCTGTTTCCCTACCCACATGCCCGCAATGCTCCCTCACCTTGGTGCCCAAATCCTTAACCGAGGGGAAAATGCTGGAAGTGGAAAGAATGCTAGAAGATAAATAAACGCTATGTCTTGTGATATGCCCTCCTCCGCGCCTTTGCACAATACGCATGCCAACTATGCCCACTATACCCGCGATATTGGGGACATTTGCTGGCACCCCGGTGGGCTTGCCCTCACAGCACGCGCCCTGCATATGGCTCAGCGCCTTATGCCCTTACGCGTAGGCGCAAAGCTTTTAGATGTGGGCTGTGGCCATGGCAAAAGCACAGCTTTTTTGCGAGAGCAAGGTTTTCACGCTTATGGACTGGATTACAACACCCACAGTCAAGCCCATGTACTGGCTACTGCCACAAGGCTGCCCTTTGCCACGGCTTCTTTTCAAGGTATTCTTTGTGAATGCGTACTCAGCATAATAGAAGATAAGACCATGGCTTTACAAGAATTTTACCGCGTGACCTGTGCGCCTGCTATATCTGGCACTCCCTCTACATCTGGCACCCTGCTTATGCTCAGTGATATGTATTGTAGTATGCCGCAAGCGCAGGAAAATACCTTAAGCAAAGCACAGCTAGAAGATCTTTTACAAGAGTGCGGCTGGAAGGTTCAGTATTTTGAAGACCATTCGCACACATTAAAGGCCTTTGCGGCGCAATTGGCATGGCATAATGCTTGCCACACGCTACCGCAACAGCGACAACAGGAACAACAGGGACAGCAGGAGCAAAAGGGGCGCTATGGCTATGGCCTGTGGATTGCCACCAAAGAGAAAGTATGAACCCCATTCTACTAGAAATATTACCCCTTATTCGTGAAGGCTATTGTTGCAGTCAATTACTTATGCACTTGCTCTTGCAAGGGGCAGGACAGGAAAATGCCGCCTTATTACGCGCCATGCACGGCTTATGCTTTGGCATGGGCGGCACCGAAGGCCCCTGCGGTTTGCTCAGTGGCGGCGCCTGTATTTTAGGCTGTTTTGCCGGACGCGGCGCCGTAGAAGAACACGCCCATGCTAGCTTGGCCCCCATGGTACATGAATATCAACAATGGTTTATAGAGCACACGCGCACCTCTGGTCTGTGTTATCAAATACTGGAAAGCTTTGAACAGCAAGACGAACAGGCCCTGACCATGCAAAGTAGGCAAAGCACGCAGAGTAGGCAAAGCCCACAACATGCCCAATGCGGTGAGCTTTTGGCCACATGCTGGAAAAAGATTTTAGAAATTTTAGAAAAATACCAAGTGGATATGGAGCTCAAAGCATGAGCCTTGTGCGCCGCACCCAAAGTGTATGTCCGCAATGTTTGCGTCTTTTAGATGCGCACTATATAAGCCGCACCATAGACAGCAAGGAGTGGATATTTTTAGAAAAATCCTGCCCTGAGCATGGGCATTTCTCCGCACCCATTTGGGTAAATTTGCCCCATACGCCCACCTTTACTCAATGGTATGCGCAGCCCTGCGCCCCTGACTATGTGCCCTTTCCTCAAAGCCCTGTGCATAAAGGTTGCCCTTATGATTGCGGCCTGTGCCCAGAACATGCTCAGCATACTTGTTGCGCCTTACTGGAAGTGACCCAAAGGTGCAATTTGCAATGCCCTGTATGTTATGCAAACTCAGGCACACCTAGAAACGCTGATCCCTCTTTACAGGAAATTGCAACAAGCCTAGACACACTTTTGCACCACGCCGGCGCTGTGAATGTACAGCTTTCCGGTGGTGAACCCACCATGCGTGATGATCTTGCAGACATCATTACCCTGGCTAAAAACAAAGGCTTTTCCTTTGTGCAACTCAATACCAATGGTCTGCGTCTAGGCAAAAACGCTGACTATGCGCGCACTTTACGCCATGCAGGCTTAAGTGTGGTGTATTTGCAATGGGATGACATTTGCGACACTACCTATACGGCCTTACGCGGCACCCCTTGCCTTGCCATAAAGGAACAAGCCTTGCAACATTGCCTCAGCGCTAGCTTAAGTGTGGTGCTGGTGGCCACAGTGGTTAAAGGTGTAAATCACACAGCCCTTGGTGACATTGTGCGCAAGGCCCTTGCTTGCGGCCCCTTGGTGCGCGGCGTGCACTTGCAACCTGTGAGCTCCTTTGGGCGCTATCCTTGGTCTGCGCAAGAGGCCACACATACTGCACGCATGACCCTACCCGAAGTTCTGCAACAATTGGAGCTACAAACTGAGGGCATGGTGAAAGCGCAAGATTTTACCCCGCCACGCTCAGAGCACGCCCTGTGTTCCTTTAATGCTGTATTCACACGCCAAGGAGAGGGCCTTAAGCCTTGTGCCATAAGCACTGAAAACAGCGGCTGTTGTTCTTCCAAGCGCCCACAAGCGGCGGCCAAACAAGCCCAAAGCTTTGTGGCACAGCATTGGGGGCCGTGCTCTCTAGAAGCTAGCCCACAAGAGAGTATGCCTAGCTTACACCTACAAAATTTTGATACCGCGCTGGAGCAAATACAACACCGCTTTACCCTCTCGGCCATGGCCTTTCAAGATGCCTATACCCTTGATCTTGAGCGTTTACGCCGCTGTCATATTCATATTATGAGCGAAAAAAATACCCTTGTGCCTTTTTGTGCGTATAATCTTACGTCCAATGAAGGTTTTTCCTTGTATCGCTCCCTACATAAAGGATAATATTCCCATGCCTTCCTGCATTTTAGATACATGGCTAGCTCATAAGCTCAGCTCTTCCATAGAAAACCTGCCCTCAGCCATCAAGGCTGAACAAGAGCAGCGTTGTAAGGCCTTGTTACACTATGCCATGCAGCACAGCACCTTGTATGCACAGCGTTTTGCAAGCTTTGCTGTAGACAGTTTTACCTGGCAAGACTTTGCCACTCTGCCCTTCGCCACAGCGGAAGATTTACAAAATCCAGAACAATTACTTTGCGTTTCTAAGGCGCAAGTGGCCCGCATGGTGACCTTGCAAAGCTCCGGTACCACAGCCCCTCCCAAACGCTTGGCCTTTAGCCATGAAGATTTAGCCGCCACCAAGGATTTTTTTGCTGTGGGCATGTCTCAACTTGTGCAGAGAAATCAACGATTGCTCTCCCTCTGGCCGGGTGCCATGCGCCCCCACGGCGTCAGCGCTCTTTTGCACGAAGCCCTCAAAAATAATGGCGTTGAAGTATTTGCCGGTGAGGCCATGAGCACAGAACAAAGCCTACTAGAAGAATTTCACCAATACAACCCCCATGTGCTGGTGGCAGCGCCGCGTCAATTAAGCATTTTGGTAGATTTATTGGAAAGTAAAAAATTGGAAAAAGGCCCCTTGCACGCAGTGCTTTCCAGTGCGGAATACTTAGCTCAAGATCTTGAGCACCGTTTACAACAACAAGGCCTTTTGCTACTAGACCATTATGGAATTAGTGAGGCAGGCTATGGCGGCGGCGTGGAATGCTTGCATAAATGCGGCTACCATATGCGCGAGCTGGATCTGTATATAGAAATTATCCATCCGCAAACCTTGCAGCCCTTGCCCCACGGACATGAAGGGGAGATTGTGCTCACCACTCTTACCCGTAAAGCCATGCCCCTCATACGCTACAGAACCGGCGATGTGGCTTCTTTACTGGCCGGCCCTTGCCCTTGCGGCAGCCCTTTGCACAGACTTTCAAGGGTACAAGGCCGCTTACACTACACCCCCCACGGCTACAGCGTACAGCATTGCGCCAAAGGAGCTTTTAATGAAAGAACTGCTCACCTTACTTTGTGATTATTTAGAGCGTACTACCCCTGTGGTGCTGGCCACAGTTATCCACCAAGAGGGCTCTACCCCACGCGGCGTCGGCTCCAAAATGCTGGTGAACGAGAGCGGCCTTATAAGCGGCACCATTGGCGGCGGCCTTGCTGAGGGTGAAGCTCTTGTGGCCTGCAAGGAAGCCTTGGCTACCGGCAAGGCGCGTATTTTACATTTTACCCTCACAGGAGAAATGGCAGCCAAAAGCGAAATGATTTGCGGCGGACTACTGCATATTTTTATTGAGCCCATTGCGCCCACAGCAGAAAATAGATCCTTTTACCGTCAAGTATTAGATCATATAGATACAAGTGAAACATTAGTGCTCACAAGCCTTCATACGCATGACCTACATGGCGAGCAAAACATACAGCGCTATCTCTGTTTAGATGGTGTTTGGACAGCGCAAAGCCTGCATACTGATGCCCCCCCCTTAAGCTTGCAAGAAAAGGACGCTTTTACCGCCGAGTTACAGCGCGGACAAGAGACAGCCTTTATACCAAGTGAGCAAGGGCATATTATTATGGAAAAATATCCGCCTGTATGGAAAATGATCATCTTAGGCGGCGGACATGTGTCCCTCTTTACAGCGCAAGTAGCTGCCCTAGCAGGATTTTCTGTGACCGTCATGGATGATAGAGCAGAATTTTCTTCGGCCGAGCGCTTTCCTCAAGCCGCCGCCACCTATACCGTACCAGAATTTACAAACTGTTTTGCTCTTTGTCCGCCCAGCAAATATACCTGCATTGTTATTGTGACTCGAGGCCATTTGCACGATAAAACCGTTTTAGAACAAAGCCTTGCCACACAGGCCGGCTATATTGGCATGATAGGCAGCAAACGCAAGCGCGAGCAAGTATACGATGCCCTCAAAGAGCAAGGTTTTACCCAAGAAAGACTTAATACCGTATACTGCCCCATTGGCTTAGGTATTAAGGCCGAAACGCCCGAAGAGATTGCCGTGAGCATTGTGGCGCAGTGCATTGCGCACAGGAGAGAAGCGTGGGATATCTTGCCACAATAATTCTTGCGGCGGGCTTTTCCACGCGCATGCAGGGTTTATTTAAACCCTTGCTTCCTTTTCACTTCTCTTGGCCGCAAAGCTCTACCTGCACGGCCTTAGAGCAGGTTATACAATTGCATCTACGCGCCGGTGTAAATCATATTTTTGTGGTGACAGGGCAAAGAGAAGAACAAGCTTTGGCGCAGGTTATTGGCACATGGCAAAAGAAATTGCGCCCACAGCAAAAAATCTCCCTTGTGCCCAATCCCAACGCCCAAAGTGGTATGTTTTCTTCTGTGTGCCAAGGAATGCAGGCAGTGCAGCAGGCTTTTTTACCCGATGCACAAGGGCATATTTTTATGCACCCTGTGGATATTCCCTTGGTGCGCCTGTGTACCTTACAAAGACTAGTGCAAAGCCGCTCACTCTATCCCCAAACGGTACTTGTACCAAGCTATAAAGGAAAAGACGGCCATCCACCGCTTATTCCCAGCGTATATATAGACAAGATTATAGCCCATGACGGCACACATGGCTTACAAGGGGTCTTGGGTTCCCTCTCTGTGCAAAGCATTGCCACTGCTGATAGCCATTGCCTCTTAGATATGGACACGCAAGAAGATTATACTTTTTTACAAAACAAAGCCTTAGAGCAGCATATATTACAGCCCGAAGAAGCGCTGGAACTTTTACATTGCCTGCAGGTGCCGCCACAAGGCTTGGCCCATGCCCATGCTGTAGCCGCCGTGGCCACGGCTTTTGCCCATGCCCATGCCAATAGAGAGCACCAAGGTAAACAATCCTCCATCTGCCCCCAGCTAACGCACACAGGCGCCCTCTTGCACGATATGTGTAAGCAAGAAAAACACCATGAAGCCGCTGCAGGAAAAGCCTTGCGCCACATGGGGCTCAGCGCTTTAGCACCCTTGGTGGAAGGGCACAATGATTGCCAATTGCCAGCCCATGCCCCCATTACCGAAAAAGAACTTATCTACTTAGCCGATAAATATGTGCATGGTAAAAATCCTGTGCCCATTGAACAGCGTTTTGCCCAAAAGCTTGCCCTCTACGCGCATATACCGGAGGCTTGCCTAGCCATACAAGCGCGCTTAGCCCGCGCCAAGACCATGGAAAAGCGTGTAAGCGATGCCATTGCTAAGGATACTTATACACTGGCACAAGAGGCTTTATGCCTATAACAGAAGTATGGCTTATGCGCCATGGGCATATTGTACAGCCCAAACAAAAAAGCTTTATTGGGCAAAGTAATCTGCCCTTGAGTAAGCTCGGGAGAGAGCAAATACGCGGCTGGAAAAGTTTTTTCGCTACGCAAAATCTGGACGCCGTCCTCTGCTCTCCCTTACAACGCTGCCAAGAGAGTGCACAATTACTCTGCCCCAAAGACGTCCCCTTACTCACGGAATCAGCTTTACGTGAAATACATCTTGGTACCTGGGAAGGACAAAGCATAGCACATATTAAGGAGCAATTTCCTCAAGAGTACGCCGCACGCGGAAAATATATGGACAGCTTTCGCCCTCCACAAGGAGAAAGCTTTGAGGATGTAGCGCAAAGAGTGCTCCCTGCCATGAAACAGTATCTGCGTACATATGCAGGAAAAAAGCTTCTGATACTAGCTCATGCCGGCGTAAACCGTGTTATCCTTGCACATTACCTACACTTACCACTACAAGACATACTAAGCATACCCCAGCCTTATGGGTGCTGTACACATTTGCACATAACAAAGAGCTACAAAGCATTACTTAAAGCCACTATACTCTAGTTACTTTATTTCACAGGCAGCCTTTGCAAAAAAACATCATTTTTCTCTCTCTGTAAAAGTATCACTCGCATATGGTTGACAAGAGCTCTTTTTTTAGCGAAAACACATAATATTTAACTTTTTACGCTTCATTAGGAGAAAAATCATGTTTAAAGTGGATCTTAACAGCGACCTAGGCGAAAGCTTTGGCGCTTATACCATGGGTTTAGATGCAGAGGTTATCAAATATGTCACCTCAGCCAACGTGGCTTGTGGATGGCATGCAGGCGACCCCATGGTTATGGAAGCCACTGTAGCCGCTGCCAAAAGCTGTGGCGCCGCCGTGGGAGCTCACCCCGGCTATCCCGACCTTATGGGCTTTGGCAGAAGAAATATGGTCGTATCCCCTCAAGAAGCTAAAGCGTATATCCAGTACCAAATAGGCGCGCTCAGCGCGTTTACGCAAAGTCACGGTGTAAAATTGCAACACGTAAAACCTCACGGAGCGCTGTATAATATGGCCGCCAAAGATTATACCTTGGCGCGTGCTTTAGCCGAAGGCATTGCCGCCGTGGATGACTCTATTATTATGCTGGCTTTAGCCAATAGCCAAATGGTGCAAGCTGCTAAAGACGTGGGCCTGCGTGTGGCCAGTGAGGTCTTTGCCGACCGCGCCTATTTAGAAGATGGCAATCTTGTTCCCCGGAATCAAGAAGGTGCTGTCATTCATGATGAAAGCCTTGCCATTGAACGTGTCATTGGTATGGTAACCAAGGGCACAGTAAGGGCCATTACCGGTAAAGACATTGCCATAAAGGCTGATTCCATTTGTGTACATGGGGACAATCCTCAAGCGGTAGCTTTTGTGCGCACCATCAGAGAAGAGCTTACACGTGCTGGTGTTGAGCTGGTAAATCTTGACGCCCTAGTTTAGCAAGCTCTTAAGCAGTTTTAAGGAGAAACACAGCCATGGAAGCTGTAAAATTTTTACTCACAGGTGACACTTCTATTTTAGTGGAATTTGGTAATGCCATTTCCACTGAAATTAATGCCAAAATCCGTGCTTTTGACATAGTTCTTAAAAAAAGCGCTCTTGAAGGCCTTGTGGAAACCGTTGCCACCTACCGTTCTTTAAGCGTGCATTATCGCCCGGAAATTCTCAGCCACGCAAAGCTGGTGGCCCATATGCAACATTTATTGCAAAATTTAGACAGTGTTGCTGTTCCTCCCGCCAAAGTTATTGAATTGCCCGTCATTTATGGCGGAGAATACGGTCCTGATATAGATTTTGTGGCCAATCATAACAAGAAAAATATTCAAGAGGTTATAGATATTCATACCTCTCAAGAATATCTCATTTATATGCTAGGCTTTGCCCCCGGTTTTCCTTATTTAGGTGGTATGAGCAAAGAAATTGCCACACCACGTCTTACCTCGCCGCGTCTTAAAATTCCCGCGGGCTCCGTGGGCATTGCCGGAGAACAAACGGGGGCCTATCCCTTTGATTCTCCCGGTGGTTGGCAGCTTATTGGTAGAACGCCTGTACGCCTGTATGACATGCATCGCCCTAGCCCCATACTCTTAAGCCCTGGGGATTATGTGAAATTTACCTCCGTAACTCAAGAAGAATATGACCGCATTCTTGCCGAAGAAAACGCCGGTTCCTACACTTACACGTATTATGACAAGGCGGAGGTCTAAGCATGGCACTTACAGTACAAAATGCAGGTTTGCTCACCACGGTACAAGATCTTGGGCGTGTGGGCTATCAATCCCTTGGCGTGCCTGTTTCTGGCGTTATGGATGCTCGTTCCGCTAAGCTAGCAAATATTTTAGTAAATAATGCACAAAATGAAGCTGTGCTTGAGGTTACAGTCATGGGCCCCAAGCTCACTTTCAGCGTAGACTGCACCCTTGCCATTACCGGTGGCAATCTAAGCCCGCAAAAAAATACTCAGTCACTGGAGATGTATAAAGCGCATATTTTCAAGGCCGGCGATGTGCTTTCTTTTGGTGCACAAAAATCTGGCTGTAGAGCTTATATTGCCTTTGCCGGTGGTCTTGACATTCTCCCTATCATGGAAAGCTGCGCCACCTATCTCAAGGCCCAAATGGGCGGTTTTGAAGGAAGAGCCTTACAGCAAGGTGATAGCATAGCTTTTAAACATGCCGCACATGAAGTACCGCATCTTGAAAGGCGTGCCCTTCAGCCGGAAGATTTCTCTGCCAAGCAAAAAAACATCCGTGTAATTATGGGACCGCAAGACGATCTTTTTACAAGCAAAGGCTTAGATACTTTTGCTCAAAATTCTTATACTCTTACAGCGCAATGTGACCGCATGGGATATCGCTTGGAAGGCGCTGCCATAGAGCATGTGGAAGATGGCAATATTATTTCTGATGGCATTTGCATGGGCGCCATTCAAGTGCCCAGCGATGGACAGCCCATCATCCTTATGGCTGATAGGCAAACCACGGGAGGATACTCTAAAATTGCCCATGTTATCAGCGTAGATTTACCCTTAATTGCTCAAGGTAAATACGGTGATAGCTTACGTTTTGAAGCCATTAGCATTGAAGAAGCGCAAAAACTCTACCTTGAAGAGTTTGAAGTACTACAAAAAATCACCGCAGATGCGCAAAGTGGTAACCTCCCGCCCCTCACAAAAGAACAGGATATTTCCCACTATGTCATTACCTTAGAAGGAAAAGAATACAAGGTGAGCATAGAAGCTCTAGCGTAAAGTATCCTTTTATAAAGCCCCACAGGAGAAACTATGGCAAACTTTGACATTACAAAATACAGAGATATGTCCCCTAAGGACGTGCGCCAATGCGTACGAAACGAAGAAATCACCTTTCCCACTGCCGGCATGTGCCGCGGCTATGCTCAGGCCAATCTTGTGGTTTTACCGGGACAATATGCTCAAGATTTTAAGGAATTTGCCCTGCGTAATCCCTTTTCTTGCCCTATTATTGAAATAGTAGAAGGTACCCCCCTCACCAAAGATATGGGGCAAGATGCGAATATTATGACGGATATTCCAGAATATTTCATTTACCGTCATGGAAAAATGGTGGAACGTTGCCACAATGCTGAAAAGTATTGGCAAGAAGACTTTGTGGGCTTTCTTATTGGTTGTAGCTTTTCTTTTGAAGAAGCTCTTATCAATGCTGGCATTGAAATGCGCCACATTGCCACAGGCCGCAATGTGCCCATGTATAAAACCCACTTTGCCACAGAAAAAGTTGGCCCCTTTGAAGGACCCACAGTATGTAGCATGCGCCCCATGACGCCGGAAAATGCTCAAATAGCGCATGAAATAACTGCAAAGCTTCCAAACGTTCACGGCGCACCCGTACATATGGGCGATCCTGCTGCCATAGGCATTGTTGATGTATCTAAGCCAGATTATGGCGATGCTGTGGAAATACGTGAAGGAGAAATCCCTGTTTTTTGGCCTTGTGGAGTTACACCGCAATCCGTCATAGAAAAAGCCGCGCCTCCACTTGTTATCGCTCATTCTCCAGGACATATGTTTATTACAGATATTCTTAATGCTGAACTCAATGACTTTTTAGAAGCAAAAAAACAAAAATAGTTTGCTACAGAAAGAGGTTATTACAGAAAGGGAGGGAAAACAGTGTTTTCCCTCCCTTAGACTAATAACAAACCCCAGGGTAAAAATTTGATTTTGCTTTTTACGAATTAAACTTCATTTTTTAATAAATACCTTAAATAAAGTACAAACAAAGTATTATTTTAAAAATTGCATTGCGGCAAAAACTTACTTTCAAAGATAAAACCTTGCCGCAATTAAAGTTTTTTGGAGGGGGGGGCTGGTGGGAAACCTTTTTTTCAAAAAAGGTTTCCCACCAGTAGATTTTGTCAGCACTCTAAGGGTGGGATAACTCTGTTTTCTCTCCCTTTACAAAAAGCGGATGAAAATACGTTGTTAAGCATCAACTAGACAACAGCGCACCTTATTTACACAGCGCAAGCAATACCCCTGCCGCCACTGCAGAGCCTATAACACCGGCCACATTGGGCCCCATGGCATGCATAAGCAAAAAATTCTGCGCATTATCTTCTAAGCCCACCTTATTCACCACGCGCGCCGCCATGGGCACCGCAGACACACCAGCAGCGCCAATGAGAGGATTTATGGGCGTCTTAGAACACCGGCTCATGAGCTTACCAAAAAGAAGCCCCACTGCAGTAGCAAAGGAAAAAGCTATCAATCCCAAAAAGAGAATATATAAGGTTTGCAGAGTGAGAAATTGCGCTGCTTGCAATTTAGACCCTACAGCTAAGCCAAGTAATATGGTAACAATATTAATAAATTCATTTTGCAAGCAATCAGAAATACGATTTACCACACCGGACTCTTTAGCCAAATTACCAAAGGTTAAAGCGCCTATTAAAGGACATGCATCTGGCAATAATAAAGCACATATACTCAGCACCACAAGAGGGAAAAGTATCTTCTCTCTCTTACTTACCGGCCGCAATTGCCCCATTACAATTTGACGTTCTGCCTTGGTGGTAAGTAAACGCATAATAGGCGGCTGAATAACCGGTACCAAGGCCATATACGAATAGGCCGCCACCGTGATGGCCCCTAGTAAGTCCGGCGCGAGCCTTGTGGAAACAAAAATAGATGTGGGTCCGTCAGCACCGCCAATAATACCTATGGAGGCAGCTTCCGGTAAAGAAAAGCCTAAACCTAAGGCTAAAATAAGCGTACCAAAAATACCAAATTGCGCCGCCGCACCTAAGAGCGCTGTTTTAGGATTGGCAATAAGGGGCCCAAAATCTGTCATGGCGCCTATGCCCATGAAAATACAGAGGGGAAAAAGCCCTGTGGTAATGCCCATGGAATAAATCAAATATAAAAATCCATCGGGCCCAGCCATATTCGCCACAGGAATATTGGCTAAAAAGCCTCCAAAAGCTATGGGTACCAAGAGTAAAGGCTCAAATTGCTTTTTTATGCCAAGCCATAATAAAAATAAGCACACGATAAGCATAATGGGTGTGCCAAACATATGAAAAATTTGCTCCATACCTGTAAGGTGCGCAGCAGCGGGTTTAATCATATGGGCCACCCCCGTAGAAGCCATAAGGGCATCTAAGTTGGTATGTAAGGTATCCATCCAAGAAGCATTGCTAGAAACTGGGGTCATATTTTCTCTCGTATCAAAAAAGTAAAGGCCACGGTAGAGCTTAGGCCAGCGTCATCAGCACCTGATCTACTTCAACTTGCTCTTGGAGCTGTACAGCAATACTTTGTACAATGCCTGCCACAGGAGCCACTATATGCGATTCCATTTTCATAACACTTACCACCATAAGCGTCTCACCTTCTTGCACGCTTTGCCCTTGCTTTACTAAAATCTGCACAACGGTGGCAGGCAAAGGGGCACACACGGGGGTAATCACCGCAGCGGCACTGGAAGAAGCAGCACTCGATGCACCTTCCATAGTTGTTATATCTATAGCATTATCCTTATCTATGCTCACCATAAAACTCTTACCGTTGACGGTAACTTTATATAGGCTTGTAGCGCTATTTTCTGCCATTATCTTGTCCTTTAGTATCCTATATCACTAAGCATTCAGTGCATTTTGTCTCTTGGCATGCATTGCCAAAGCAATAACAATGGCAATTTTTTCATCTTCGTCTAAACCCTCTGTGTCATTTGCCGTGCACTCTTTTTTACACACAGGGCTTTTTTGTGCACCTAACATTGCCGCTTCCGGCCAAAACTTATGGGTAAAAGCCACAAATTTAGTTTGAAGCGTTACGGCCAAAACAAGTAAAAGGAGGAGCAAAAAGACAATGCCCATACCTAAAACCATTACTACAATACCCTGTTCCAATGCACTCATGCCCTACTCCATCTTATAAACCTTGTGCCTTTTAAAAAGCACATTTCTTAACATGCTCTACGCTAAAAACCCGTTCGGCCCATAGATAAATAGGCAAAACGGGTTTTAATTTATATAATCATGTATTATCCCAAAAGTTTCATTAAACCACCCAAAGCTTTATAGCTCATCCAGGTAGTAAAGATAACCATAAGATAGCCCAGCACTGTCATCCACATGGGATGCTTATAATCGCCCACAATGGCCTTGCGATGGCTTGCCAATAAAACACTGGCAAGGGATAAAGGCAAAATCATACCATTTAACGAACCGGCCACCACAAGAATTTGTGCGGGACGACCGATGGTAACAAAAACCGTAGTGGATAAAAGAATGAAACCAATAATCCAATAACGGTAATTATTTTCCACAAAGGGAGAAAGTGTGCGTAAAAAGGACACAGAAGTATAAGAACAGCCCACCACCGAAGTTACAGCTGCAGCCCACAGTACTATACCGAAGAATTTATACCCCAACTCACCGGCGCCGAGACGAAAAGCCGAAGCTGCAGGGTTGCTAGGATCTAGCGAAGCGCCGCCAATAACAACACCCAAAATGGCTAAAAACATTAAGTAGCGCATGATGCCTGTGGTTACGATGGCGCTAATGGAGCCCATGGTGATACGCTTAATATTTTCCGGCCCCACAATGCCACCATCAATGATACGGTGCACACCGGTAAAACTTAAATAGCCACCCACAGTGCCGCCCACCAAGGTTAAAATAGTGAACCAATCCACTTCTGAAGGAGCTACAGTTTCCTTTAAAGCAAGGCCAATGGGAGGGGCTGTTTTTACCACAATGACAAGCACAAGGCCTATCATGAGCACGCCCAATACCTTTACAAATTTATCTATAACAGGTCCAAATTCTTTATTTAGAAACAAAGCAATGGCAATAATGGCACTAATAATGGCGCCATAAGCGTGGGGCATTTCAAAAAGAACGTCCAAACCTAATGCTGCACCGCCTATATTCCCTATATTAAAGGAAAGACCGCCAAAACAAATAACAAAAGCAAGAAAGAAACCAAGGCCAGGAAAAACCTTATTAGCAAGGTCTTGCGCGCGCAGCCCTGTAACACCAAGAATACGCCAAATATTTGTTTGAATAATTATATCAATTACTACAGATATTAAAATAGCAAAACCAAAGGCCGCTAACAATTTTTCTGTAAAAAGGGCTGTTTGTGTTAAAAAACCCGGTCCAATAGCAGAAGTTGCCATCAAAAAGGTGGCACCCATGAGAATACTTAATGTATTACCGCTATGTTGTACTCTTTTTGCTTCTTTTTCATCACCTGCCATATTATTTCTCCTTAATAAGATAATAGGATGGAGCAACTAAAATGCCTTTTCCTTATCTATACATATTATCAAATTAAGGATTGTTAGCAAGTTTTATTTTTAATTCAGGAGCTTGTGAAATAAGTTTCTACATTATTGTAGTAACTTTAATGGAGTGAGCACTCTCTACTCATAAAATATAAAAAAATAACATCTAAGAATAGTTAGCTGTTTAGCTCCTCAAAAAATAGATAGAAAAAAGGGAGTTTATACAAACATAAACTCCCTTCATGGTAGTAAAATACAATAAAAAATTATATTTTACACAAATTCAGTTCTATTCTTACGAATCATTCTTAAGGCTTTCCACCAAGGCAGAAAGCTCGTGAG
>CAYJPR010000003.1:0-40804 GCA_964372075.1 uncultured Desulfovibrionaceae bacterium | reverse complement strand
CTAAGGATACCAAAGCCGCCACAGAGGCCGCTGTAGCCACAAAGGCTGTGGATTGTCTGTAATCTGTCATCCATAAAGCCACAGCGGTCAAAGCAAAAGAAGCCAGTACCAGCATGAGCTTTTTCATATTGCGCACGCCGCCATTCCAGCCAAGCCATGGGCAGAAGGCAAAAATAGCCGCAATGAGCGCAAAGAGGGGGAGACATACTTTATTATAGAAAGCGGCGTCTAAACCTTGAGATTGCACCGACCATAACTTAGAAATAATGGGCCACAAGGTGCCAAGACAGATAACAATGGAGAGCAAGATAAGCACCCATGCCGTTACTACCAGCATACCTTCGCGGCTATCAATACCCACCAAGGAGCGGCGGCTATTATAGCCCACAAAGGCCACCACAGCACATAGGGCCGTACTTGCCAAAATAAAGGTCAGCAAGGGAGTGCCCACGCCGCCATCGCCAAAGGCGTGTACCGACTGTACCACGCCGCTACGCACCAAATAGGTGGCGAAGAAAGCCGAAATGGTGGTTAAGGACATAAGGAAAACGTTAACGCGACCAAGCTTGCCGCGGCGTACTTGAATAATACAGGTATGCAAAGCCGCCGTACTTACAAGCCAAGGGATAAGCGAAGCATTTTCCACAGGGTCCCAAGCCCAGTAACCACCCCAACCAAGTTCCATATAGGCCCACCATGCGCCAATAATAATACCGGCAGTGAGGAAGAGCCATGCCCATAGGGTAAAGGGACGGGCCACCATAATCCAAGAGCCTTCAATTTCCTCATTGTCTGAAAGACATTGAGCCAAGGCCAAACAGCCGGGAATAACAAAGCCGCCATAACCCCAGAAAAGTAGGGGAGGGTGAACAATCATGCCGGGGTGTTGCAAAAGAGGATTCATGCCACGCCCATCAAGAGGGGCAGGGTCTTGAATGATAAAGGGATTACTCCAGCCCGTGAGCAAGAGGGCAAAAAAGGCCATGTTCAGCAAGAAGAACACCCAAAACCAGAGGCGCGTTTCTTCTGTGAGCTTTTTATAGGAAGGCGTAAAGGAAAAGGCCGTACCTGCCACTGCTACCGATAAAGCCCAAAAGAGCAATGAGCCCGGTTGTCCGGCCCAAAAGGCTGTGAGGCGATAAAAAGTAGGCAATAACTTGTCTGTATAACTGGCCACATAGACTACGGAAAAGTCATTCCAATACAGGGCATGTAAAAGCAAGGCCGAGGCCAAAAGCAGGCCTGCTGTCATGGCGGCTTGGGCTTTTTCTACCACGGCTAAAGCCGAGGCTCGCCCTTGGTACAGTTGTAATATGGCAAGGCCGGCGCCCCCAAGGCTCAACAAAAGAGCCATAAGAAGCATGGCGTAGGCAAAAATATACATAAACACTCTCCAGTGCGTGTATAAAGATAAGGGAACAGCTCCTTAAGAGCTCCACTTCCACAAGGTAAAAAAGGATGCATCTATGCAGAGCATCCTTTAGTATTAAGTACGATTTTCTTTTTGATACTTTGACGGACACTTGGTCATCAAAGTCTTAGCGGTAAATGTGCCATCGGCGCCAAGGCCGCCTTCCACTATAACCTCTGCCCCAGCTTTAAAGGTGTCGGGTACAGCACCGGTATAGTGAATTTTCAGACTTTGTTGGCTGTTTGCGGCATCTATTAAAAGGAAATCTACACCCGGACCATCTTGGGCCATGTGTAAATCTTTTTCAGCCACGGTGCCAAAAAGTCGCGCCGCTTGTAGTTTGGAAGAATCAGCCGCCAATGCCTCAGACACATTTAAAAAATAAATGCTGTTTTCTGAAAGGCCCGAATAGACCAAATAGCCCGCGCCGCTTAAAAAGAGCAATAAGGCTACTATGTAGACATGGGTTGATTTTTTCTTTTTTGCCATAGTGTTAATTCCTAGACGTAAGATAAGTTACACTACTGTATTTTTCTTTACTAAGCAAGATAAGAATGCTTACTAGTAAGGCTTTCCAGTATGTTTTTAAGATTTTACCGTGGCCGCTTGGCGTCTGGCTTTAGCCAATTCGCGTAAATCTGCCACAGCATCGCTTTCATCTACAATTTCACGTCCCAAAATTTCCTCTAACACATCCTCAAGAGAAATCACGCCTGCAAGGCCTCCGTATTCATCCAAAACCACGAAGAGATGCATGCGCGCATTCAAAAATGCCTGCAAAAGCTTGTCCAAGGTTTGACTTTCTTGCACAAAATGCACAGGCGTCATAATGTCACACAGAGTGCAATCTTTACCTTTGCACTCCTCACCTTGGGCAATATATTTTGCCAAGGTACGCCGCTCTACAATACCCACAATGTCTTCCTTATCTTCAGTATAGACGGGGATGCGGCTAAAATGCCAAATATTGGGTTCTTTACAGGCTTCGGCTAAAGATAAATCTGCCGACAAGGAAAAAACCACCGTTCTTGGCGTCATAATATCCCATACGCGTTTGCGCTCTAGGGAGAGCACATTGCGTATGGTGTTTTCCGCATAGGGCTGAATCATGCCGGCCTTACGCGAAAGGGAGGTCACAGCGCGAATGTCATCTTCAGACATTTGCGGCCCTCCGGTACTGGGGGAGAAAAATTTCGTAATAAATGTGGACATCCAAATGATGGGGGTCAACAATTTAGTAATGCCATACAGCGGCCGTGCCAGTACCGTAGATACAGGATTGGCATAAAGCACGCCCAAGGTTTTAGGAATGATTTCCCCAAAAATTAAAATAAGACAAGTGAAGATGGCGGCAAAAATCCCCATATAAATGGAGTCAAATACCGAGGAGAAAGCCGCACCTGCCACAGCAGAGCCGGCGGTATTGGCCACGGTATTTAAGGTAAGCACAGCGGCAATGGGCTTTTCCACTTGCGAGCGCATTTGAAAAAGCAATTCTCCGGAAAGTTTACCCTTTTTACGTAATTCTTCAATATGAGCCCAGCTCACAGAGTAGAGCATGGTTTCAGTAAGTGAGCATATGGCGGAGATGATAAGAGCCCCTGCCACTGCTAGCACTAATGTTAACATAGTTTTTTTCCTAGATGTATGATGACTATCCTCACTGAAATTTTCTATGGATAAGAGATTGGAGAGGTATAGTTTTTCTTTCTCTATACTGTGCTTTGCTTTGTAATGCAAATATCTTTTGCGGTGTTTTTTTGTGAAATTTTTCCTCTGTTTGTGTTTTTACAGAGAAAGTGGCGCATATTTCTGTAGAGAGTAAAAAAGAATTTCTTGTATTATGTACGCATTATTTATACATTATGCGCTGAGATTATCATCGTAAAAAATGCATAATAAGAGTGTAGTTATGAAAAAAATCCTTATAGTGGGCTGTGGCCTTTCCGGCGCCACCCTTGCCAGACTTATAGCAGATAATACCGCACACCATGTGCATATTATTGATAAAAAAAGCCATGTGGCTGGGCATTGCCATGATTATAAAGATGAAAATGGCATTACCATCCATGCTTATGGTTCCCATATTTTTCATACAGAGCATGAAAAGGTGTGGAATTTTATCCGTCAATTTACAGATTTTAACCAATATATGCATAAAGTTGTGGCCCTCGTGGACGGCATAGAAACAACTATTCCTTTTAATATACAAAGCTTGCACAAAGTTTTACCCGCAAGCTTGGCCCAAAGGCTAGAAGAAAAATTGCTTCAGCGTTTTAGCTACAATAGTAAAATTCCCATTTTAGAATTTCTAGAGCAAGATGATGAAGATTTGAAATTTCTTGCCCACTATGTGTATGAAAAAGTTTTTTTGCAGTACACCGCTAAGCAATGGGGGCTTACTCCTAAGGGTATAGACAGCGCCGTTACGGCCCGCGTGCCTCTCTATATCAGTCAAGATTGTCGCTATTTTCAAGACAAATATCAGGGAATTCCCTTGCAGGGCTACACCCAAACTGTGGAAAACATGCTTGATCACGAACGCATTGAAACTGTGCTTAATTGTGACTTTAGCACCGTAAAGCATATTCAAGACCACTACGAGCATATTTTTTATACCGGTTCCATAGATACCTATTTTGATCATGAGCTGGGCATATTGCCGTATCGAAGCTTATGCTTTGCCTTAGAAAAGCATGAACGAGAACATTGGCAAAGTAATGCCGTGGTGAACTATCCTTGTAATTACGATTTTACACGCATCCATGAATATAAGTATTATTTACAAGAAAAAAGCCCGTGCACCGTCATTGCCAAGGAATATTCACTTGCCTACGAACTTGGTAAAAATGAACCTTTTTATCCCATAGCTCAGCAAGAAAATCTTGCTTTATACACTGCCTACGCCGCCAAAGCCGCGCAATTAAAACATATACACTTTTTGGGAAGATTAGGTGACTATAGTTACTACGACATGGACCAAGCTATTTTACGAGCCATGCAGCTTTTTGAAGAGGTTTTTGATTATACTGAGCCAGCTCTATAAAATTTTTTAGTATGTCACCACCGACTAGCAGGGGGTGGCATACAGCTCATACGTATGTAAAAAATCTTTCTCTCCTTGACATAAACAGTCATCCTCAAGCATCATGAAAAAATGATTGCCCTACCCGCACTAACCAAAAAAAATTTTCGATCTACTTTTCTCCCTTGCTTTGTACTTCTAAGCGCCCTTGCTTGGTGGGGCTTTTCGCTGGATGATGGTACCTA
Organism: uncultured Desulfovibrionaceae bacterium; assembly: GCA_964372075.1. Taxonomy (GTDB): domain Bacteria; phylum Desulfobacterota; class Desulfovibrionia; order Desulfovibrionales; family Desulfovibrionaceae; genus CAYJAD01. The sequence goes on along the minus strand of CAYJPR010000003.1, from coordinate 36,123 downwards.
TCACTGGCAGTGGCGCAGAGCCTGTAATTATATTTTGCGTTATCGTGGCGGTGAGTGGATAGTGGGGCCTTTGCTGGAAGGTTTATGGGTAAGCTTGAAAATAGTGGGTGCTTCTTTTGCTCTGGCTTTATTGTTGGGGCTCGGCACAGCTCTTTTGCGTTTTACCCCATCACGCGTGGCTAGGGCCATGGCGGCGGCCTATGTGGGGCTTGTGCGTAATACTCCCTTACTTATTCAGCTTTTTGTCATGTATTTTGTGCTGGCCCCTGTTTTACAGCTTAGTCCCTTTTGGGCTGCGGCATGGACTCTTGCCGCCTTTGAAGGGGCCTATATGGCAGAAATCTTCCGCGCCGGTATGCTTGCTTTGCCAAGGAGCCAATGGGACGCGGCCTATTCATTGGGTTTTTCTTGGCGGCAAATATTCATCCATGTGGTCTTTCCACAGGCTTTACGCCGCATATCGCCCCCTTTGGCAGGGCAAACCGTGTCTTTGGTGAAAGATTCTGCCCTTGTTTCTGCCATTGCCATTCCAGATATTACCATGCAAGCCCAAGTGGCCATAGCTGACAGTTTTCTTTCTTTGGAATTATGGATATTAGTGGCGGTTATGTATGTGATTATATCTCTTATTCTTACTTTTCCTTCTCAGTGGCTTGAGCGGCGCTATGCTTGGCAATGGTTATAAAAAAATCCTTCCAAAATTTTAGAACTCTCTAAAGTTTTACATATATGAACCGATGTGGCTTTATGAGGGACTATCATGCAAGCAAATACTTTACATACACGCATCATGCTACAGCAATATGAGCTGCAGCTTTTGACGGCGAGACGTCTGGCGCGTCATCGTCATAAACAGTATGTGAGTAATGCTGAAGAGGCTGCCCCTCGTGTGGACCCTAAAGAAGCACGTAAACTTGTGGTGCAACGCGTAGCCAGAGAGCTTTACGAAACGCTTCTTTCCACCGGAACAGAAAATCCAATGGTAGATACTATAGTGAAAAGATTAAGCTTTGCTTTAGGTACAAAGGTACTTTTACAGTATCCAACACCTTCTCCCTTGCAAGAAGAGCATTTGCGTCTTTTACGCATTCCTGAAGAAGACCCAGATGCGCCGGTGCCTTTAAGTGAAGAAGAAAATGTGAAGGCCTTACATTTACTATGGGCGGCTGTATTAAAAACGGTGGAAGAAAGCACCATATAATGGTATAAATATTGCACCAGTATTGCATTAAATGCTTATTACATAGCTGAAGTAGGCAAAAAATGCACTGGGCTAGGCCTAAGGGGAGGATATATGCAAATTTCTTCGCAAAATACTGCATTACATGTATATCAGCAACAGACTGATAAGACAGCACAAAGTCTAACAGATGCGGCTACACAAGTGAGCCCTGCCAAGACTCAAGCTGCACCCGTGCAAAAAGATAGCGTGAATTTCTCTAATGATGCCAAATTATTGGCAGAGGCTAATCGCGCCGCTTCTAGCGAAGATGGTAGCCGTGCAGAGATGATAAGCCGCTTACGCAGTCAAGTGCAAAATGGCACCTATGTGCCCAATGAAAGAGGTATTGCAGAAGGTATTATGCGCGAAGATAGCGCTCTTTTTGCCATGTAGCCCCATGTTTTTTCATGGGGCCCCAGCTCTGTAATATGTCTGTAGTATGTTCTGTATTTTGATTTGTGTTCTGAATTTTTCTATTCTAGCCTAAAATAACGTGTATATTTCAAAGTATGGCTTTGTTTTGCGCTACCATCTAGGTGCAAAATGGTCAAAGCCATAGCCATGTGCCATGGGCACACTGTTGAGTTCTATACGTCCGCTATCTGTAATAATACCAATACTATGCAAATGCGGTATGGCCGCGTGCAATATGGGCAAAAGCTTAGGCACGCAGGCTCCGAGTAAGGCATAATCTTCCCCGCCAATCCACGCTTCCGTCACAGCATTTCTTTTATTTTCTTGTGCATGTCGTATAACTTCTTCATGTAGCATGGTCTTGGGTAAAACCAGTTGTGCCCCTAAAGGTCCTTGCTTATCTATACCTAAAAGTCTGGGAACATCACGGGCAAGACCATCAGAAACATCCATAAGCACCGGCGGGCGCATATGTAGGCTTGAGCGTGACAAGATGAGGCCGGCATCCACCAAGGGGCTAGGCTCTAATAAGGCCGCTGTGGCGGCAGGCCACTGTTTTTTAGCGCAGAGGCCGTTTTTTTCCAGCTCTTCAAGACCAATACGAGCTAAGCCAATTTGACCAATGAGAAATAAACTATCACCGGGCATGGCACCACCACGGGTTAAAAACTTCCCTGTATTTTCCATGCTTACATAGTCTTGAGAGGGTGCGTATTCGCCGGTAAGGCCTGCAGAATTTTGGGGTAATTGTTTGGGATTAATGCCTTCTCCCCAAACGGTAATACAAATGGTAATTTTTTCAGCTCGTGAAATGTCGCCGCCGCTTAGCCCCATGCCGTATTTTCTGGCTAGGGTGGACATGCCGGTAAAAAAGCCGCGTACCCAATCCATAGAAGTGCTGGCAGGTATGGCTAGGCCCAGGCTGAAGCTCATGGGGCGCACACCCATGGCCGCAAGATCGCTAATATTTACGGCAAGGGCTTTATGGCCCACTTCTTGCGGCGTAAAGTACGCTTTTCTAAAATGTACATCTTCAATGAAAAGATCGGTACTTACGCAAAGGCCACTTTGATTATAGAGGACAGCGCAGTCATCCCCACGGCCCAAAAGAAAAGATGGGTGTTGCTCGGGGAAAAAATCAGCAATGAGATCTAAAATGGAGGATTCGGATAAAGTAGTCATGCTTTCCTCGTCTTATTCAGGGGTCAAAAAATCTTTTAAGATGGTTTTAACACCAAATCCAGAAAAGTTCACTTGATATTTATCAGGCGCTATAAATTTTATCATCTTCCCACGACCAAAAATTTTGTGATGGCAATAGCCCAAGGGCAAAGGACCTTCACTACCAGCACTTTTACTTGGAGGGTTTGCATTTTCTTGGCTGGGCGTAAAGCCTTGCACAGGGGGCAGTAGCTGAATGGGGCGCCTTTGCTGAGCGCTACCATGGTCAAAATCAAAGGAGCCGCGTTGCCCGCGCTTATGTAACGCGCCGCCATAACTTTCATACCATTGTTCGCACAGCTCTTTTTCGCGGCTACTGGTAAGTTCTCGCATGAAAGGGCTGGGATTGGTATGCACAGGGCCGCTACCCTTCATATATAAGGTACTGGGGGCATAAAGCTCTAAGCATTGACGAGCGCGGGTACATGCCACATACATGAGACGGCGTTCTTCTTCAAAGCTTTCCAAATCAGCGCTGGCATGGCGTGAGGGGAAGCGATCTTCCACCAAATCCATAATGAGTACGGCATTCCATTCTAAGCCCTTGGCGGAGTGAATGGTGGAAAGGCTGATGCAATGTTCGGCTTCTTCGCGCTCTTCGGCCGACTCCAGCACAAGGTCAGCAATGAAAAGGTCTAAGTCTGTATAGCCTTGGGCCATGTGCTGTATTTCTTCCAAGCCTTGCAAACGGCGCGGATAATCGTCGGGATAATGCACTTCTAAACGCGGTTGATACAGCTTAATAAGCTCTGTCATATGAGCATGAGGACTTTGAGGGCGTGTGCGCAAATGATCCAGCATTTGCACTTCTTGATACAGTTCCGGATACTTAGCAAAGGCTTTTTCTGTGGCCTTGGCATCGCCACTGCTAGCCACTGCGTACAGCTTTTGCACGGTTTTTTTACCAATACCCTTATGTAAAACCGCCACACGTTCAAAGGCGGAAAAATCAAAAGGATTTAAAATAAGCCTTGCATAGGCCAAAATATCTTTAATGTGCGAAGCTTCAGAAAAGCGAATACCGCCGTATTTACGGAAAGGAATATTGGCCCTTTGTAAGGCCGCTTCTACGGCATAGGAATGAAAGCCGGCTCTGAAAAGAATGGCAATTTCGTGGGGCAATTGCTCTTTAAGCAATTCCTTTACGCGTTTTACCAAAAGGTCCGCTTGGCTTCTATCGCTGGCAGGTTGAATATGGCGCACAGCCATACCCCCCTCACGAGAAGTGAAGAGCGATTTATCATAAGATTGAGCCGCATTTTTTAGTAATGTATTGGCTATGTCCAAAATGGGCTGGGTAGAACGGTAATTTTCTTCTAAACGCACCACTTGGGTGTCAGGAAAATTATCAGGAAACTCCAAAATATTACGCACATTGGCACCGCGAAAAGCATAGATGGACTGGGCATCGTCACCCACAGCCATAACATTGCCTGAACCGCCAAATTCTTTGGAACCCAAAAGACGCACAATGCGCGCTTGCACAAGGTTGGTATCTTGGTATTCATCCACCATGATATATTGATAGCGCTGGCGTAAATAATTGATTTCAGGTCTTTTGCCTTGCACGCTTTCTTGTAATAAATGCTCAAGTTCAAAGAGTAAATCATCATAGTCCAGCAAGCCGTGTTGACGGCGAAAAGCCGCATAGGCCATGTCTATTTTACAAATATCTTCGCAATGGGGTAAAAGGTGTTGCGATTCACGGCGCAGCACTTCTTCAATGGTCATTTCTTTATTGCGGGCTTTACTTATAATGCCCACCACCGTTTGGCTCTTAGGAAAAGACCTATCTCCCTTACCTACGCCCAATTCATCTTTGCAATGGGCAATGGCGGTGGCAATGTCAGCACTGTCCATGATGGAAAAATGGCGTCCTTCCAGCCAAGTGGGGCGGTATTGGCGCAAAACACCATAGGCAAAGGCGTGGAAAGTCCCCCCTTGTACACCGTTAAGACCTTGCTCTAAAAGTAAGGAAGCGCGGTGTAGCATTTCTTGCGCAGCTTTACGGGTAAAGGTGAGCAAAAGCATGGATGTGGGCGCAATGCCTTGTTCATACAGCCATGCTAGGCGGTAGACAATGGTGCGCGTTTTACCGGAGCCGGCACCGGCAATAACCAGCACGGCACCGTCAGCGGCGGTGGCGGCCTCATATTGGGCGCGATTTAAACTTTGTGCATAATCAATCATATGAGTCATAATACAGCCTAGTATTGACATAGGCAAGAGGGCAGTTTAGTATGAAATGAGGGATTTGTGTGTTTTGCATTGTAAAATAGATGCAAAAGGCACAACTTTACGACCTAGGAAGGAGTGACTGCTATGTCGCAAGTGACAGATACTTTTGGTAAAAGCGTTGAAAAAGTGTTAGAAGTGGTTATGTTTGAAAACTGGCTTCGTTTTTATTTTATCAGCGAAGAAGAAAATAGTGATCAACTGTTTATTCATGTGCCAGATCAAGGCATGAAACGTATTCAAGACTTGTATCCTCACTTGTCGCTGTTGGCAGAAGGAATCAATAGTAAGCCTATAACTTTTGATTCTTCTCGCACTGCTGTATGCGAACATGTGCTTACAGAAGTGGATGGCAAAACCATCCCCAAAGAAATGTCAAATATGGTTTTTGACAGTGTAACCTTTCAAGTAGAATTACAGCTCTTTAACACATGGGTGAGCGCCCATGAAGAGCAACTTGATGAAGGCTTTTTAGAATTTGGCGCGTGGAGAAATTTCTTTTCCCAATGGCGTCAAACGGAAGGCGTGAAAGAAATTGCTCTCAAAATGATGAGCGCCGCCACCACAAAGCCCGAAGAAGAAGAAAAGGAAGCCACTGTACATTAGGCTTTTTTTATAAGAGGTTTTACTTAAGTCTCCGTCATATGGCGGGGACTTTTTTTATGGAACACTTTGTGCAATCAATCCCGTAGGGAACCACCCTATAAGGAGATTGCGTCATGATTTTGACCTCTACTTTTTACGCCAAATATACGCCTGCAAGGGCGCTTTCATACATGCTTACTCTCGCTTTACTCTTGTGCTTTGCCCTGCCTGCCAAAGCCGTAAGAATTAAAGATATCGCTAACTTCTCCGGACAACGTGACAATCAACTCATAGGCTATGGCCTAGTGGTGGGCCTTGCCGGTACGGGGGATAAAAACAGCGTTTCCTTCACCAAATCCTCCATTGCCAATATGATGGATAAGATGGGTATTGGGGTGGATTCTGAAGATGTAAAGGTCAAAAACGTGGCATCGGTTATGGTAACGGCGCGTATGCCCGTTTCTGCCAAGCCCGGTTCGCGCATAGACGTAACCCTTTCTTCTGTGGGAGATGCCAGCTCGCTCTTGGGCGGTGTGCTCTTACAAACAACATTGAAAGGTGTGGATGGTAAGGTGTATGCCTTGGCTCAAGGTTCCCTTACTGTGGGCGGCTTTACCGCAGAAGGCGCCGCCGCCAGAACGCAAAAAAATATTTCCACAGTGGGTATAATTCCCGGTGGCGGTGTTATTGAGCGCGGTATACCCTTTCAATTTAATGATCAAAGCAAGCTTACCTTAAACTTACGCACACCGGATTTTAGCACTAGCCAAGATATTTCTGAGCGCGTCAATGAAGCCATGGGCGGGCCTTTTTCTAAGGCCATGGACGCCGCCACAGTGCAAGTGCAAGTGCCACCGCAATATACCAATAATCTTGTGCCCCTTATGGCCTCTTTAGAAAATATTGAAGTTTCTCCCGATGCCCCTGCCAAGGTGGTGGTGGATGAAAAAACCGGCACGGTGGTGCTGGGTCGTAATGTGCGCATTTCGCAAACGGCGGTGGCTCACGGTAATTTACAAATTACCGTACAAGAATCTGAGCAAGTGTCTCAGCCGGGACCTTTCTCTCAGGGGCAAACGGTGGTTTCTCCCGAAACGGAAGTTAATGTGCGTGAAGAAAATCGTCGCTTGCTCATGGTAGAAGGGGCCACCCTTCAAGAATTGGTAGACGGCCTCAATGCCATTGGCGCCACCCCTCGTGACCTTATTTCCATCTTGCGCACCATGCAAGTTTCCGGCGCCCTACATGCGCAATTGGAGGTGCTCTAATATGTCAACTCCCATTAATATGCTCCAAAATCCTGCCCATTCTGCGGCTAATATACAAACCCAGAAAATGGAAATGGCCCAGCATGAAATTAAGGGTCTAGGGCAAACTAAGCTTAATGATGCTGAAAAAGCCGCTAAATTGCGCGATACGTGCGAAAATTTTGAGTCCATCTTCATTCAAAAGATGTGGCAACAAATGCGCGCTACCTTACCGCAGGAAAATCCCTTGGTGGGACGCGAAGAAAAATTTTGGCAAAGCATGTATGATCAAGAGTTCTCTAAAAAGATGGCTGAAGGTGGCGGTATTGGTCTTGCCGACATGATGTATGAGCAACTTTCAGAAAATCTTTTCAATGTGAGCAAAACCACCGCCGGCGCCAACCGCGATGGTAAGGGCTTTGAAATTGACGTGGCGCCCATGATTCCCTCTGCTTCTTTACATGCGGCTCCGCCCACTTCCTTAACGCAAGAAGAAAGCGCGCTTAAGGCGCAAGATGTGGCCAAGGTAGAAAATCAAAAGGGGCAAAATTCAGAGCAAAAATTTGCGGCTTTGTATGAAAATGTACCTAGTCCCCAAGGTAGTGCTAGCTCTGTAAACACTGGTGCTGCCCAAGAAAATACTGCGGCAGTCCAACAATTTCTCTCCACCTTGCAGGCAAAGCAGGGCAATGTAGCCGCTCAGTCTCAAACGCTTACAGGTCCTGAGCGCGCCGCCTTAGTGCAACAGCAAGTGGGCTCGCCGCCGCCATCCAATGGCGTATTGCCGGCAAGTAGTGTTTCTAAGGTTACCTATACTACTAATGTGCCCAAGGGGCAGCGCTCGGGAGATGCTGAAAGCCATATGAAGGACCTTATGGCTAAGGCCGCCGCTACTAATGCGGCACAGAATCCAGCTGGCGTAGGTGGCTCATGGCAACAAGCTTCCGCACAACAGCAAGCTAGCTATGCTGTACAAGAAGCCCTGCGTAAGGCGCAAGATATAGTAGCCACAGAGCAACAAGTGGCCCAAAATACGGTGGGGCAAGCTGGTGGTTCCACTAGCAATCAGACATTGCCTTTAACTCCACCCAATGGACAAGTAGCTAGTCAAGTAACTGGTCAAGTAAGTGGGGTTACAAATCCTAGTCACCCTTATACAATTCCCCCCACGCCGCCGGTGGATCCGCGGCAACGCAGCTAGAGGTAATGAAGTTTAGGCACTAATCTTGCAATATATTAGCTTACTGAGCTACATGGGGTAGAAATTTCCCCGTTATGCTGCAGCATGTGTCATAAATTTTAGGTAAAAGGAAGCCGCTATGTACGACCGCATATACGAAGCATTACACAGACAAAAGCAAGCCATGCAACTCTTGGTAGACTTGCTGGAGGAAGAATATGCCCTCTTGCGTAAGCACGATACCCCTGCGGTGGTTTCTCTTGAAATGTCCGTCCATGAGCTTATTCGTCAATTGGCAGTGGAAAAGGTGGGCGTTCAAAAGATGCTCGATGGCGGCAAGCTTAAGGTCTATGTGACACTTTTACCTGAAGAGCAAGGTGATGATTTAATGGCGCTTTTTAAAGACATGGATGCCAATGAGCAAAAGGCAGCCCGCATGGCCTCACGCAATGCACAGCTTTCTTTAGCGCTTTTAGACCAAAGCCAGCGCGTAATGCAGCGCTTGCATTCTCAACTTACCCCCAAGCACAGCAATACCTACGGGCGCCGTGGCTATATGGGTAAACAAAGACCGCAAGCGGCTCTCATCTCCGGGAGGCTCTAATGAGTATTGGCGCATTATTTAATATTGGTAAATCGGCCATTAATGCCCAGCAGGCAACTATTGCCACCACGGGTAATAATATTGCCAACGTGGATACCCCTGGGTATTCCCGCCAGTATGTACAGCTTGAGGATGCTTTTTCCCTCTCGTATAATCCCGGTTCTTTGGGCATGGGCGTGGATGCCGTACAGGTATTGCGCTACTTTGACCAATTTGTAGAAGTATCCTTCTTAGATAAGTCTTCCGAAGCCGCACGCTGGGCAGAGCAAGAACAAACCTTAAGCTCTGTGGAAAGTATTTTTAACGAAGCTAACCGCACCGGCGTGAACGATGCACTCTCGGCATTTTTTGGTGCTTGGAGCGATTTAGCCGCTCGCCCAGATGACGATGCCACACGCCAAAATCTCATTACTTTGTCGCAAAATTTAGGGCTCATCATGAATGAAACCATGGATGACCTTGATCAAATTCGCCAGCAAATGGACGCCAGCATTGGCGTGGATGTGGAGCGCGTTAATGAGCTTTTGGACAGTATTTCTGATTTAAATAAGCAAATTACAGCCAATACCATACCCGGTGTAAGCAATCCTAATGACTTGCTTGATAAGCGTGATGTGGCTGTACGTGAACTTGCTACCTATATTGATATTACCACCGAATACACGCATGATGATGAATTTGTGGTGCGTACCTCCACTGGTTTGCCCTTGGTGCAAGGGGAAGAAACTTCCTATTTTGAAGTTATGGGTCCTCAAGCAGAAAACGATCTTATTCCTAATTCTGAGTACGAAGGCGAAATTATTTTTGACGGTACCGATTCCTTTGAATACACCGTGGAAATGCTTAGCGGTGGCACAGCCGGTAAGTTGGGTGATGCTAATAATCCCACCTATCGTGTGTCTTTAGATGGTGGTCAAACTTGGCTTAAGAATTCCGACGGCACCCAACAAGTTTTTGAAGTGACCGACGATGATGGCGATGGCATGATTGATCCTACTCAAGCTCATGACTTAAAGATTTCTTTTTCTGAGTCGGATAATTTCACTGAAGGTGATCGTTTTAGCGTTATGCCAAAAAGTGGTTTGTATTGGATTGACGCCACGCGCGGTCCCATTAATATGACACCGCAAACCTATTTTGACGGCACCACCAATGAACAGCGTTTAAGCGGTGGTTCCATTACGGCACATTATGCCGTGCGTGATGACCATATTGGTCGTTATGAAGATGAAATGAATGCCGTAGCCGAAGCCCTTATTTGGGAAGTAAACCGCTTGCATAGCCAAGGTGAAGGTTTAGACTTTACCAACGAATTCAACGGTAGCGAAAGAGTGGAATATGTGGATGTTCCCTTAGGTACAGCTCAAAGCGGTATGCATTATTTTGATCGTTTAGCCGCCGGTAGCATTACCTTTCACACCTATGATTCTGTTGATAATGCGCATATGGAAAAGTTCACCTTGGACTTTGACCCAGCTACCGATAGCTTAGAAGATGTGCGCGATAACATAAATACAGAATTTGCCGGCAAGATAGAAGCAGAGCTTCACGACGGTAAACTCACCATTCGTAGCGTTGAAACGGGCATGGATTTAGCTGTGGGCCAAGACACCACTGGTCTTATGGCCGGCCTTGGTATCAACACCTTCTTTAAGGGGAGCGATGCCACTGATATAGCAGTAAATGAAGCCATAGCCACCAACCTAACCCGCATTAATACAGGTTATGTGAATGGCGATAACGAATTAAACGAAGGTGACAATGCCATAGCCAATGACGTGGCTGAATTGCTTACCAAGAAAGTGAATGTGAGCACTCCTTGGCGTACTTCCGGTCAGCAAAGCATTGTGGAGTCGTACAGTACTTTAGTTTCTCGTGTGGGTGCCGATACCCGTACCGCTCAGACCAATTCTGAGTACAATGAAGCCTTGGCTACAGATTTAAGCAATCAACAGCAGGCAGTATCAGGCGTTAACCTTGACGAAGAAATGGCTAATTTAATTAAGTATCAACATGCCTATACGGCGGCGGCCAAGCTTATTACCACAGCAGACCAAATGCTGGAAACCTTGCTTGGTCTTAAGCAGTAAGGGGGCTTTATGCGTATTAGTACAAGCATGATTTACAATACAAACTTGGGGCATATGCAAACAAGTTTGAATAATTACATGGAAACCAATATCCAAGGCGGTACACAGAAGAAGATTAATAAGCCTTCTGATGATCCTGCTGGTGCGGCCCTTGTGCTCAATTCGCGTGCGGAAATTCAATCTACCGTGCAGTATCAAACTAACACAGATACTGCCAGAGGTTGGCTTGAGCTTACCGATGCTACCTTACAAAATGTAAGTGCCACCTTAGCTGAAATTAAAGTTCTGGCTGAACAGGCCGCCACAGGTACCCTTACCGAAGAAAATAGAGAGCAAGTTTCCATTCAATTGGAACAGCTCTTTGGTCAATTGCTCAACCTTTCCAATATGGAATTTGAAGGTAATTCCCTTTTTGGTGGGCATAATTATACTGATAATGCCTATGAGCAAGGCCTAGCTGTACAAACCTATGATGAAAATTTTGATACCACCGGCACCACCGTCACAGGTAAGGCAGATTCTTCCATGTCTGTACGCTTTACCACTGGCGGCGTGGTGGGTACCGATGCCATGGACTACCAATGGACAGAAGATGGCGGTTTAAACTGGCAAACCGGCACTCTTGCCGCCGGTGAAACCCAGCTTAAGCTTAATGGTGTGGAAGTGAATATGCGCGCCGGTACAGAAATTACTGCCGTGGCTGACCCCAGCACCGAAAATGTGGATTCCAAAGACGGCACTTTCCTTATGCTTTATCCCACCGCCGTGTATAATGGCGATGATAATGACGCCAGCGCTTATGGTGTGGTGCAAAATGGTCTTCCCGGTATGACTACAGATGTACATGCTAATATAGAAGAAAATGTGCTTATGAAAGTACCTGCCGGCACAGATTTAAATGCCCCAGGTGCCACCATAAATTATGAGTATAGCGTCGATGGCGGTGCTAACTGGTTAACTGCCTCTACTACGGTACCGAATCCTGCCACCAAGGTTTTGCAATTGCCCTTTAATAATGCCGACGGTGAAGCAGGCTTTATTGAAATTAACACAGAAAAAAGCCCCGTTGGCCCCATAGCTAATGAAATGACCATTGATATGCAGCCACGCCGTGTGGATATGCTCAATGGCCCCACCGATGTCATGCTGAATGCCGAAGGTATTTTTACGCAAAACGTGGTGGTACGCCTTGATGCAGAAGCAGACCTTGCCGCCCCCGGTTCTGATGTGAAGTATTCTTACAGTAATGATGGCGGTACCACATGGATTAGTAGCGTGGCCCAAGTGCCTAATCCTAGCACCGGCGCGGCTACCTTGACCATTCCCGGCGGCTTCTTAGAGCTCTCTTCCACTGATGGTGGCACATCTGTACTGGCGGCTAACACACAAATGACCGTACATCCAGACCGTGCTTCATTAAGCTATGAAGTTATGGAAAATACCTATGTGCCCGTAAACCAAGTGGGCAAGGATATTTTTGGTGGCATGTATAATGGTCAGGTGGTGGAAGGTGATAATATTTTTGAAGCCGTGGGTCAGCTCATAGGTTTTTGTCAAAACAACGAGCAAGACGGTATTGGTGAATCCTTAGTAACCATCACCGCGGCTTTAGAAGGTATGCTTACCCATGAAGCTGAAGTGGGCGGCCTTATTAATCGTCTTGATTTGGCAGAATCTATGTTGGCATCGGAAAAGCTGGACCAAGAGTCCCGCTTAAGCTATACAGAGGATATCGACTTAACAGAATTGCTCAATCAACTTGCTAAAGATGAATTGGCCTATTCTACAGTGCTTAAGTCTGCCTCCATGATTATGCAAACAAATTTAACGAAGTATTTATAATTCCTTAACCTAGGCCCTAAAGAAAGCTGGTAGTATGCTGATACTGACACGTCGCCCCAATGAGAGCATTTATATAGGGGAAAACATTCGCATTAAAGTCTTGAGCTTGCAAGGAAAGCAAGTCAAGCTGGGTATTGATGTGCCCGATGATATGACTGTGTATAGAGAAGAAGTGTACTTGCGCGTTATGGAAGAAAATCGCCTCGCCCTAGAAACCCGTACTGAAGATCTTTTATTGGTGACAAATTTATGGCAAGAAACAACGAAGTAGAAATTCAGACCCGTCTTGGTGTGCGCACTGTGGATACAGATAAAGTTATCTATTTTCCGCGTGGTCTTGCAGGCTTCGAAGGAATGCATGAATTTATTCTTTTGCAAATTCGCCCAGAAGCACCATTTTTGGTTTTGCAAAGTATGGACAGCCCCACTGTGGGCTTGCTTGTGGCAGACCCTTATACCTTTATGGAAGAGTATAAGGTAAAAGTGGGCGATGCCGAGCAAAAGCTTTTGCGCCTTAAAGGGGCAGAAGAGGTGGCTGTGCTGGTGACGGTATCCATTCCCGAAGGCAAGCCGGAAGAGACCAATTTAAATCTTGTGGGGCCCATTTTAGTCAACCATGAAAAACGTGTGGGCTTGCAAGTTCCCCAAGCAGATAGCGGCGCTGTGGCGCAATATTATATCCATCAGGGCAAGCAGTTGAATAAAGGCGGCTCTGAAATGGCGGAAAAACCGTCTGAAAATGTAAAAATTATTAAAAAAGCAGAAAAAAATACCTAAAAGGCTTTATATACATACAACCCCACCAGCTATGTTTGTAGTTGGTGGGGTTTTTTATTATGTAAAAAATGCCATTTTTTACTATCAAACAAATAGGGCTAGGCAGTAAAAATGCCTAGCCTTATGTATATATGCTTTATGAACCTAGTGTATTAGGTAAAGTAAATGGTGAGGTTGCCACCGTCTACAGTCACTGAACCAGCCGTAACATCAGCATCAGTGATGTTTACTGCACTGCCATCATAGGAGATAGTATCTTCACTTACGTGAAAATTAGCTATGGTAACCTTATGGTTCGGCGCAGCAACTTTACCAAAAGCAATACTCTCTCCGTCATTATATGTAGAAAGATAAATTATAGCATTATCCGCATCACCGGTGTTGGTTATGGCGACGTCAATGGTAGCAGCGCCACTTGACGTAATGGTCCCGCCACTCATTTGGCCTATATATACATCATCATCACCGACAGTCAAAGTCCCGCCACTCATCTGGTAAATATCAATGTTATCAGCACCATCTCCACCGGACACCGTTCCGCTCTTCATCTGAGTAATGCTTATACTATCGGCCCCCAGCTCGCCATATATACTACCACCATGTAATATATTCACGGTGATGGTATCGCTGTCGCCATAGCCCCCATTATTCCCATCTCCATAAATGGTGCCGCCGCTCATGGTGCCGGAAATGGTAATATTATCTGTGCCTCCGGTAGCACTTGGGTAGACATTATGATTTACGTCTCCATAAATGGTGCCGCCTGTCATATCTATAAGAGTAATGGTGTCACTACCAAAAACAACCTTAACGTTGTCAGCGATTTTATCCGCATCACCATAAATGGCTCCTCCGCTCATGGTGCCAGATATGCTAATATTATCTGCACCAAAAGTTATGGTACTGCTGGTGGCATTCACTTGCCTAGCATCGCCATAAATTGCGCCGCCTTCCATTTCCCCCATAATAATGGTGTCACTCCCAAAGGTAGCTCCAGCAACGTTTTCTATGGTTTCAACATCACCGTAAATGGCACCTGTTGTTAGCGAATAGGACACACTTAAGTAGTCTGATCCAAAGATTGCTGTGGCGCCGTCTTGAACTTCTTGCGCATCACCATAGAGGGCTCCGTTAGCATTTGTTAAAGCGGTTACATAGAGCTTGTCCGATCCAAAGTTAGCAGTAACTCCACTTTTAATGGTGATAGCATCGCCATAGAGTGCGCCGCCGCTTATTGTACCAGCACTGACGGTGTCAGCGCCAAAATTTACCGTATAGGCGGCTACCACATTGCTTTGGGCCGTCCCAATATCTGCAGAAATATCTGCTGTTATATTCTCGTCGATGGCTACATTGTGCGCGTTGGCAAGAGTGGCAGAGTTCACCGTTTCACCATCCAGCCAGTTCGATGTCGTGCCTGGAATTGAAAAGGTTTGCGAATTGCTAAAAGTTATTGTGATGGTCTTCGTTCCATCTGAGTATTCAATGGAACCATTGCTGGCGTTGTTCTGTAAAAAAGTACCAAAAGTAGTTGGAATGCCGCTAACAAGTACGTCCGTCCCTTCAGAAAAAGCGCTACCGTTAATACTAAACATATCGTGGTTTAGTCTAAAACCGTTGATAGTGATGCTGGAACCATTTGCAAAATCAGAAATATTTATACTATCATTACCATTAAAAACATCAATGGTAGGGGGGGGCACCATTCCGCCTACGCCATCTACAGTCACGGTAATGCTATCATTCCCGCCGCCGCCATCGATGAAACCGCCGGTCATACTTTCTACGGTAATATTGTCAGCAGCGGTAGAACCAAAAATGGTGCCGGTAGTCTGTGAGGCGAAAATATAATTATCTATACCACCTTCGGTATTGGCAGTAATATCAGCTCTATTGGTAATATCTCCTGCCACGCGAATGGTATTGCTTCCGGTACCTGCCTTAATGGTGCCGCCGAGGGTCACAAGTTGGATGCTATCATCCCCGGCGCCAGTATAGACAGTGCCGCCGGAGGCGCCAAGTATGACGGTATCATTCCCTGTGCCGGTGTCGATAGTGCCACCAAAGGTATTAATATCTACACTGTCATTGCCTGCACCGGTATTGAGTCGCGCATCTTGATCCATTTCTCTTATGTCCACAGTATCCGCACCGCTACCTGTATTCACAATACCAGCATTCATGGTGGAAATGTCTATAGTATTAGCGCCGTCGCCGGCATTTATAGTACCTCCGTTCATGCCATTGTTGACGGTAATGGTGTCATTTTCGCTGCCAGCGTTAATACTAGCATTAGCACCTGTAATGCTGGTTATAGAAATAGTATTTGTGCCTTCACCGACATGTATTTTGCCACCGCTCATCTCGTTATTCACGGTTACAGTATCATTACCATCATGAGCACTAATTTCAGTAGTGCTACCAGTTACGCTATCTAGAGTAATAGAATTTGCCCCGTTACCGGCATAAATTTGGCCACCATTTATACTGCCTACGGTTATACGATCATCTCCGTCCGCGCCGCTGGAGTTGGTATAACCACTAAAGATGAAGCCGCCGCTCATTTCGCCTGTTATTTTTACCTCATCATTGCCCAAGCCTGCATAGATGTAGCCATCGCTCATGCTGTCTACGGTGATGGTGTCAGCGCCTATATGATTGCCGGTAATCTGCTCTTCTCCGTCGCTATAGATTTCTCCGCCGCTCATTTCGCCTGTTATTTCTATGGTATCACCGCCCGCATAGGTATCGATTTTACCGTCGGTCATGTCGCCATTTACAGTCACCGAATTCACACCGCTGCCACCATGAATGGAAGCATTTTCTAAGCCTCCTACAGAAACAGTGTCTGCACCATTACCGGTATGGATAGCCCCCCCGGTCATGGCGCCGTTCACGGTGATATTGTCATTACCATTGTTGGTACCATCGTTGGGGCCAGTGCTGGAATGATCGCTATAGATAGTGCCGCTAGTCATCTTCCCCATCACGTGTATCACATCATCGCCTATGTCGGAAAAGATGCCACCACCTGTCATGTTATTCTGTACAGTCACAGTGTCTGCATCTTTGCCGCCATTAATCTCAGAATTAGGTCCGCTTAAGCTACCTATAGTAAGGGTATTTTTATAGTCACCCATGTCTATAGAACCACCGCTCATGGCTCCTTTGATGTTAATAATGTCATCACCTTCAACGGCAGAGTGTGCATAGTTGTTGGTATTAATGCTACCGCCAGTCATGGCGCCTTGTACGGTCACACTATCTGCACCATATCCTGCGCTAATTGTGGTGCCAGTTCCACTTAGGCTACCTACAGAAATGGTATTTATGCCATTTTCCGCATTGATGGCACCGCCGCTCATGGCATTGGTCACAGTAACGGTATTTGTACCATCGCCGACATTTATGGTGCCACCGCTCATGGCATTAGTGATGGTAACAGAGTCATTCCCTGCATTAAGACGAATTTCACCATTACTCATGCTGCCCACGGTTACTGTATTCGCCCCATCCCCAGCGCCAATAACAGCGTCAGCACCCGTGAGGCTGCCTATAGAAATAGTATTTGTCCCGCCCTGAACATCTATGGTGCCAGCGCTCATATCGTTGTTCACGGTGACAGTATCATTTCCGGACCTAGTGATAATTATAGGATTATTACCGGTTGAGCTTACGGTATCTATAGTAATAGTATTTACACCTTCACCGGCATCAATAGCGCCGCCGCTCATTCTACCTATGCGTATAGTATCATTTCCGCCCCCGCCGGTATGGGGGTAAGCATAATCACTATAGAGAAAACCGGCGCTCATTTCGCCTTCCACTTCCACCCAGTCATTGCCCAAACCTGCATAAATGTTACCGCCGCTCATACTGCCCACAGTCACAGAGTCAGCGCCTTCATAGTTGCCGGTATCCAGCTTCCTTCCGTCGCTATATATGTAGCCGCTGCTCATGTTGCCTGCTATTTTTATGATATCAGCCCCCTCATAGGTATTGATTTCGCCGGCGGTCATGGCGCCCTTTACAGTTACAGAGTCCACATCTTTGCCACCATAAATGTAAGCATTTTCTAAGCTACCCACAGAAACAGTATCTGTACCATTACCGGTATGGATATAACTATTGCCCATGGCGCCGTCCACGGTGATACTGTCGTTACCATCGTTGGTACCGTCGTTGGTACCACCGAAGGTATGATCGCCATAGATAGTGCCGCCATTCATGCTCCCCTTCACGTGTATCGCATCATGGCCTTTTCCTGCATAGATGACACCATTCCCCATGTTTCCGGTAACAGTCACAGCATCCTTTGCGTCGCCGCCAAAAATAAAGGTACCGAAATAGCTCATACTGCCCACAGAAAGAGTATTTTCACCCTCGCCAAGGTCAATGGTGGCGTTAGTCATTTCGCCGGCCACTGTTATAGAGTCATCGCCGGTAGTTGCATACAGAACACCGCCACTCATGGCAGCAAGGGTTATATCTGTGGTGGCCTCATTTAAGGTAAGCGTGCCATTAGTTAAGTGCAAATTAGTAGAGGCATCTTGCTTTACTGTAAAGGCGCCATTGCCCGTAAGGGTCACAGATTTTCCGGAATGAATGCCATTATTAAGGTATAAGGTATCAGCGTCATCTGAGTGTAGGGTTAAACTTCCGTTCACAGCAGAGCTTATGTTCACCGTATCGGCTCCGCCGCCTGTATTCACGGTGCCGCCTTGGCTTGTGCCTATATAAATACCATCGGCGCCGCTAGTGCCGTTAAGGGTACCGCTGCTTGCCAAGGTGCTGAAGCCAAATTCTTGTATATTTGATATGGTTGCGCTTCCAACCTCTCCCATTTCTACAGTGTTTGTTATTGTGGTATCCCACATTAATCTGTTGGTGCCGGCGCCGCCATCTATGGTGCCGCCATGGGCCGTTTCTACGCTAATGGTATCATTACCATCGCCGCCGTTAATGGCGCCGCCAGTATTTAATGTGGTCACAGTAATGGCATCATGGCCATCATCACCATTTATGGTGGCATGAGCATTGAGCGTGCCCACCGTAATAACATCATCTCCGCCGCCGCCATGTATGGCGCTAGTTAATTGCACGCCGGCAGTATCTTCTCCCGTGGCGCTCATGCTACCTAGGACGGTAATGGTATCGGCCGCGCCAAGGCTTGTGGAGGTGCTGGAGTCTCCGTAAATATTGGTGTTTTCTGTGGTGGCATCCATAGTGCCAACGGTAATGCGATCAGCGCCCCAACTGCTGATACTAGCAGGGGCAACTATAAAAGCGTCTCCGGCAATGGTGGTATTGGCAAAATCATTTGTAATGGAAATAACATCATGGCCAAAGTCCACTGTACCGCCGCTTACCTCATAGGCATCACCATATACGCTGGCGCCGCCGGTTTTGGAGGCAAGGGTAATATTATCACCACCGGCAGTGACTGTACCACCGCTTACGGTATGCGCATCGCCCGTCACTGTGCCAGAGGTAATATTGCCGCCGCTAATGGTGTCATTACCGGCAATAATATTTCCGGCGCTTATGGAACCGGCATCGCCGGAAATCACATTGCCGCTTTGAATATCATCAGCTATGGAAAAATTATGATGTATAAGGGTGTGGGTACCGGCAGTGTTGTAAAATTGTGCATCGGCATAATGGCTCACTCCGCCCGGCACTGCTATAACGCCAGAATCGTCCCCGTCGTCTCCGCCGTCATTGTCCACAGAGCCTAAAACCACATCGTCACCTGAGCCTAAACCTGATTCGCCATCGCCAAGAGGCACTTCTGTAAGCGTTACCTCGCCATGCTCAGAAAGGTCTAGGGTTTGTCCTTCGGCTAACTTGGCAGCTGCGTTTTGATCTAGGAGCAAAAGGGTTTGCGCGCTGTCATCGTCAAGGTCGTTGAGCTCTTCATCTAGTAATTGTCTGTGCAATTGCTTTATGAGCTCTTCATCGCTAATGCCAAAGAGAAAGCCTAAAAAATCGTAAATTTCTTCATCGGTAAACACATGGGGAATAATGGCGCCCAGTCCATCCACGCCTATGAAGGCTCCTTCCATGGGGGCGGTAAGGGAAAGCTGATGCCCTGCATGGGTGGTAAGTACAAGGTTATGGCCTTGGTCAATGGAAAAAAGGATAAATGTTTCGCTGTTGTCTTCATTGATTTTTGTACCAAAGTCTGTACCGCGAATACCCACAGTGGCGTGGGGGGTGAAGAGCTTAAAGGCGTCGGGGTTTTGTTCCACCACCTTACCACTGATAGAACGCATGGCGCCTGTGGTCAAATTCATCACAAAAGTGGATATCCCTCCATCTTCAAAGGAATATTCCTGTATTGCAAGAGTGGTATTGGGGCTCAAAATAGCCTTGGCGCCGTCTAGAAAAGCAAGCTCTACTGAGGCTCCTTGTGTTTTAATAACATCAGTGGCAAGAACGTTATCACCTTGCTGTAAGGTAAGGGTTTCACCGTTGCGTTCCACCGTAATGGGTGCGCTTGTCTTAGTTATCGTTGCAGCTATATTTTCTTTTGCCATAATGCCCTCACAAGTAGAGTAAAAAGGAGCTTCCTAGTGCAATGCATAGAGTACTCACAGTATAATAGTAGACTTTAGTTTTTTTTACGTATTATGTCAATTTTAGTTATAAAACAAAAAAATCCCTGAAAGATATATACTTTCAAGGATTTTATGATGCTTTGTGAGCTTACCGGCGCAAGCTATTGCAAGCGCCTGTGGCCTTCTAGCACAGCACATTCTGTAACGGTATAGATTATCTAAAAATTTGCTAAAGCAGGCTGTTCAAAAAGGGCTGGATGCAAGGCAAGCGAAGCTTTTTGCGGAGGGAGTGTATATAGACATACATAACCGTAGCAAAAAGCAAGCTTAACGAAGCAAACAGCCCTTTTTCAACAGCCTGCTAGACGACGGAGATAATGGGCACTACGATAGGATCCCTATCCACCACGCGCCTAAAGAAACGACGCAAGGAAGCACGAATACCATCATGCAAGCGCAAGACATTGCTGGCGCCGCCATCTTCCAATTGATCCAGCACAAGACATTGCGCATCTTGTAAAAGGTGGCTGAGTTGCATTTCAAAAATAAAGCCCTTGGAGCGA
Organism: uncultured Desulfovibrionaceae bacterium; assembly: GCA_964372075.1. GTDB lineage: Bacteria > Desulfobacterota > Desulfovibrionia > Desulfovibrionales > Desulfovibrionaceae > CAYJAD01. The sequence goes on along the minus strand of CAYJPR010000003.1, from coordinate 15,583 downwards.
ATTTCCGGCCCGTGCAGAACTTTACCCGTTTCTTGGTCCACAACCAAGACCACAAATACAATGCCTTCGCCGCCCAGAATTTGCCGCTCGCGCAATACAGCATGGCCCACATCGCCCACGCCCTTTCCGTCTACCAAGGTGCGGTCTGCGGTGATTTTGCTTTCACGGCGCACAGCCTCAGGAAGCAAGGTCAGCGGGTCGCCATCTTCTAGCAGATAGGTATTTTCCGCCGCCACGCCACATTCTTGGGCCAAGCGACAGTGCTTTACCAAGTGGCGATATTCACCGTGAATGGGCACAAAATTTTGCGGACGAGTGGCATGCAGCACATCTTTCAGCTCTTCTTTGTGAGCATGGCCCGAAGCGTGAATGGCGCGTACATTTTCATAATACACTTCTGCGCCTAGGCGGTACATTTCATTAATCATGGCTGAAATGGTACGAGCATTGCCGGGAATCATGCGCGAAGACATGATAATGGTATCACCTTCTTGCACAGAAAGTTGCTTGTGACCGCCCATAACCATGCGCGATAGAGCTGATAAAGGTTCACCTTGCGCGCCTGTCACCAAGAGAATGGTGCGCTCAGGTGCCACTTCCGGCACGCCATTGTGGGCATTGTAAAAGGCCGGAGGCATACGAATAAAGCCAAGGTCCTTGGCCTTTTCAATATTATTGGCAAGGGATTTACCGCTAATGACCACGGTTCTATCTGTGGCCCGAGCAATATCAAAAACTTCTTGGATGCGGTGAATATGGCTGGAAAAGAGCGTAATAATCACGCGCTTGGGAGCCGTTTCCACAATTTTATGTAAAGACTCTTTTACTTCGCGCTCAGAAAGAGTGCGTCCGTCCCGCTCCACATTGGTGGAGTCTGAAAGCAAAAGACGTACCCCTTCTTCTCCGGCAAAAGCGTCAAAAAGGCGAATGTCTGTACCGCTACCTTCCAGAGGGTGCGGATCAATTTTAAAGTCGCCGGTGTGAACTATTTTACCCACGGGGCTTTCCACAGCTAAGGCAAAGCCGTCAGGTATGGAGTGACAGACGGGGAAGAAGCGGAAAAGAAAGTCGCCAAGCTGTACAGGGTTTGGACGCTCTTGCTCAAAGATTTCTCCCTGGGCAACTATGAGCTCTACTTGTTCTAAGAGGCCGCGTTCGCGCAATTTGTGCTCCACAAGAGCCAAGGTGAAAGCGGAGCCATAAATCTTTACGCCACGCAATAAGGGCACCAACCAAGGCAGGGCTCCAATATGGTCTTCATGCCCATGGGTTAGCACAATGCCTAAAATTTTATGGCGCACAGATAAAATATATTCAAAAGAGGGGATGATAACATCCACACCAAGGTGTGAATCATCGGGAAACATGAGGCCGCAATCAACCATAACAATGCCTTGTGGACCTTCCCACAATTGACAGTTTAGGCCAATCTCTCCCAAGCCGCCCAGCGGCGTAATGGTGGTAAATAATTCTTGCATATGTCTACTAGCGTTAGATTTCCTACAGGTGGGATGAAAACTGAAAAAACAGCATGAAAATGGAATAGTAAGGGTCGAGGATTAAGATAACGCTTTTCCTTGAGCGTTGTATACACTGTAAGCCACCTACTGGCAAGCCGCTGTGTGTGCACTTACGTACAGATTTAGAAAAAGTCTAAAAAAAATCTTGAAAAAAAGGCTAAAGCATTGCATGGTGCCCTATACCATAACGATAGTATGCCAAAGAAGTGCCTTGAGTACGGCATTTTAGCACAAAAGAGCGCTCTTTTTTTGGTACAAATTATTTATATTAGAGGAATGAACATGGAATTTAGTTTTTTACAAATGGTGAAAGATGCCAGCTTAGTAGCGCAAGCGGTGTTGGCATTGCTGGTAATAATGTCCATTGTAAGCTGGGCGCTTATGCTGCAAAAATGGTTCATGCTGGGCGCTGCCAGAAAAAAAGCAGCTCAAGGTATGGAACGTTTTGAAAAAGCAAAAGATTTGCGTGAAGCTGTGCAATCTTTAGGTTCAGACCCAGCTTCCCCCTTGTATTTTGTAGCCCATCAAGGGGTTATAGAGTTTAATAAATCAAAAGAAATGGGCAATTCTTCAGAAATTGTGGTGGATAACGTGAATCGCTCTCTGCAATTGGGCGTGGGCACAGAAGTTACGCGCATGCACCGCAAGTTGGCTTTACTGGCTACCACTGCCAATACGGCGCCCTTTATCGGTCTTTTTGGTACTGTTTGGGGCATTATGGGCTCTTTCCACTCCATTGGTATGCTCAAATCTGCCTCCCTTGCCACAGTGGCTCCCGGTATTTCAGAGGCCCTTGTGGCCACAGCCATTGGGCTTGGCGTAGCTGTGCCGGCCACCGTGGGCTATAATATTTTTCTGGGTAAATTGGGCCAAATTGAAAATATGCTCACCACCTTTGCCGGTGTTTTCTTAAACCGAGTGCAACGCGAAATCAATGCACAAAGGCCAAAGGGGTAGTTTATGGGCGCTAATGTAGGTAAAAGCGGTTCTTTTGTCTCAGATATCAACGTAACTCCCTTTGTGGACGTTATGTTGGTGGTGCTGATTATTTTTATGGTGGCCACCCCCATGATGAGCGAAGGCTTAGAAGTGGATTTGCCCCAAACCAAACATGTGGATGTACTGCCCACTGAGCAGGAAAATCTTATTCTCACCGTGCGCCGTGATGGCACCTTGTTTTTAGACGAATATCAAGTGGCTCCAGAAGACCTTGGCATTAAGCTTACAGAATTGGTAAAAGCTAAGGATAAAGGGCTCTTTTTGCAGGCAGATAAAGAAGTTCCCTACGGTGTTGTGGTGGATGTCATGGGCCATATTAAGGCCGCCGGCATTGAAAAACTGGGCGTAGTGGCCACGCGTACCGAAGCGGCCCCCACTGATGCCAAAGACAAAAAATAGGCTGTCATGCAATTTCTTGCCTTAGTTCTTTCCATCACCCTGCACGTGGGGCTTGTGGCAGGCATGATGCTTTGGCCCAGCGGCTCTAACCTTAAGGTCGATGAAGCTCCGGTATTTATTTCCTTGGTGGAAGGCGATCTTGGCGGTAATAATGCCCCTTCGTCCATTTTGGGCGCTGCGGGAGCGCCTGCAGAAAAGATTGCTCCTTCCTTGCCTTCCAAGGAGATAGCGCCTCCTTCTGTGCCGGAGCCTGCTCCAGCGCCGGAAGAAATTCCTCAAGTGCCCAAAGAAATAGCCAAGGCTGAGCCTCCCAAGGCGGCGGAACAGGCTAAACCTGAACCTAAGCCCTTGCCAAAGCCTGAGCCTAAACCTGAACCAGAGCCCAAGGCTGAGGTGGCTCAGCCAGAACCAAAACCAGAACCTAAGCCTAAACCCAAGCCTGAGCCCAAAAAGCCTGAGCCCAAAAAAACGGCAGAAAAGAAGCCCGAGCCCAAAAAGCCAGCTCCTAAGAAAACAACGGAAAAGAAGCCAGCTCCTAAAAAACCGGCACCTAAAAAGCCCGAAAAGCTTACTGCTGAGCAAGAAATTGCACGGGCCTTGGCAGAAGCTAAGAAAAATTCCGGCGGCTTTAAAGGCGGTGGTGGTGGCAGTGGTGAAGGTACCGGCGGCGGTAACCTCAATGATGTGTATATTGGTCAGGTGATGATGGCTGTGCGCCCCAATTGGGATTTTGAGTCAGCCACAAGGGTGAATTTTATTTCCCATGTACGTGTAAAGCTTAATTCGCGCGGACAAGTGCTTTCTGCCTCCTTGGCTCAAAGCTCCGGCAATGCGCAATATGATGCCAGCACGGTGAATGCTGTATTGCGTACGGGGGAAGCAAATATGTTTCCTTCACCACCCACTTCAGCCTATCATGAATTGTTGTTGGTCTTTACCCGCGATATGATGTAATATATTGCTCGCCGAAGATATGAGAACATAGCTTTGGCGAGACGCTTTAGTTTAAAAGAGAGAATGTTATGCGTAAAACTCTGTATGCCGCCCTTGCACTTAGTGCTTTATTGTTAGCTACCCAAACACAAGCGGCTTCTGTGGTCACTGCAGACCATAAAGGCGGTTATTCGGCCTATGTTATGGGGGAAGTTTTACCCTTTTGGACGGCCCCTCAAGGCAAAACCAAGGGGCCTACGCATGTTCTTTTGGAAATTGGTGGACAAGGAGAGCTAGAAGCTTGCCGTGTTATGACTTCTTCCGGCTCTTCTCGTGCAGATAAGGCCGCTTGTGCCAGTGCTGAAAGCGCCGCGCCTTTTCTAGCGCCGCCGCATAATTTTCCCATAGATGTGTATATGTCTTTTTGGACCGGCAAGGCTGTGGCTACAGCAAAAAAAGCAGACAAAAAGAAATCCACGCAAGAAAAAGCTAAAAAAACTGAGCCCGCAACAGATACAGCGGCAAAGTCTCAAGCTGATGCTCGCGCAGAGCAAGAGCGCATTATAGAAGAAGCGCAAAAGCCTGTAGATTCTGCTGAGACAGCAGGGGCAACAGCGGCAAAAAATGAGACAGGTGCAACAACTGGCGCGAAAAAAGCTCCTGCAGATGCAAGCAAGAAAGCAAGTACTACGGAACAACCTAGCAGAACCTATGCCGGCATAGATTATTCTCGTCCGCGTAGCACCCCAGCCGGCTTAGCGCCCTTGGGGGATTTGGTAGGTGCCAAGCTTCCCGAGCCTAAGGATGAGGAAATTGTTGCGCCCATAGCTCAAGACGAACCTAAAGAAGAGACCTCAAAACCTGCGAAGCCTACAGACACGTCAGCTACTACAAATAAAAGCTCTAGTAAGGATTTTGTTATTACAATTGAACCTGCACCCCTTGAGGACAAAAGCCCTGCAGAAGAAGCAAAAGAAGAAGATGAGGACATCACCCCAGAGCCTGTAGCGTATCCTAAAGGTAAAGAGCCTTTCATTCAGGAAAATCGTAAAGGGCAGGTCATGGATGATGAAGATTTTTATGTAGAGCAAGTTATCCGTAAAATTCGCCCCTTGGTGAAATATCCCTTGCAAATGAAGCCGGGCATAGTGTCTACCTCGGTAAATATGTATATAAATGGCGCAGGTACAGTGCAAAGAGTAGAGCTTTCCAGTTCTAGCAATAACAGTGCCCTTGATGCCGCCTTGGTAGAGGCCTCGCAAAAAATTACCCAATTGCCGCCGCACCCCTCCGGTAAGGCGCAAGAGTTATATCTTATTTTCATGGTGGAAACACCTAAACCCTAGCTGGTACAGTGAAAACTGTTACTTTATGCTGACTTTTTTCGGGAGGATAGAATGAAAAAATACATGCTAAGCCCCATGTTAAGCCTAGCCTTTGTGCTGTGCTTAAGCCTTACACTGGCCCAAGCCGCTGTAAAGGTAGATATTTATGGCCCAGGGCAAAATCTTATTAATTTAGCCCTCACCCAGCCCATTAAGGGGCCCAATACCCCTGCCACGGGTCTTGCCGACCAATTGCAAAAGTTGGTGCAAGAAAATATGTCTATTTTACCTTTCATGGCTTTAACTTCCAATGCCAGCATTTTAGGCGGTACCACCTTGGCAGGCTATGAGCCGCCCAGCTTAGACTTTAAGCGCTTTCAATTGGCCGGCTCCGACATAGTGGTTACTTCTTATTGGCCCAATGACACCACCGTGCAAGTACGCGCCTTTGAGACTCTCAGCGGTAAGCGTTTGTTTGGCAAAGAATATCCTAATTTAAAGGCCTCTGATTTAGCTTCCGTGGCGGATCGCTTTAGCGCCGATCTTTTGGAAGTTCTCATTGGTAGCGGCGATTTATTCCGCTCCACCTTGGCCTTTGTAAAAAAAGTGGGCAAGCTCAATGCTCATGTGTGGACCGTGCGTCCCACAGGGCGAGACTTACAACAAGTGACCCGCTTAAAAGGTGAATCCATGTCTCCTGCATGGTCCCCCGACGGACGCTTTGTGGTCTTTACCCATATTGACGATCGCTCTCACGGCCTTGGCGTGTGGGATAAAAATGGCGGCTCTGTGCGCCGTATTCGTTTCCCCGGAAATATCGTCATTGGTCCGGCCTTTATGCCCAACAATCAAGTGGCCGTAAGCCTTTCTAATGGGCGTAACCCTGATATTTTCTTGCTAAATAGTTCCTTTCAAAGAGCTGGAAGCTTAGAGGAAAACGACTCCATTAACGTTTCCCCCACCTTTGATCGCACCGGTACCAAGATGGCCTTTACCTCTAACCGTTTAGGCGGCCCGCAAATATTCTTAAAAGATTTATCTTCCGGTTCTGTTCGCCGCGTAAGCCTTAATGGTGGGTATAATACAGAAGCTTCTTTATCTCCCGATGGCAGCCTTGTGGCTTATAGCCGTATGACAGATTTTGGGCACCGTATTTTTGTGCAAGATCTTATGACCGGATCTGAAAGACAAATTACCTTTGGTCCCGGTAGCGATGAGCAACCTGCTTTTTGCGGCGATAGCTATTCCATTGCCTTTGCTTCTACTAGAGGCGGACAGCGTGGTATTTATTTGACCACACGTAATGGCGCCGCGCCTAAGAAAATCAATACGGGCAGTGGTGATGTTTCCTTCCCGCGTTGGGGCATGCCTAAATAGTGCCATAGTAAAAGAAATTAAAAAAGAAATGAGGCCCATGTCTTGACAAGGGCCTCTTCTTTGGGGTATTGACCCCTTTCCCTTGCTCACACATGGGGTGTGGGCCAATTAGTCCGTAAGGAGTTTATAATGAGAAAGTTTGAAACTTTGCTCTTGCTCTCTCCAGAGCTTGCAGCAGAAAACCGTGAGGTTATCATCTCCGGTTTGACCGCCATCATCGAGCGCGAACAAGGCAAAATGCTTTTAGTAGACGCTTGGGGCATGCGCGATTTGGCATATCCAGTACAAAAACACATGCGCGGTCACTACGTGCGTTTAGAGTTTGCAGCACCAGCTCCTGCCATTGCTGAACTTGAGCGCAACATCCGTATCACCGAAGGCATCTTTAAATTTATTACTGTTAAGTTGGCCGATGAAGTGGCTGAGGAGGTAGCATAATGGCTTTTAAGAAGAAATTTGCTCCACGCCGCAAATTCTGTCGTTTTTGCGCTGATAAAGACCTGCCTTTAAACTATAAGCGTGCCGACATTTTGCGCGATTTCATCACCGAACGTGGTAAAATCATCGCTCGTCGCATCACTGGCACTTGCGCCCATCACCAACGTCTGCTCACCACTGAGATCAAACGCGCTCGTCAGATGGCATTGCTCATCTACACCGCTACTCATGATAGCAACGTTAAGAAAAAAAGCATGATATAAGGGGAGTGTCATTATGAAAATCATTCTCCGTGCAGACGTTGAAAATTTAGGTAAAGTTGGCGACGTTGTAACCGTTAAAGCCGGTTATGGCCGTAACTTCCTTTTGCCCCAAGGTATGGCCATGGTTGCCAGCCCCGGCAACTTGAAAGCTTTTGAACTTGAGCGCAAAAAGTTGGAAGAAAAAATGGCTTCCATGCGTTCTGACGCTCAAAGCGTATGCGAAAAGCTCGAAAAGCTCGACGTAGTAATCAAAATGCGCGTCGGTGAAAACGACAAGTTGTACGGCTCCGTAACTTCTACCCTCATCCAAGAAACCTTGGCTGCTTTAGGCGTAGACGTTGACCGTCGTCGTATCTTACTTGACGCTCCTATTCGTGTTCTTGGTGAACATGAAGTGCGTGTACGCCTCTTTGCTGGCGTTATCGCCACCGTTATGGTGAAGGTAGAAAGCGAACAACGTGCTTATGCTGAAGATACTCCAGTAGAAGCTGCTGCTGAAGAAGTAGCAGAAGAAGCTGTAGAAGCTACTGAAGCTGAGTAATTCGTTTCATATATGTCGCCCCTTATGCTTACTCTGTAAGTATAAGGGGCGATTTTGCGTTTAAAAGAAATTTTCCCTTTATATTCCCCTCCTGTTTAAGGAAAATCCTTAAGCTTTTTTCCTCATGTGCGCCAAAGGCCATGGGTGCCCCCTTGCCATAACAGGCTTTTCTGGGTATTTTACGCTTCCACCATAAGGATATATTATGAGCAATACCTATTCTTCCGATGCACCCTCTGGGCGTAAAACGTACACCAAAAACCCCGTAGCCAAGGCTGAAACGCCTGATCAGCTCTTGCTTAAGCACGTGCCCCCCCATAGTGTGGAGGCCGAACAAGCCGTGCTGGCCGGTATTTTACATTCGCCCAATATGCTCAACGTCATTGTGGATAGTTTGGAAAAAGAAGATTTCTACCTGCCTGCCCACCAATATATTTATGAAGCCTTTGTGCATTTATACCATAAATCTCAGCCCATAGATCTTGTGACCGTGGCAAGTTATCTCAAAGACCATAATCATATGGAAAGCGTGGGCGGCTCTGTTTACTTGGGTGAATTAGCTAAGGCTGTGGTAGCCGGGGCCAATGCTCCGCACTATTCCCATTTAGTGCGCGATAAATCCTTACAGCGCAGGCTCATTGAAACTTGTTCCGGCATCATTGGTAATTGTTATGACAGTTCGCAAGATGTGAAGGAATTGCTGGACGCTTCGCAACAATCGGTTTTTGCCATTGCTCAGCGCTCTGCCGGTAAAGAATTTAGCTCCACCAAAGAGCTTATAGATAAAGTTTTTCAAAACCTCACAGCCCTTGCCGGCTCTAAAGAGCAAATTACCGGTGTGACCACAGGTTTTAGACGCCTTGATATGATGACAGCAGGCTTGCAACCCTCTGACCTTATTATTGTGGCGGCGCGTCCCTCCATGGGGAAAACAGCTTTTGCCATGAACCTTGCGCTGAATGCGGCCATTATCCAAGGCACTCCCGTGGCCGTGTATTCGCTGGAAATGTCCAAAGAACAACTTTTACAGCGTATTTTGGCTGTGTATGCCAAGGTAGACGTATCGCTTTTACGCCGTCCTTCCATGCTTACCGATGAAGATTGGCGCAGTCTTTTTGCCGCTGCCGATGTCATAGGTCAAGCACCTATTTATATTGACGATACACCGTCTATCAGTACCTTGGAACTAAGAGCCAGAACACGCCGCCTTATGTCTGAAAAGGGCGTGGGTATGGTTATTGTGGATTATTTACAACTTATGAGAGCAGGGCGCAGAATTGATTCTCGTGAATTGGAAATTTCTGAAATTTCTCGTTCCTTGAAAGGCTTAGCCAAGGAAATGAATGTGCCGGTTATTGCCCTTTCTCAGCTTAACCGTAAGGTAGAAGAACGCTCCGATAAACGCCCCATGCTTTCCGACTTGCGCGAATCGGGCGCCATTGAGCAGGATGCCGACGTTATCATGTTTGTCTATCGTGATGACGTGTATAAGTTTACCAAACCTTCTGAAAGACCACCGCAAGGCATTGCGGAAATTATTATTGGTAAGCAACGTAACGGTGCTGTGGGAGCTGTGGAGCTTATGTACATTAACCGTTATACTTCCTTTCAGGATATGGATATTTCGTATTCTCCGCCACCTTCTGAATCTGCGCAGTAAAAAAATCCATGACTGCAATGCCGTATTGAATATAGGTACTTGACACAAAAAAGCCTCCATTTGCGTGGAGGCTTTTGTAATATTGACAAACAAGAGTGCTTAATCAAGACCCATGGCTTTGGCCGCCTTTTTGGTGGCTTTTTTGAGCTTATGCATAACGCCATCGTCCGGTGCATGTTTTTCAAATTCGCGTAAAAGCTCTTCTTGCTTTTCGCTAATGCGCGTGGGGGTGACAATAATCACTTCCACCAGCAAGTCACCGTGGGTGTTACGACCCAGCACAGGCATGCCTTCTTCTTTTATACGCAATACTGTACCGCTTTGAATGCCTTTAGGAATTTCTAAATTCACAGGGCCTTTTAAGGAGGGCACTTCTAATTTATGCCCCAAAATGGCCTGCACAAAGCTGATTTCTTGCCTAAAGATAAGGTCATTGCCTTGGCGCTGGAAGGTTTTATCCTTCTCAACACTTACCACCACATATAAATCTCCGGCAGGGCCGCCATTGTGCCCCATTTCGCCTTCACCGCGCACACGTAAGCGCGTGCCAGTGTCTACGCCGGCAGGAATACGCACGGAAAGTTCGCGTGTTTCTTCCACAATACCTTGGCCCTTACAGCGAGCGCAAGGCTTGGTGATGATTTGTCCTTCTCCGCGGCATACAGGGCAAGGGGTAGAAATTTGGAAAAAGCCTTGAGAACGGCGTACTTGGCCTGCACCGCCACATTGTTTACAGACTTCCGGCTTGGTGCCGGGGGCTGCGCCTGAGCCTTCACAATCTTGACAAAGTACGCGTTTGGGCAATTGCAAGAGTATTTCATCGCCATTGGCTGCTTGAGCAAAGGTGATTTTCAAATTATAGCGCAAATCAGAGCCGCGCATGGCACGGGAGGCGCCGCCTCCGGAGCTAAATCCGAAAAGGTCGCCAAAAATATCGCTGAAATGGGAGAATACGTCCTCTGTGCTACCAAAACCGCCGCCGGCATTGCCATTGACTCCGGCATGGCCAAAGCGATCATAGCGGGCACGGCGCTCTGGGTCGCGCAACACGTCATAGGCCTCAGCAGCTTCTTTAAAGTGCTGCTCAGCTTCAGGATTGTCAGGATTGTGGTCGGGATGATACTTCATGGCCAAGCGGCGATAGGAAGATTTAATCTCACTTTCGCTAGCTTCGCGCGATACTTCTAAAACTTCGTAATAATCTCTTTGACTCATAATCTTTTCAACAAGGTTTGAAATTACGTGGCTTTACCCATGGCTATGCCATAGAAAAAGGCCGGAAATCCGGCCTCAAAATACATAAACGTCTTTTACTTAGGCAAGTTCAGTTTTTTCTTGCTCAGCAGCTTCAGCGTCTTGGGCCTTATAATACGAAGAGTCTTCTGGTAATACTTTACCAGCAGCGATTTCGCGCAGAGCCGTGACCACTTCTTTGTTACGGCTTTCCACAAGGCATTCATAGCCTTCGCGGTATTGATGGATGCGTTTAATTGCCATTTGTACCAGCAAAAAACGGTTGTCTACTCTTTCCTGACAGTCTTCTACGGTAATACGTGCCATGAAGTTCTCCGTACGGGTTAAATATAATGCCTTTTTGTTCCTTGTCTAGAAGGCAACAAAGTCTTTTCACTCATTGTGTAAAACTTTCATGATACTTAAGGGCATTTCGAGGTGATGATTTACCACAAAGCAACAAAGGCTTGACTTCATGGCAAAAGGAGCATATTGCCCTTGACATATCATATATAGGACAAAGAAAGTAATGAAGGGCTTAGCGCTTGTCAAGCCAAAAAATGCAAAAAACTAAAATTTGCATGGAGAATATTTGTGCAATTCCCATTTGGTGGTGAGGTTTGTACATGCCTCGGTAATGTGGGCCACAAGTTCAGATTGTAGGTGCTTTTGCCATAAGGGGTAGCTTTCCCAAAATTCCACAAGCAAAAATTTATTGTCATCGCTTGTATCGGCGCAAAGAGTTGCTTGTAAACAACCTTGTTGCTGGCGTATGATAGGTAGTTTTTTTTGTAGCAAAGCTAAAAAAGCTTCTCGGCAACCTTCTTGAGTTGTGATGCTAAGGGTGACGGTAAATGCGTGATTCACCATGTAGGCTCCTTAAGTATATGTTAAGAAAAAATGAGCACAGTAAAAATATTATCCATGCTGGGACGTAGAGCATAACAGAAAATAAAAGGCTACTTTTTTACTTGAGATTATTTGGCAGAGAGCATACATGCTCTTTGTCGCTTGATGATAGACTCCACTGTGTGGATGTTGCGTCGTGTGGGTTTTGTAAAGAGCGCACTCACTCTCTCTTTAATCTAAGTATGAAAAGACCATTGTCAATTCACATACGCATAAGATCTTATATTACAAATACAATTTTGAGGCATTATGAAAAAAAATTCACGTACCTTTGCCCAGCAAACCTGTGTTAAAACCATAGGCAAAGCCATGCAGCAAACGTCCATGATCAGCGCAGGTGCGCGTATTGGTGTGGCGGTATCTGGCGGGGTAGACTCCTTTGTGCTTATAAAAAGTTTGCATATTAGGCAAAAAATTGTTCCCTTTCCCTTTGAAATTATGGCTCTGCATGTGAACCCCGGTTTTGATGCACAAAGCCACGCGGCGCTTATTCCTTGGCTTGAAGAGCATGGCATAGCCTCGCATATAGATGTGACAGATCACGGTCCCCATGCGCATTCGGAAGAAAATCAACGCAATTCCCCCTGTTTTCGTTGTGCCTGGTTACGGCGCAAGCGTTTGTTTGAGCTTTGTATGCAATACAATCTTACGCATTTGGCCTTTGGGCATACGGCGGATGATCTTGTGCATACCTTTTTTATGAATTTATGCCAAAATGGTCGCGTGGACGGCATGAGTATGAATGAATCTTTTTTTGACGGTAAATTACAAGTGATTCGGCCCATGCTCTTGGTGGAGAAAAAACACGTTATCCGCGCCGCCAGACAGTGGGAATTGCCCATTTGGTCTAATCCATGCCCCTCTGCCGGTAATACCAAACGCTCAGAAATGGAAGACAAACTCAAAGATCTTTATACAGTGTATAAGGACGCTCAGCGCTGTGTGTATAATGGTCTTTCGCGCTGGCAGTTAGAAAAACATATCCCTAAATAGCAAAGTGTTTTTTAGGGTAAGCAAGAATGAAAAGCGTATTGCAGTGCTTACTCAGGTGAAAACTTGACTCATTGCCAAATCAGTCTTATTTCTATGTTCTTGCAAAAATAGTATACGAGGTCCCATGTTTTTTAAGAAACATCATATAGTTATTATTAAAGATAGTCCCACTGGTGAAAATAAAAAATTCCGTGTACATATGTGGATTTTTTATGTTTTGCTAACTGTTTTTTGTTTATTGCTCACATCCACAGCGTGGCTTTTTAAAGAATATATTCAAAGCATACAGCTGAAAACGCAATTGGAACAAACCCAATTGGCCCGTGAAGAGCAGCATGAACAATTGCTCAATCTACACAAACAGGTTCAGGATATTACCACCAATTTCCAACGTGTAGAGCGCTTTGATACGAAAATCCGCCATATGCTGGATGTAAATTCAGAATTGGGCTCTGTGGACACCAAGGCCAATGAGGATTTTTTAAATACTTCATTGCCCATGCATAAGCCCAACCTTATGGCACGCAGAATGCAAAACTATTTGCATTTATTGGCCCATGATATAGAGCTGGAAGAGGTGAATCAGCAAGAGTTACTCAAGGCTTTACGCCTAAAAGAAAAGGCTCTTTCCAGATCTCCTTCCATTTGGCCTGTGCGCGGTAAAATAAATTCTAGTTTTGGTTATAGAAGAGCGCCCTTTGGCGGCCATAGAAGTTTTCATAAAGGCCTAGATATTAAGGGCGTTATGGGGGCACCTGTGCTTTCTTCAGCGGCAGGTACCGTAAGAAGCGCTGGCTATGACGGAGCTTATGGTATTGTAGTGGTGGTGGATCATGGCGCCGGTATTATGACCAAATACGCGCACTTACAAGCGGCCACCGTGAAGGCTGGAGATGAAGTGAAGCGTGGTGATATGGTGGGCCGTGTGGGTATGACAGGACGCACCACAGGGCCGCATTTGCACTACGAAGTGGTGGTGGGTGGTGTGCCGCGTGATCCCATGAAGTATATTTTAGATTAAGCTCACATAAATGCTTTTTAGGTTATCTCTGCGTCAGATTTCATGAGCTTTTTCGGTTATGTATGTCTTTATACACGCCCTTAAAGCTCATTTATCTTCCTTGATATAACACAAAAAATCATTTTATGTGAACATGCTTTGATTTGTTCTATATAATGCCCATAAAAAAGCTCTTCCCTATTGAGTAAGGAAGAGCTTTTTTTATGGAGACTTATTAGTTCGTTGAAAAAGTCTGTACCTATAAGCCTTCTACATAAGCCCCGGCGCTCAAACCGCTCACTTGCGTATGCACCACAGCTTGCATGCCGGGGTGCACCGTGTTTACTTTTTCACCTAAATGATTTTCTAAGCTATATGAGCCGCTCTTTAAGCTGGGTCTGGCGCCCTTTGGCATAAAGACATAAGCTTCACGCTCGGCATTCCATTGCGAACGTACAGAAATGCGCCATGAACCTGGGGCAATTTCTTCTTCCAAACGGGCCAGAAGGGGAGATAGGCCTCCTTTGCCGCGGGTATGAGCCTTAGCTAAAGAATGATGCCTTGGCACAAAAAAGCCTGTGCCTAAATCGCGCGATGTCCATTGTTCAATATCAAAGAGCAATTGAGGCAAAGCTTTACGCCATTCTTTTTGATTGCCAATGGCGCTGGCAAGGTCTATAGCTCGGCGGTAGCCATCCACCGCATGGGCTGTATAGGCGCCGGTGCGCATGCGGCCTTCAATTTTTAAGGCCGTAATTTTATGGCGCATGAACCAAGGCACAAAGGGCAGGAGGCAAAGATCTTCCGGAGACCAAAAGGCCGAATAGCCGGAATCATCTTGGGTAATTTCCCAAGTGGGGGTGCCTGTGCGCCAGCTTTCTTCAAACATTTGGCTGGTGCCGGGCATGGGGCGGTATTCAAAACGGCAAGGCTGTGTACATTCACCGGCATTGGCGGGCCTGTTGTTAAGCCATGCAGAGAGGAGGCACTGACCTGAAATGGCGAGACATTGGGCCCCGTGAACAAAGCATTCTAGCTCCACTTCCGGACAGGCTTTACGAATGGCGCGAATTTCCCCAAGGCGTAATTCTCGGGCTAAATTTACTCTTTCTGCCCCTTGCTCATGCCAAAAAGCCACGGAGGCGGCATTGCAGGTGTTGGCCTGTGTGGAAAGATGGATGGGAATATGCGGAAAATGTTTTTTTGCCAGAGAAAAAACGCCGGCATCGGCAATAATATAGGCATCTACGCCGGCTTCAGCCCCAAGGGCCAGATTTTCCATGGCGGCATCCAATTGGTGCTGACGGGGAAAAGCATTACAACAAAAGAACAGTTGCACTCCTGCGGCCTTGGTTTTGGCGCGGGCCTCGTTAAGCTTTTCAGCAGAAAAAGGACGTCCGGCACGTAAGGAAGCCGAACCGCCAAGATAGACGGCATTGGCGCCGTATAAAATAGCCGCGTCCAATTGATCCATGGAGCCCACAGGGGCCAAGAGTTCAGGTATAAAAGGAGATTCTTTTTGCATGGCTTTTTGTAGGCCGAAGCGCGTGAAGGGTCAAGTTTTTTACAGGCCTTTATACAGGATACCCCAAAGCGCGGCGTTGTTCTTTAAGCGCGTGCAATATGTCTACGCCAATGCGTAGATTCCCTTTGCCAAAGCCTAAATGGATTTGAGGTTTTACATCGCCATGATAATCCGAACCGCCGCTAATGGCTAAGTCATATTTTTTGGCAAGAGCTAACATGCGCCGGGTGTTTTCATCATCATGTTCGCTGTGAAAAGCTTCTATAGCCATGAGTCCCATACTTTTAAGCTCGCCTACATAAGTATCTAACCATTTGGCATCGCAACGAATAAGTCCGGGGTGGGCCAAAGATATGGTGGCCTTAGCTTCTTGCAAAAGGCGCATGATTTCTTGCACATCCAAAAGCTTTTTGGGTTCAAAAGCAGGGCATCCGTCACCTAAATATTTGACAAAAGCTTCCTTAATGG
>CAYJPR010000002.1:0-44992 GCA_964372075.1 uncultured Desulfovibrionaceae bacterium | reverse complement strand
TATGGTGGCCGTAAAAAGTTTTTGAGGGAGGGGGGCTTGCTGAAAGCAAGCGGGGAGGGAACTTTTTTCAAAAAGTTCCCTCCCCACAAAAAAACAAAACTAAAAATCTAAAACCAAACCTATTTTATTTGGCCTACAGATTGTAAAACACGTACTGTAAAAGCAGTGGGTAGATAAGGGGCAATGATTTCTTGCACTTTGTCACTGCCGGTAGCGTGAACAAGGTTACCAAGACCGGCGGAGGCGCAGTAGAGGCCTACATTTTGGTAGATGGAGCCGGCGTGCATATTGCCGTAGGCGTCAGTTTTGGCATCACCTTCAGCGGTAATGATGAGGGTGAGGGCGCCTTTGCTTACACCGGCAAGGTCACTTTCAATGAGCTTGTGTACGGCATTGCTTTGCGCATCATAAATCCAAATATGCCCTTTCATGTAGACATACATAGAAACATTTTGCTTATTTTTTGCAGTGGGGATGGTGCGCTTGTCTTCTCTGTTAAGGCCGAAAGCTGCCCAAAGAAGGTTGGAAAGATCTTGCTCGCTTAAGGTTGCTGTACCTAGAGAGCGCGTGCTTTTTCTGGCTGCTAGAGCTTGCATGAGCGGAGCTCCACCCTTGGTGTCAGGGGCAGGAAGACTGATACTGCGTTCATCACTTTCTTCAGTGGCAAGAGCTTGGCTTGGCAAGGAAAGAGCGCCAAAAGCGAGGAACATGAGGCAGAGGGGAAGCATTTTTTTGCGTAAAGAAAACATAGAAACTCCTTATGTTTTATATAGTTATTCAGGTAACTGTACTTTGCTAAGAACAGGTATGCACCAACCTTTGCCAAAAGACGAAGTGCTTATGGTGAGGGCTGGAGGGCATTGGCGGCGTTTAAATTCAGCCTTGGTGATACTGCGAAGAACGTGATCATCAAGGGCTTGATCTTCCTGACTATCATGAGTGTTGTTGGGGGCTTCAAGTCTGGCATGAAGGATGCGCTGCATGGAAGCATCTAAGGCATCGTAGGGCGGTAGGGAATCACTATCAAGCTGATTGGGGCGCAGTTCCGCTGTGGGGGGACGGTCTATGATACCTTGCGGTACGGCTTTGTCTGGGTATTGCGTATTATACCATGCGGCAAGTTCAAAGAGTTGACTTTTGGGTACATCGCCTATGACGCTTAAACCGCCTACGGCATCGCCATACAGGGTGCAATAGCCCATGGCACCTTCGGACTTATTACCGGTATTAAGCACCATGCTTTGCGAACCATTGGCAAGGGCCATGAGCAGGGAGCCGCGAATACGGGCTTGGATGTTTTCAAAGGTCACATCATTTTCCGGCTTTTCATAGGAAGCTAATAGGGGATTAAGGGCGCTTTCAAAGGAATGCATAAGCGGCTCAATGGCAATGGTATGCATGGGGATGCCAAGGTTTTCTGCCAGAGCTTGCGCATAATCTAAAGATTCTTGCGAAGTGTAGGGCGAAGGCATGCATACGCCTTGTACATGCTTTTTGCCGAGGGCTTCCACGGCTATGGCTGCCACCATGGCGCTGTCTAAACCGCCAGAAAGACCAATAATAACATTTTTAAGGCCACTTTTTTGTACATAGTCTTTGGTGCCGAGGACCAGCGCCTTCCAGCATTGCTCATGGTCTGAAGGGGCATTCATGATGGAAAGTTCATTGGCCACGGCTGTATCGACCATGACGAGATCTTCTTCAAAGGCATAGCCGCGAGCTAAGAGAGATCCGGTGGGACCAAAGGCTAAACTTTGGCCGGCATAAATGGTGGTATCGTTACCGCCTACGCCATTGGCAGAAAAAAGGTGGATATGATGGCGCGCCGCCACGTGGGAAAGGATGTGTTCACGCTGTTCTTGTGCGTGCATAACATAGGCATTGGCTGCCATGTGCACAATGCCGTCTACACCGCTGGCGATGAGTTCCGTGAGGGGATTTTGTGCATTTTGATACTGTGTTTTCCAAAAAGTGTTGTTTTGTGGATCATCTTCACAAAGAACCACACCAAGACGCCAACCGGCTAAGGTGATGAGGCCGCAAGAGGCGCCATTTTCAAAATACAATTGACTGGGGTTGGCAGAATTTTGGGCGAGAATTTTGCTAGAAACCACGGAAAAATTACCATTATGGATAAGTACGGCGGCATTGGTAAGATCTCTGCCGCGAGCCGTGGCTATGGGCGCGCCCACAAGCACAGCGGGGCCACCTTTAAGTTGCTTAGCCATGTGTTGCAAAGCTCTATGGCAACCTTCCACAAAACCGGGAGAAAAGAGAAGATTTTGTGGATCCACGCCGCAAAGAGCCAGTTCCGGCGTAATGCATAGGCCTGCGCCAGAGGATGTGGCATTTTTTACTGCGCGCAATATTTTTTCCATATTGCCAACAATATCACCGGTGATGGTGTTGCATTGTAAAAGAGCTACTTTCACGTTTTCCTTCCTAGATGTAATGGTGTAAGGGGCCGCCAGCGGCGCCCAAGGCTTCTACGCGCTGGACAATGGCTGGGTCTTCTTCTAAAGCCGGAGCTTGATAGGCTTTTAAGCGCGCATCAATAATGAGCGGCGCGTTACAGGCCCAGTGTTTACAATGCACATGGGCTTGCACGCCATAGATATCTGTTGCTGGGTCAGAGCGGGTGAACACTGCCCAAAGAAAATTATTCCAAGAATGCGCTGTAAAGTCTGTATCATCCACAACGACTACCAAGGGGAAGTTTTCTTTTTGTGGGAGATGTTCCAAGGCTTTCTCCAGCTCGTGTAAAGCGGCATCTTGACTGCCGCGTAAAGGGCCGTGGCGCGTATCCTTGGGGCCTTGGATAAGGATAATACCCTTGGAGAAAAGACGAATATTGCCAAAACCTTCAGGAAGAGGAATGGAGGAAGGAAGCTCTGTACCAAGAGAGCGACAAGGCTTACCTGCCACGGCCCAAATGAGCTTAGAGCCACTGTTTAAGTCATTTCCTGAATAGTCCAACGTGTCTATGGTTGTTTTGGTAATAAAGTGTAAATCTCTGTCAAAGTGCGTTCTTTCAAGCACATGATGGAAATAGGCTTCTATATTATGGGTGGTAAGGGCCGGATCATCTTCTTTGGCGGTGATGAAGCAATACTTGGCCAAGGCTGTTTGGGTAGTGCCAAGCACTGTGCAAGCGCAAGTAAGTAGTTCTTGCGGGCGGCGCTCAGGGGCAAAAGGAGTATAGCGCTCACTGCCAATGACGAGGAGCAAGGGGTGCACTCCTGCAGCGTCCACAGCATGAACTTCATGCACACCGCTAAAGACCTGCGGTACCAATGGACCTGTAAGGTCATGGATAAAATCACCAAAAAGGGTATCTTCTTGTGGGGGGCGGCCCACAGAAGTGAAGGGCCAAATGGCGTCTTTACGGTGAAAGACAGAATCTACTTTTAATACAGGAAAGGGGTGCTCTAAGCTATAATAGCCAAGGTGATCACCAAAGGGACCTTCTCTTTTGCATTCAGGCAAAATATGACCACTAATGCAAAAATCCGCGTGGGCCCAAAGGGGTAAGTCACAACCGTCTTGTACTTTATCTGCGCCAATCATGGCAATGCGTTTACCCCCAAGAGCTCCGGCAAAAAAGAGCTCGGAAAGGTTTTCCGGTAAGGGCATAACGGCAGAAAGAGTCATGGCAGGCGGTCCGCCCACAAAAATACGTACCGGCAAGGGCTTTCCTTGCTCTAAGGCTTTCATATGATGGCCGCCCATGCCGCGATGGATTTGATAGTGAAGGCCCACTTCCTCATTGGGAATGTAATCATTGCCGCCCATTTGCACCCTGTACATGCCAAGGTTTGAGCCCATAATTCCTTTTTTTTCTGGGTTTTCACTGTATACGAGGGGCAAGGTAATGAAAGGGCCGCCATCCCTCGGCCAAGAAATGAGCTGGGGCAGATCAGAAAGCTTGGCCTTACAGTCGAGTATGGGGCCTGTGGAAACTTTTTTGGGCAGAGCATGGTAGAGCATGGGGGGGAGTCCCAAGGCTTTCCAAGGTTTTTTGAAAGCCAAGGTGGGATCGGCTTTTACTTTAAAAAGATGCTCCAAAGTGGGTAAAGTATGGCGAAAAATAAATTGTAGACGTTCTTTGGTGGCAAAAAGGTTGGCTACCATGGGGAAGGCGCAGTCTTTAACCCGTGTGAAGAGTAAGGCAGGGGCTTTTTTGGCAAAAGCGCGACGCTGAATAAGGGCCATTTCTTGATTGGCATCTATCAAAGTATCGATACGCACCAAGTGTCCATGCTTTTCTAAATCATCAACGCATTGTTTAAGAGAGGTATACATAATACTGCCTTATAAGGAAGAATCTAACGGAGCTAAAGGTCTTTTTTGTGCCAGAAATAGTTTATAATCTTCTATGACCTTGGCATGATCAAAGGCCAAGGGTGGTAAAGCATCTAAGGGATAGAAGGCCGCATGTTTTGCATCATCTCCGGCACAAAGAGCGTCGGCATTTTTAGCTTTCCCCACGTAGACTATGCTCATGGTATGAAAACGGGGGTCGCGACTAGGATCTGAATAGACACCGAGCAGGCCCATAAGCTCCACATCAAGGGATGTTTCTTCACGCATTTCGCGCACAGCGGCATGTTCCACTCTTTCGCCCATATCCACAAAACCACCGGGGATGGCAAAGCCGTAAGGTTCATTGACTCTTTCTATGAGGACAATGCCACGTTCCGGATTATCGGCATCATAAATGATGACGTCGGTGGTGGGGAAGGGGTTACGATAGCGCACCACGGGGCTTTTACATTGAGGGCAAAGTGTTGTTGTTTCCATGTTCTCTTTATACTTGTGTTTGGCTAGCTTGGCAAGATGTTGGCATAAGGAAGAGATAATTTTATTTTTTATATACTTATTTGTAATTATAGCTAATTTTATTTTACTCAACGGTGCTTTTTATGGATTGTTAAAGTTGTGCTTGAACTTTTAGCTATCTTGCAAGCCGCACTTACTTAGGCTATGAAAATGGCATGACATCGACTTGTGGTACATATCTTTCTCCTGCTCCCATGCTTAATTCCCTAAATCCCACAGGCCGTTTAGCGTCTATACCCACAGGCCGCTTAGCGTCTATACCAATAGGGCGCTTAGCGCCTAGCCCCACAGGGCTCTTGCATTTAGGTAATGCCTGGTCTTTTTTATGGGCATGGCTTTGGACAAAATCTGCCAAGGGAAAAATAATCTTACGCATGGAAGATATTGATCCGCAACGGGCTCGCACATGTTATGCTGAGAGCATTGAAGAGGATTTACGCTGGTTAGGTTTGCTTTGGGATGGTGCTACCCTATATCAAAGCCAGCGTCAGCATATATACCAAGAGGTTCTTGCGCAATTGCGCCATGGCGGATATGTATACCCTTGTTATTGTACCCGTAAGGAGTTACGCTCCTTGGCGGGGGCGCCACATGTGCAGGATTATGGCGCGCCGTACCCCGGCATTTGTAGGCATTTAGATGCGCAAGAGAGAAGGCAAAAAGAGGCCAGTGGTCGAAAGCCGGCTTGGCGCCTAGCTTGTGTGCATACGGCACAAAGCAATGTGTTGCGCTTTGTGGATGCCATATACGGTGAACAAAGCTTAGATTTACAAGATATTGGGGGCGATTTTGCTCTTTGCCGCTCTGATGGTGTCATGGCGTATCAACTGGCTGTGGTGGTGGATGATGCGGCGCAAGGTATTACGCAAATTTTACGCGGGGCAGATATTTTAGTTTCTACACCTAGACAGCTTTTTTTACAGCAATGTCTTGGCTATGTACAGCCTGCCTATGCGCATGTGCCCTTGCTTTTAGATGAAGAAGGTGAACGCCTTGCCAAGCGTCATGCCTCTCTTTCTTTACAGGCTTTACGGCAAAGTGGCGTGTCTGCGCAGCGTATACTAGGTCTCTTGGCATATTTAGCAGGCTACGTGAAAAGCCCTTCTTTGCGCCCTGTGCATCTTGCGGAGCTCTTGGAAGATTTTTCTTTTGCGCAGTATGCGCATTTATGTAAGCCGCAAGAGCGCAAGCTCACAGCAGAGCATATACGTTTTTTATACGCTTGTGCATAAAAACATAACGCGGCGGTATGTACCAAAATGCAGAAAAAAAGCGCTTTAATCTTGTCAAAATTGCACTTCTAGTTTATGGTATGGACGTTTCTGTTCACTTTTAACTTATGATGAGAGGGCGAGCTTATGGCCACATCGGATAAAGCATCCTTATTGACCCAAGACAAACTTGACGCTTTATTACCCCCTGAACGCAGTGATGCCTTTTTTGAGGCATTGTACGGAGAAGCTGAAGAAGGCGCTTATACCATTACGCTTGTTGCCCGTGAAATTACAGATACTGAAGCAAAGCTTGCTTTTGAATTGCATCAACGTCCGGGAAAATGCTTGGTATGCAGCTTAACCTACGGTTTACCCCAAGTTTTTCAAAGGCATCCTCTTATTAATACGGCTGGTATGGCTCAAGAAATTGCCGGTATTTTAGGTTGGGATGCGGCCTCTGCTTCTTTTGAACTAGGACGCACAGAAGAGCACGGCGCCGCTTTGCATAGCATTCCTTTTACCGTGAAGAAATAAAACACAATACATTTCATAGAGTACATATGTAAGGCGCTGTGAGAAAATATTCTTACAGCGCCTTAGTTTTTTATGATATCTACAAAATGTCCTTGTACGGCTTGAAGTAAATTGTCTGGAGTTATACGTATTTGTAGGCCGCGTTGACCGCCGTTGATGAAAATATATTCTTCTAAAATGGCATGTTCATCCACATAAACAGGATAGTTTTTTTTAGCGGCTAAAGGTGAGCATCCGCCGCGTATATAGCCTGTGAGGGGGAGGACTTCCTTTAAAGCAACCATGGCCACACTTTTATTTTGTGTAGCTTTAGCGGCTTTTTTTAAATCAAGCTCCGCATCTGCCATAATACAGACCATAAAAACACCGTGCTTGTCTCCGCGGGCCACTAAGGTTTTGTATACACTATGGGCGGCAACGCCTAGGTCTTGCGCCACGCGGGTGGCGGATAAATCTTGTTCATCCACCACCACGCTGTGTAAAGTGTAGGGCAAGCCCAAGGTGTCTAACAGGCGCGCCGCATTGGTTTTTGCAATGGATGCCATGGCTTATAAAGTTATATTGGCACCTAAAAGTTTTACAAAGGCGGCAATCCATTCTGGATGTGCTGGCCATGCGGGGGCTGTGACAAGGTTTGCATCTACCACCACATTGTTAAAAGTAGCATTAATGGGCACCCATGTACCACCGGCAAGCTCTACATCGCATTGCAAAGAAGGGTAGGCGGTACTTTTTTTGTCTTTAAGAGCACCTGCAGGTACAAGAAGTTGTGGTCCGTGGCAAATGGCAGCTATGGGTTTTTTGTCGGCTTCAAACTCGCGAATAATGTCCACAACGCGGGCATTCATGCGCAAATATTCGGGCGCGCGACCGCCAGGCACTACTAGCCCTACGTAATCCTTGGTGTTTACCTTGGAAAAATCATAGTTTAGGGCAAAATTGTGGCCAACTTTTTCTGTAAAAGTTTGAAATCCTTCAAAGTCATGGATAGAAGTTTTTATGGTGTCACCTGATTTTTTATCAGGGCAAACAGCGTGCACTTCGTAGCCAAGCATAAGTAGCATTTGAAAGGGCACCATTATTTCATAATCTTCAACAAAATCTCCACCTAAAAGTAAAATTTTCTTACTCATGATTTTTCCTAAGTTTTACGGGTTTACTGTTAAGATTATTCTTGCCAAGACGGTTTTGCAACCGTATACTGAGCATACCTATTTGGATGTTTTTTGCAAAGGATATTTTATGCCCATCTATGATTTCACGTGCGAAGCCTGTGAAAAAGACTTCGAAGATATTGTTATTCAATCCGAAATTCCTGTTTGCCCTCATTGTGGAGGGGAAAAAGTTCATAAGAAAGTTTCTGCCCCTAGCCCTTTAAAGTCGGGCGCTTTTCCTTTTAAAGTGGGACCTGTGCACCCTAGTGTAGGTATGGCTGCCAAGTCTGGTGGTGGTTGCCCCAGTGCCGGCAAGTGTGGCGGCGGCGGTGGCGGCTTTTCTTGAGCTACGTAAACAAGGCCCGGTGGGTCTTATTTTACGTTTAAGAGAAAAAATACGTATTTTTGGGGATATAAGGGAAGCCCAAAAGCTTTCCTTATCTTATATTGAAGTTTTTATGGCGGCGGAGGTTTCATGTTGCGCAGTATGACAGGCTTTGGGCGTTGCCTTGTAGAAGACGATGACTTTATCCAGCAGTGGGAAGTTCGTAGCGTTAATGGTAAGCATTTAGATATACGCTGGCATCTTCCTCATGCCATGCGCAGTATGCAAGCGCGTCTTGAAAAACATACGCGTCAATTTGCTCTGCGTGGTAGGGTAGAAATTAGTCTTGTTCTGCAATACGGTGCCCATGCGCAAAGAAATATACATTTTGATGCGCCGCAAGCTTCTGCCATGCTCAATGCTTTGTATGATCTTGCACAGCAAAGGCAAGAAAGCTTTACGCCGGATTATAATCTCTTTTTATCCATGTCCTCCCTTTGGGGCGGCGGCGAAGACGCTCAAGAAGAGTATATGGCCGATCGCCTTGTGGAAGGTCTTGGCGTAGCGCTGGAAGATTGGAATGAATCTCGCTCTGTGGAGGGCGCTGCTTTAGGTGTTGATTTACAATCGCGCCTTTTGCGTATGGAAGCCATGGCAGAGATTATTGAAGAGCGCATTCCTTCCATTAAAGAAGAGCGTATGCTGACTTTGCGTGAACGAGTAACAGAAATTTTATCTAGCTATAATGTAGATTTAGAAGAAAATAGATTCTTACAAGAAATTACCTTATTGGGAGATAAATTAGACGTTAGTGAAGAAATTACGCGTTTGCGTACGCATTTTGCACGCTTTTCTGAACTATTACAGCAAGGAAAAGACGTGGGGCGTAAGCTTGATTTTACTTTGCAAGAGTGCTTTCGTGAAATCAATACATGCGGAAATAAAATCCCCGATGTGCAATTATCTCGCCTTGTGGTGGATATTAAAAACGAATTGGAAAAGTGCCGTGAACAGGCACAAAATATTGAGTAGAGTAGAACATGCAGGCACAGCGCCTTATTAACCTTGGTTTTAATAACTTTGTGGTGGCGTCGCGGGTGGTTTCCATTGTGAATCCATCTTCTTCGCCCATGAAGCGTTTGCGTGAAGATGCCAAGGCCGAAGGACGTTTGCTTGACGCCACGCAAGGGAGAAAAACTCGTTCTATTCTCATTACAGATTCAAACCATGTGATTCTTTCTGCCATCCAGCCTGAAACTATTAGTCAAAGATTTGGGCAGGATGTAGAGCTTTCTTTGGAAGCTTAGATTACGTTATTTAGGAGTTATTATGTCTACAGCTCGTACAGGTACAGTACTTGTCATTTGCGCCCCTTCCGGTGCAGGTAAAACAACCCTCATAAAGCGCTTATGTGATGCCTTCCCAAATTTTGGCTTCTCTATTTCTTATACCACGCGCGCGCCTAGAGAGGGAGAGGTAAATGGTAGAGATTACCATTTTGTATCTGTAAAAGAATTTAAAGAAATGAGAGATTCGGAAGTTTTTGCAGAATGGGCCAAGGTGCATGGCAATTATTATGGCACACCTTTGCAAGAAACGAGAGATATTTTAGAATCCGGTAAGGATCTTATTTTTGATGTGGACGTACAAGGTGCTGCGCAATTGCGTTTAACTCTGCCTTCTGCTGTATATTTGTTTATTTTGCCTCCTTCCATAAAAGAATTAAGACGTCGTTTAGAAGCGCGCGGTAGCAATACGCCAGCGCAAATTCAACAGCGCGTAAGTAATGCTTTGTATGAAATGCATGAAGCGCATCTTTTTGATTTTCTTATTGTTAATGATGATGTTGATACAGCTTACGATCAATTGCGCTCTGTGTATATTGCAGCGACCTTGCAGCCTCATCAGCGCCCTGAACTCTTGGTGGGCCTATTTCAAGAAGATGACGAGGCTAAAGCATAATGCAGCAAGAACATGTGGCAGAACTCATAGTAGCTTTAGACACCCAAAGTGTGGAGGAAGCCTATGCTTTGGCAGAAAGTTTACAAGGCACAGCTCCTTGGGTTAAAGTAGGACTTGAACTTTTTGTTCAAGGTGGCCCAAGCTGTATTGCTAAATTTAAAAGCTTAGGTTTTAAGGTTTTTCTTGATTTAAAGATGTACGATATACCCAATACGGTTTATGGTGGCGTCTTGTCTGCTTGCAAGATGGGAGTAGATTTACTTACCATTCACACCCAAGGTGGCGAGCGTATGGCAAAGGCTGCCATGGAGGCTGTTAAGGACTATGAGCAAAACCAGCAGGGCCCGCGCCCCTTGGTTTTTGGTGTGACGGTGCTTACCAGTATGGCGCAAGGGGAATTACCCCTATCGCAAGAAAAAGTTGAAAATTTAGTGGTGGATTTGGCACAAAAAGCTCAAAAATGGGGCCTTGATGGCGTTGTCTGTTCTGGGCATGAAGCCTTGGCCATTGGAAAGCTTTGCGGTAAAGAATTTATGCGTTTAACCCCGGGAATTCGTCCTGCCAGTGGTAGCGCTGATGATCAACAGCGTATTATGACACCCAAGCAGGCTGTTGAGGCTGGTGCGCGTTTTCTTGTTGTGGGCAGACCCATAACCAAGGCTGATAATCCATCACAAGCTGCCCGCGAAATCTGGCAGCAAATGCAATAAAGAGTAAGGGATAAATATGAGTCGTTCAAGAGATCCTAATTATGTGAAAGGGGTTTTTTCCACTCAGGAAATCAAGAAAATTGGTACAGGAACCACCACAAGGCGTACTGTACAAAAAAGTTATTGGTTTATTGAGAGCTTAGAGGATGGTTCTTTAGAATGTCAACCTCTCAACGGTAACCTTATCCCTGCAGGTAATCCGCGCATCATCACGCGTGATGAGCTTATGACAAAATATTCCCCAGAGCCAGAGTTCTACATGAGCTCTGTGTATCCTAAGATGCAAGAAGTGCAAGAGGCTGTGGATAATGGGGATCAGCACAGAAAGAAAGGGGAAACCTTTTCAGCTGAAAATGAATACTCCCAAGCTCTTGTTATTGATGAAGATAATGTTCGTGCTAACTTTGGCATAGGACTTACGTATTTAGAACGCGGAGAAGGGGATAAGGCTAAAAATATTTTTGAAAGACTTCTTAAACTTGAAGGAACTTTTCAGCCCACGCATAAGCACTTATTTAATGAATTTGGTATCTCATTGCGTAAAAGCGCCATGCTTTCTGAGGCCATAGAGTATTATAATAAGGCTTTGGAATTAACCAAGGGTGATGAAAACTTGTATTTCAATGTGGCTCGTACTTATCTTGAAATGAAAGATTATTCTAACTGTATGTCCTATCTCTTGAAGATGTTAGAAGTTGCGCCTACCAATGATCCTGGGCAAAAGTTTTTGGATTGGATGATAAAGAAAAATCTTGTACCTGCAGAGTATGCGGCGCAAGCTTCTAAATTTAAACAATAATAAAGAGTTGGTTATAGAGTGAAAAATTGGTTTTTGCGCAGTGGTCGTCATGATGCAGCCTCGTCTTCTCCTTTACCCCTTTCCTATGCCACAACGCAATCCTGCTCTGCGCCGTCTACATTTTCTGCCCGGCATATGGCAAGGGCGCAAGACCTTGGAGTTTCACCTCTTTTACTCTCCCTTTTAGAATTACGTGGTCTTAGCACAGATCAATTAATTCAAGACTTTCTTTCACCGCATCTACGCCTCTTAGCTCCTTTAGAGCTTTGGCCAGGTTTACCAGAAGCTGCTGCCTTAGTGGTGCAAGCTCTTGTAGCAGGAAAAAAGCTTGCAGTATGGGGCGATTATGATGTGGATGGTATTACCTCTACAGCTTTGGTGCTTGATGTGCTTGCAGCCCATGGCTTTGAAGCCGTAGCTCACATTCCTGAAAGACAAGTGGAAGGCTATGGCCTGAATATTCCCTTCATTGATACCTTGGCTGAACAAGGTGTGGAAGCGCTTTTAACGGTGGACTGCGGTATTTCTGATAGCGAAGCCATTGCGCATGCCAGAGAGCGCGGCATTACGGTTATTGTTTCTGATCATCACCTTCCCCCTGAAAATTTACCCTTAGCTCATGCCATTTGTAATCCACGCATGGGAGATTGCCCTTGTCCGGATCTTGCTGGCGTAGGCGTGGCTTTTTTTCTTATGTGCGCTGTGAATAAAGCCTTACAAGAGCACAGTGGCAAAACCTATGATATGCGTTCTGTACTAGATTTAGTGGCTCTGGGCACCTTAGCTGACGTGGTAAATTTACAAGGACAAAATAGAATTTTAGTGAAAAATGGACTGCTTACCATTGGTACAGCCTTACGTCCAGGTCTTGCAGCCTTAAAAAAAGTTTGTAAATTTGAAGCTACTGCTAAGCTTGGTTCCGGCCAAATAGTTTTTTCTTTAGCGCCTCGTATTAATGCCGCAGGCCGTATGGGGCATGCGGGTATAGCCTTGGATCTTTTACGCGCAACTACGGTGGAAGAAGCATTACCCCTAGCCGAAAAGCTAGATACGCTTAATACAGAGAGGCGTAAAGATGAAGAGCGCATTCATCAAGAAGCGCGTGAGCAAGCCTTTGCGCAAAAGGATAAAGCCGCATTGGTACTGTACGGACAAGACTGGCACCAAGGTATTATAGGCATTGTGGCTTCGCGCATTGTGGAAGAGTTTTATAAGCCAACGCTTATTCTTTGTGATGGTTTAAGCGGTATTAAAGGTTCTGGGCGTTCCATTAAAGAATTTCATTTACACGAAGGTTTAGGGAAGGTTGCGGATATTTTGCTCGGTTATGGTGGACATAAACTAGCTGCAGGTTTAAGCCTTGCCCATGAAAATTTAGATGCTTTGCGTCAGCGTTTTAACGGCATAGTACGCGAAGAATTAGGGGACACTTTACCCCAAGCCAGTCTAACGGTGGATGCATTAGTGGATTTTTCATCTGCCAGTAATGCCATTTTCTTGCGCGAATTAGAATTATTACAGCCTTTTGGCATGGGAAATGCTGAGCCTGTCTTTGCTTCTCCTCCTTTGTTGGTTAAGAAAATGCGTTTTGTGGGAAGCCAAAAAGAGCATGTTTTTTTAGAAGTACTTGATGAGAGTACCGGAATCACCTTACACGCCAAAGCTTGGCGCAAAGGGCAAGAATTTACTAAATCTTTACAAAGAACTTATATATCTCTAGCTTATACTCCTTTAATTAATACCTATAACGGAGTTTCTTCTGTGGAAGTAAGAGTGAAAGATTGGAAAGAAATCACACAATAAAGCCTTTGCGGAGTTGTACCATGTCTGTACTTTTTCATAAAAATTCTCATGTAAAATCTGTTGCTTGCGGAAAAGAATTAGAACAAAATATAGCACATTTTAGTTTTGAAAAAGCGCAAGAGGTGCGCGAGTATCACGCTTCTTTTGCAGAGTATGCGCCTACGCAATTGCATGCACTGCCTCATTTAGCGCAGTATTTAGGCCTTAAAAATTTCTTTTTGAAAGATGAATCCACGCGTTTTGGTTTAAAAGCTTTTAAGGTTTTGGGTGCCTCTCATGCCATGGGACGTTATTTAGCTAAAGCCTTGGGCAAAGACTTTTCTCAAGTAACAGCTGAATATTTATGTAATGAAGACGTGCGTACTCAGCTTGGAAAAATGATTTTTACTTCCACCACTGATGGTAATCATGGGCGTGGTGTGGCTTGGACAGCGCAAAAATTACAACAAGAAGCACGTATTTTTATGCCCTATGGCTCGGAGCAAGGGCGCGTGACGAATATTACTGATCTAGGCGCTTCTTGTACCGTAACTGATTTGAATTATGATGCTACCGTTGCCAAAACATGGGAAGAAGCCCAAGAAAAAGGGCATATTCTTGTACAAGATACTTCTTGGGAAGGGTATGAAGATATACCTTTATGGATTAAGCAAGGGTATCTGACCTTGGGCTTAGAGGCGCTTGAGCAAATGCAAGCCATGGAAGTGTTGCCCACACATGTTTTTTTACAAGCAGGGGTAGGGTCATTTCCTGCGGCCATGGTGGCATTTTTCCATGCGGTGCTTCAAGAAAAAGCGCCAAAATGTATTATTATGGAGCCGCATAGCGCCAATTGTATTTATACTTCTGCTGCAGCCGGTGATGGTAATGCCCATACGGTTACGGGCGATTTGACCTCGCTTATGGCCGGTCTTGCTTGCGGTAAGCCTTGCATGCAATCTTGGCCCATTTTGCGTGATTATGCCACGGCGTATTTTTCTTGCCCGGATTATTTTGCAGCCCATGGTATGCGTATTCTTGCGGCGCCATTGCGAAATTGTGATTGTACCGAAGAAAAGGCGCAAGACAGAGCCATTGTTGCCGGTGAATCGGGCGCCTCCACCACAGGTCTTGTGCACTGGCTTATGACGGATGAAAGCGCTCGTGAATATCGCCAAGTCTTGCAATTAAACAGCGAGTCCAATGTGTTATGTATTAGCACGGAAGGTGATACAGTACCGGAAATATATAGATCTGTCGTGTGGCAGGGAGCCTACGGGCAGCCAGACTAAGGTCTTTCTTTTAACTACTAGCTTATGGGGAGATGGTATGCCAACGTGTCCACAATGCGGGCAACAGCTTGGTGCAGATGAACACTGTGCTACGTGCCAAAAAAATACACAAAGCTCAACAACGTTACTACCTGCCTCTGTGCCAAATCAAGATGCTCAACAAGGGCAGGAACGTGCAAAGGTTGAAGTTTTAGAAGCTGAAATTGTAGATGAACAAGATGATGCTCGTCGTGCCCATGGAGACCGTGCGCATGAAGAGCATTCCTATGGTCAAGGCGCTCACAGCGGTAATGCCTATTGGCGTGTTCATGGTCGCGGATGGCAACAGCAAGGAGGAGCCTTTCGCCAAGCAGGCAATGAGCTTTCTTGTTTGCCAGCATTCGTTACCTTACTATTAGGTCTAAGCTTAGGCTTTCAGCTGGGCTTTTTGGCCGCTTTAGGTTTTTTCTTTTTCTATATTTTAGGCTCTGCTTTAGCTTTGACAGTGAGCGTGCGTCGCACTCTTATGGGAAAGCCTGTACTTGTTTGGTTTAATAGAATTTTAGTGTGGATTTTTGCCTACGTTATAACATATAGTCTTGCCACTTAGTGGGTAATTTTTAAGGAGCAAAGCATGTCTCGTGTGGAATTGAGCCAGCGTTCTAAATGTGTTGAAACCTTTTTAATCATGGAAATTCTTGACCGTGCGCAACGTATGCAACGTGAAGGTATTGATGTGATACATTTAGAAGCCGGCGAACCAGATTTTGATACGCCGCAAAGTATTATAGATGCAGGAAAAGGCGCTTTAGATGCAAAAATGACCCACTATACAGCCTCACAAGGTATGGTGGAATTGCGTCAAGCGGTGGCGGATCATTATTTACAGCGCTATGGTGTGACTTTTTCTCCTGACCAAGTTCTTATTTTTCCTGGCTCTTCCATTGGCATGAAATTATTGTTTGATGCTTTACTGGATCCAGATGACGAAGTTATCTTAGCCAACCCGGCTTATGCTGTGTATGCAACTTTTGTGCGTCAAGCAGGGGGTAAGGTTTGTGAAGTCTTTACGCAGGAAGAAGAAGGCTTTCAATTCCGCCCTGAAGATGTGCAAAAATCTCTCAATGAAAGAACAAAAGCCATCATGATTAATTCTCCTGCCAATCCTACGGGTATTGTGATGGAAAAAGAAAGAATGCAGGCCATTGCGGATATTGCAGAGCAGGGGCCTTTACTTATTTCTGATGAAATTTATCATGGCATGACTTACGAGGGGGCTGAGCATAGTATTTTGGAATGCACAACAAATGCTGTGGTTGTGGGGGGCTTTTCCAAGGCTTATGCTATGACTGGCTGGCGCGTGGGTTATCTTATTGTGCCGCCGCACTTTGTGGAACCGCTCATTGCCTATATGCAGCGCTTTTTACTTTCTACCAATACCATGGCCCAAGTGGCTGCCACTCATGCTTTACGTCATGCTGCTGCAGATGTGGTGCGTATGCGCAATGTGTACAATGAGCGTCGTCAATATGCCATTACGGCTTTGCGCGATTTAGGTTTTCAAATTCCTGTTGAGCCTAAGGGGGCCTTTTATTTGCTTTTCAATGCAAGGCATTTGGCCAAGAAATTTGGAGGAAGTTCCATTAAATTAGCTTTTGATATTTTAGAAAAAGCGCATGTGGGTATTACCCCAGGCGTGGAATTTGGCTCACAATCGGAAGGCTTTTTGCGCATTTCCTATGCAACTTCCATGGAGAACTTGCAAGAAGGTGTACGCAGACTGGGCGCGTATATTAAAGAACACCATAATTAATACATAATAGATAAGGATATCATATGTCTACTGAATTTCCTCCATGTCCGCAATGCCAATGTGAGTATACCTATCATGATGGTGCTGTTTTTGCCTGCCCTGAGTGTTCGCATGAATGGACAGAAAGCGATACTGCTAAAGCCGCTTCTGAAAACAGCATTAAGGTGGTAGATGCCAATGGCACCGTATTGCAAGATGGCGATAATGTTGTGGTTATTAAAGATTTAAAGGTAAAGGGTGCTTCTCAGCCTGTAAAGCAGGGCACCTTGGTGCGCAATATTCAGCTTGTGGATGAAGCAGGGCACAATATTTCTTGTAAAATTACAGGTTTTGGTGCCATGAATTTAAAGTCTGAATTCGTTAAAAAATCTTCTTAAGAGGCTATTTTTTGCATAAGACAAGAGGGATGCTTTATGAAGTATAGTTTACTGAGCTTTGTTCTGTTTCTTTGTCTTCATATAAGTAGCGCTTTAAGTATGGCTGCAGGAAAAATTCCCATAAGTATGCATAATTATACTTCTGGAGATGTTGCTATGGCTGTGCGCTATTTTGATAGTGATGAAAATACGTGGGTAACTTTTGGTTGGCTTTCCATTCCTGCTTATTCAAGTCTTACTAAAAGACTACCAACGCAAAATAAAGAGCTGTATTTTTACGCTGTTAATAGCAATGGAAAAATTTATGAAGGGGCAGAATATGATGCTCGTGATAAAAGATTTTTGTTGGCAGATGCTCCTTTTGTTATTCGCGATGGACAAAGACCAGAGCAGGGCGAAGTGTCCTTAAGGTATTTTAGATATAAAAAAGCCATAAAAGGAAGTTTTAATTTCAAATTTTGATTTATGGGGGTATCATAGCCCCCATTTTTTTGTGGTACAAATGGAATAATTCTAAAGCTATTTTTATTAATTTATATATTACCACCAAAATGGCCTTTACAAAAAAATAAACTTACTCTTATAGTGTACATTAAGGCTCGCATGAAATTTTTTGAATTTCAAAAACTATAACGTAACTCTAAAAAATATGAATATTTCCTTGCCAAATCATTGCTTACAAACCTTGCTACATATTTCAAATGATATGTATATTGTGGTGGATATTGATACCTTTACCTTGCGAACGTGGAATACTGCTTTTGAGAAAGCAAGTCAAAATTTTAACACGCAAGGGCTAAAACAATCTTTTTTAGAAGATACTACAGCACTTTTTTTAGGGCTTCATGAGAGCATGCAGCAACAAATGCTCCTTTTACGCCAAGGGGAAGATCCTTGCACCTTTGCTTACGTGCCCATTGGTACGCAAGGACTGTTTAAAGCACGTTTGGTAGGTTTTTGTGAAGATGATACAGCCCTGCTTATACAACTTGTTTTTCAAGAAAAACAACGCTCTTTTTCTCAAATAGATATTCAAAACCTTGAGCGCCGAGATTCTTTGCTTACAGCTACCACGCAAGTAGCCGAAACCTTGCTTACGGATAGTAAGAATTTTGATATTACCATTGATACAGTTTTAGGTATTTTAGGGGCTGCCACTCAGGTGGATAGGGTATATGTATGGAGTATTCATGGCGCTCCTAATCCTGAAGAAGATGACAGGCTGTATACTTCGCAATTGTATGAGTGGTCAGAAGGCGCAGAACCGCAACAAGGCAATGACCTTGTTGTTAATATGTTGGTGGAAGAAGGTATACCTACTTGGATAGATACATTTCTTGCCGGTAAGTGTGTGAATGCTCTTGTTAAAAACATGCCCCAAGCAGAAAGAGATGTGCTTGAACCGCAAGGTATTATTTCTATTTTAACGGCGCCCATTATGTTTCATGGGCTTTTATGGGGCTTTATTGGTTTTGACAATTGCCATGCTGAATATACATGGAGCCGTGAAGAAGAAGATATTTTGCGTACAGCAGGAACGCTTGTAAGTACAGCCATTCATAGTAGACGTATTAACGAAGCTTTATATGTGGCCCAAGAGCGTTTTCGCGGTGTGGAAGAAGCCACCGGAGATATTATTTGGTCTGTGGATGCAGAGCAAAATATTGATTATATCTCCCCGCGCTTGGAAGCTGTATTGCAATATACACCTGCGGAAATTGTGGGAAAACCTTTCAATGCGCTTTTGCTCAATGGTGATGAATTTGTGTGCACTGCCACTGCAGACAATTTTATTATGCGTGATTTTGAATTGCGTGCGCGTTGTAAAGATGGATCTGTCAAATGGCTGCTTTCTTCTTGTAAGTACAGTTTTGATGCACAGGGTAATTTACTGTCTGGCTTTGGTTCAAGCTCTGACGTTACCCTTGCCCATGAAGCCCAAGAAGCTTTGCAGGTTGCCAATAAAGAATTAGAGGAAGCTATTAAAATAGCTAATGATTTAGTGACATCTGCTCAAACTGCCAATGCCATTAAAGGGAGTTTCTTGGCGAATATGAGCCATGAAATTCGCACGCCCATGAACGCTGTTATTGGCATTATCCATCTTTTAAAACATACTCAATTAAGCGAAAAACAGAAGGAATATATTGACCAAATAGATTCTTCCAGTGCAGCGCTTCTTAATATTATCAATGATATTCTGGATTTTTCTAAAATTCAAGATGGTAATATGACCATTGAAAAGCATTCTTTTACCATTCAATCTCTGCTTAATGATATTAAACAAGTGGCTGCGCATTGGATTGAAGAAAGAAAGTTAGATTTTACTATTAGCCTAGCGCCTGAAGTGGAACCAAGTTATATTGGAGATAGCTTACGCTTAAATCAAGTCTTAACAAGCCTTGTAACTAATGCCATAAAATTTACCCATGAGGGCAGTGTTTCTATTTATGTGGCGGTAGAGCGAACCTGTGATGAAGGTAGCTTCCTCCATTTTTATATAAAAGATACAGGTATTGGTATTTCAGAAGAAAGTAGAGCCATGCTTTTTGAAAGCTTTACACAAGCTGATATTTCTAGCACCAGACGCTATGGTGGCATAGGGCTTGGGCTTGCTTTGTGCAGACATCTCACAGTGCTTATGGGCGGTGATATTTGGTGCGAAAGTATAGTAGGGCAAGGCTCTACATTTCATTTTACTTGCCGTTTAGAAAGGGTATTGCAAAAGGAAATGGCGCCAAAGCCTCTAAAAAACATTTCTGTTCTTGTGGCTTTTCCTGATGAAAACTCTTTTGCGGCTTTGAAAAAAACACTAGATCCCCTAGGATATGCGCGCTTGCAACTTGCAAAAGATTGTATGTCTATGAAGGCAGAAGTGGACAGTGTAACGCCGCCTGATGTTATTATACTGCATCACAAATTTGCCGAGGCTTCGGTTATAGAAAGTGTGCTTACAAGTAATGTGGGCTATTTCAACGCCATTCCTCTTCTGTATTTTAGTGAAGAACAAGGTCTTTCTACTTTTGCAAGGTATACGCATCTTCCTTCTTTAGAGCCTTCTGTATTGCATGATGCTTTTGTCAATGTGCTTGGGGCAGCTTTTGAGCCTGACCCAGCCATGTATGAGCAAGGCTTTGAACAGATTCTTCGGGCAAAGCATGGAGGCAAGCATATTCTTCTTGTGGAAGATAATGAAATAAACCAGATGATCGCTCAAAGTATTTTAGAGGATGTTGGCCTTCGTGTTACGGTGGCCAATGATGGTCTTGAAGGGTGCGAGCTTATATATAAAGATAATTTTGATTTGGTAATTATGGATATACAAATGCCGCGTATGGACGGCCTGAGTGCAGCTAGAAAAATTCGTGAAGATGCGCAATTTGCTCACATACCTATCATTGCTTTAACGGCCCATGCCATGGAGTCAGATAGGGAAAAAAGCCTTAATGCCGGTATGGATGATCATACTACTAAGCCCATTGATCCACCGAAGCTTTTTAAAATATTGCTTTACTGGCTAGATAAGCAGTAAAATATAGGCATTACAAAACCCGCTGTATAACGCAATACGGCGGGTTTTTTATTTTATACCTTGCTTAAACGGTAAAAAATAGGTTTTTTTTGCCATTTGATTTCTCTACTTTTTTCCGTTATTACGTACCAAATAAAGAATGTTGACCATATAAAGGCGGTAATCCTATGGAAAATAAGAAAGAAAAGTTGGCTAAAATTTTTTCTACCATGAAAAAGAAAACTAAATCAGATATTTTAGCAGAATTTGAAGAAGAGCTTATTGCTGCAAAAAATGATGGAAAAACATGGAAACAACTCTTGCAAGGTTTGGAACAAATTGGCGTAACTATTTCAGAAAAAACATTGACTAATTTTTTAAAAGATAAAGTAGATAATTGTGGTAAAAAAAACAGTAAAAACATGGAAAATAAAAAAACTAAAACAAGAAAAAAAGTAGAAACTCAACAGCCTCATACATCAGAAAAAAAAGTAGTAACTTCTCAGTCTGCTCCCATGCCGCTCTTTGAAAAATAGGGCATCACTTTTTGAGTTTTCAGTTTTATCCTATGATAGTACTATGTTTTAATGTTGTATTTTCGCATATATTTTAAAAAAAGCACTGTAAAAATATATTGACAGTAACAGTATTCATGTCTATGAATTGAGTACGTACATTTACGTGTGAGCCATGTTGCTCCTTTGCTTACAAGTCGCGCCTTATACTGCGTTTCTTGAGGGTTACAAAAAATTATTTGTAACCTGAGGTTTCTTCCTCGTTATGTGTTTTTTAGATCACATACCTTATATATCCAAATATTTAACGGCATTTTTGTGCCCTCATTTTGTGCGTCTAAGCATGCGTCTTTTTGCGTGCTTAGTACAAAGGTATTTTTTTTAAAAGGATTTAATCATGGCTGACATCACATTACAAAAACCTGCTGCAGGTCAATCGACCACTCTTAACCCTCAAAGCGACGATCGTCTTGTTTTTGAGTTTGACTCCACTGAGGCGTCTCTTTCTCGTGACGGTGACAATCTTGTTATAAGTTTTGAGGATGGGTCATCTGTAAACCTCACAGGTTTTTATGAGACATACTCTTCTGAAAATATGCCCACTTTTATTATTGAAGGCGCTGAAATAGATGGAGAATCCTTCTTTGCGGCTCTTGGCGAAGAGCTCATGCCTGCAGCTGGTAGTACAGGCGCTCAAGGCGGTGGTTCCAGTGTGGATTTTGTGCAAGGAACTTTGCTTGACGGCATTGACCGCACGGGTCGCCTTGATCAAGAGTACCCTGATGTTATAGCTAGTGCCATTTCCAGTGGCACTACATCTTTGGATGAAATTACCAATCAAACACGCTTTTCAACCACAGCTCAAAGAAATGAAGAGCAAAAAAATGCACCTCCTGTGAATCAAGTAAATCCAGAAAATGCAGAAAATGCTTATGACACAGCTCCTAGCATCTCCGGCACCGATACAGATCTTACTAGTCGCGATGATTCAGCGGGGCAAGGACCGTCCGCTTCAGGCAAGTTAGAATTTACCCCCGGAGATGGCGGGCTTCATGACCAAAAAGTGACTATCACTCTCGAAGATGGTACCGAGCATGAATTGGAATTTGATGAAAACAATCAAGCAAAAGTTGAAACGGAATCCGGAACCATAACCTTTACGCGTCCCACTGAACCGGATGAAGATGGTAGCTCCACTCTTGAGTACGAGTATGAGCAAAATGAAAGTGCTGATCATAGCGGCACAGAGGACGACACCGTCACTGAATCTTTTAAAGTGACCATAACCGATGTAGATGGCGACTCCACCACTTCTGAAGATATCGTTATTACCATTGTGGACGATGCTCCGGAAACTGCGCAAGATAGCAATACCGTTACCGAAGGCGATGCTGCCATTAGCGGAAATATTTTGGATAATGACGACATGGGCGCCGATGGTGGAAGCCTGAGCTCTGTCACCTTGCCTGAATCCGGTATGGAAGGCTGGAGCGTGCCCGAGGGCTGGACGGCTTCTGACAATGAGCTAGCCAAATTTGAATCGGATAAAGGCACCATCACCATTCATCCCGATGGTTCTTATACTTTTGATTATACCGATAACAGCCTTGCAGAAGGGCAAAAGGAAGATTTTACCTTTAACTATACCGTCACTGATAAAGACGGGGATAGTTCCTCTAATTCGCTGACCATTACTGCGCAGGGCAGCAAGAGCGCTTCCATCATTACTAGTTCTGATATTACTGTGGCAGAAGAAAATATGGGGCAAGAGGGCGCAGCGGTTACAGGTTCGCTAGAATTTACTCCCGGAGATGGCGCCATTGCTGACCAAAAAATAACCATCACTCTTGATGGCTCAGAGCATGAGCTGGATTTTAGCACCAGCGATCAAGCTCACATAGAAACAGAATACGGTACCTTAACCTTCACGCGTCCCACAGAGCCCGGTACTGATGGCAACTCTAGCCTTGAATATAGCTATGAGCAAAATAAG
Source organism: uncultured Desulfovibrionaceae bacterium (assembly GCA_964372075.1). Classification (GTDB taxonomy): domain Bacteria; phylum Desulfobacterota; class Desulfovibrionia; order Desulfovibrionales; family Desulfovibrionaceae; genus CAYJAD01. Next base: position 22,193 of record CAYJPR010000002.1, on the reverse strand, counting down.
GCTTTTGACCATCACGGCACAGAAGATGCCACCATTGCCAAGGACGTGGAATCTTTTAAAGTGACCATAACCGATGAAGATGGCGATACCACCACTTCGGAAGATATTTCCATTAATATTAAGGACGCAGCTCCGGAAACTGCGCAAGATAGCGCTACCATTACCGAAGGTGATGTAGCCATTAGTGGAAATATCCTTGATAACGACGATATGGGCGCCGATGGTGGAAGCCTAAGCTCTGTCACCTTGCCAGAGTCCGGCATGGAAGGCTGGAGCGTTCCCGAAGGATGGACGGCTTCTGCCAATGAACTAGCTAAATTTGAATCGGATAAAGGCACCATCACCATTCATCCCGATGGTTCTTATACTTTTGATTATACCGATAACAGCCTTGCAGAAGGGCAAAAGGAAGATTTTACCTTTAACTATACCGTCACTGATAAAGACGGGGATAGTTCCTCTAATTCGCTGACCATTACTGCGCAGGGCAGCAAGAGCGCTTCCATCATTACTAGTTCTGATATTACTGTGGCAGAAGAAAATATGGGGCAAGAGGGCGCAGCGGTTACAGGTTCGCTAGAATTTACTCCCGGAGATGGCGCCATTGCTGACCAAAAAATAACCATCACTCTTGATGGCTCAGAGCATGAGCTGGATTTTAGCACCAGCGATCAAGCTCACATAGAAACAGAATACGGTACCTTAACCTTCACGCGTCCCACAGAGCCCGGTACTGATGGCAACTCTAGCCTTGAATATAGCTATGAGCAAAATAAGGCTTTTGACCATCACGGCACAGAAGATGCCACCATTGCCAAGGACGTGGAATCTTTTAAAGTGACCATAACCGATGAAGATGGTGATGCCACTACTTCGGAAGAAATTGCCATTAACATTAAGGACGATGCCCCAGAAACTGCGCAAGATAGCAATACTATTACCGAAGGCGATGCTGCCATTAGTGGAAATATCTTGGGTAATGATGACATGGGCGCCGATGGAGGAAGCCTGAGCTCTGTGACCTTGCCCGAATCCGGCATGGAGGGCTGGAGTATTCCTGAGGGCTGGACAGCTTCTGACAATGAGCTAGCCAAATTTGAATCGGATAAAGGCACTATCACCATTCATCCCGATGGTTCTTATACTTTTGATTATACAGATAATAGCCTTGCAGAAGGTGAAAAAGAAGATTTTACCTTTAACTATACTGTCACCGATAAAGACGGAGATAGCTCTTCTAATTCGCTGACCATCACTGCAGAGGGTAGCAATATAGCCCCTGTCATTACGGGAAGCACCAATCTTGCTGTCACAGAAGAGGGCGTAGGCGATGGAAATCTGAGTACATCTGCCAGCAATACTAATGCAGATTTTAACAATACTCCTTCCATGTCTGGACAGTTGGAAGTGGAAGATGCCAATGGGGATAGCTTATCTTTTTCTGCTGCCCTTAAGGATGGAGCGGACTTAGGCACTTTCACTGTAGATGAAAATGGCAAGTACACCTTTACCATAGATGAAGATAAGGCCGATTCTCTTACGGAAGGGCAAGTGGTAGACCTTACCTACACCATCACCGTTTCTGATGGTCAAGGAGGGGAGACCACGCAAGATATAACCGTTTCAGTGACGGGCACCAATGATAGACCGGATATTAACCTTGGCCTTACTTCTGACACCAAGGTCTCTGATGGCACTGACGATATTACCGTTACCGGTAAATTAGAAATTATAGACCCCGATGGCGATGCTGGTATAGATGGCACCCTAAGTGGGCAAACTCTCATTGCTAAAAATGCCGTTCATCAAAATCGTGTTGCAGAAAGTGCTGATGGCTCACTGACCTATAATGGTGAATATGGCCAGTTGGTTGTGGAACCAAACGGAGAGTACACCTACACTTTAGGCGTAACCACAGCCCAAAAAAATGCTGTAGCCGCTCTTGGAGAAGGCCAAACAGCCACAGAAACTATCAATGTATTCACCAGCGACAAGCACAAAGCTTATGAGTATGAAACTTTGAAAATTACGGTGGAAGGCACCAATAATGCGCCTACTATTTCTGCAAATAACTCTCATATTACCTATGATGATAGCGCTGATAGCCGTAATGACGATATGAATGCGCAGGATAGCCAAGGCAGTTTTGATCTTTCCTTGGGCGATGGCACCACATCTGTAACTCTTACGGGTGACGATGGGGAAAGCCTTACTCTTACCATTAACGCTAACGGTGAACTGACCTCGTCGGCAGATGCCAGCTTGCAAGGTAAGTTTGGAACCATACATGACTTTAGTTATGAAAATGGTAAGCTTACTTATACCTATACCCAAGATGGTAATCAAAGCCATGAGGGCATGCAACAAGGTGATGAAGATATTTTGCAAGAATCCTTTGGCATTGTTGTCACAGATTCTGATTCTGACACCAGCGCTGCCGATACAGCCACAAGCTCCATCACTATTACCATTGTGGATGATGCCCCCGAACAACCAGATAGCATTAGCGTTTCCACTGCCACTGAAGATAGCGACGTGGCCACAGCCATTGTAAAAATTGATTTTGGCGGTGATGATGGTGCAGGCAAGAGCCTTGAATTTGATGGGGTTACCTTTACATATAATGAAGACGGCACATGGTCATCCTCAGAAGGCGGCACAGTTACGCAAGATGGTGATAAAGTAAGCTTAGAAACTGAAAATATGACCATGAACAATACCGGCGGCAGTGAGCTTTGGACGAGCACCATAAGCAATATCCCCGAAGGCGAAGGAGCATCTCACATCGTTACCCTGAAGGATTCCGACGGCGATGAGCAAAGCTTTACCATAGATGCTGCTCGAGGGGATGCTTCTGACAATAGCCTTGTGGGACTGGAGGGTTCAGCGTCCTATATTGAGCCCGGAACAAATTATAATATATCTATCATCTTAGACACATCAGGATCCATGTATAATGATAGGTACGGTGATATTAAAGGTGATGACACTCGCCTTGAAGCAGCCTGCGATGCCATTATCGATTTTGTGAGCAACACTTTATATAATCATGCCACCAGTGAGCTTGGTGGTGAGGTTAATCTGCATATAGTCACTTTCTGGGGCGGGCTGGATGTTATTATTGATGGTTCTAAGCCCTTAGAAGATGTTATTCAAGATGTAGTGAATAATGTTGAAGGTTTAAAAGATCTTAAAAATTATGATACCTCTTCCTCGCAGTTCCATTGGCAAACCTATTATGAAAATGGTTTAAACAGCTCTGCCGCATGGTTTGAAAATGTGGCTGACAATGGCTACACCAATCAAACCTTCTTTCTCTCTGATGGAATTCCTTCAGCTGGTCATGACGCTGCAGCTGATAAAGCCTATGACAGACTAGAAAATGCCATGGGTATTGAACGGGATGAAAATGGCGTGGTGCAAGGTGATAATGGCATTCATGCCATAGGAATGGGGTCTGGCGTAAATGAAGATGTGCTTAATAAGTTTGATTCAGACGGCAATGCCACTGTTGTGGAAGATGCAAATATTAAAGATATGTTTGCCCCAGAAACAGGCAATATTATCGCCTCCACAGAAAACACCAGTATTAGCGTAAGCGGTGAGGGGAATAATATTCTTTTAGGTGGCACTGACGCCCAAAGTCTACGCGATGCTCTGGAAGAAATACTGGGTGAAAATGTGAGTGATGCTACCATTGTGGACTTTATTCATAATTACCCTGATTGGGTGCAGGAAAACTTTGCCAATGAAGCCAATGACCCTGACGCCTTAGTGGCAGGAAGCGGTGATGACTCGCTCTTTGGGCAAGGTGGTGATGACATTCTTATGGGTGATGGCGATGCCAGTAGTCTTGAAACCTTTGCCGAACAACTAGGTATGAACGCAGAGCAAAGTCAAGCTTATAGTCCAGAAGCTTTAGAAAGCGGCGAAAGCAATAGTCAAGACCTTGTTATCAATTTGCATGATGAAGCACAAGCCACCAGTGTGGAAAATCTTATCAAAGCCGCCACAGCCATGGAAGGTGATGGAGATGGCAACGACGCGCTTTTTGGTGGTACAGGTAATGACTTGCTCTTAGGCCTTGGTGGCGATGACTTTTTAAGCGGCGGCGAGGGTAGTGATATCTTACTTGGCGGTAGCGGTAATGATGTTATCCATATGGATATGGACGACATCTTAGTAGACGGCGGCATGGATGTAGACGGCAAAGATATGGACGTATTACTCATAGACAATGCCAGCCTTGCAGCTGTGAAAGATAAAATGGAAGATGGCTCCATTGATAATATGGAAGTTGTCATCGCCGGGGATGTATCCGGAACTTCTACGGATGAAGTGTTACAAAATGCCGGTGCGCAAGATGCTGAAGGGAACTGGCTTGTGAATCAAGAAGGAAGCTCGTGGACGGCATCGGAAGGGTCACAAAACATCGGTGGCAGAGAGTTTATGGAATTCACCAATGAAGCGGATAATATTACCATCTTGGTAGAAGCTACCAAGCTTGAAATAGGCTCTGCCTAAATGCTCATGCTTTTTTAGAGAAATGTTACTAAAGTAACTCTACAAGGCCTTGCGTAATGAATTGCGCAAGGCCTTTAAGCGGTAATACATACTTGCTTTTGCGAAGAAAACAAAGTCAGTATTACAGAATTTATACTATATGAATTTAGTAACTTTTTGCGATTGTTACAAATTGAAAATCATCTAATTTATGATAGTTTAAATACATTTTTTTGTTTGATGGCCTTTCTGGCGTTTTTCATACCACCCACATCTTGAAACATTCTCTCAAGCTTTTTTTCTTCAATTTCTTTGCTGTTTAAGCCTTGATAACCGCTTTCAATCTTAATTTTTAAATAATTTTCGAAGCGTCTTTTATCAAGATGCTCTTCTGCTAAGGCCATCATCACAGCGCAACCAGGTTCAGTGCTGTGACTACAATTAGAAAATTTACACTGCTTGGCAAGCTCTTCAATGTCACTAAAAGTTGAGCTTATATCAGCAGTCTCAATGCCTATTTCACGCATTCCGGGTGTATCAATAACAACACCGCCATAAGGCGTTGGAAACATTTCCCTACCAGTAGTCGTATGTCTGCCTTTATCGTGCTTATCTACTTCTTTGGTGTTTAATATATCTTGTCCTAAAATACTATTGATAAGCGTGGATTTTCCTACACCTGATGAACCTATGAAGGCAGATGTCATACCTAGTTGTACATATTTTTCAAAGACTGTACTTAAATTTTTATCATATATAGATGTTGTAATAATATCTGAAAATGCTGATGCTTTTTCAACTTCCATAAGAATCGCATCTAGATTTTCACATAAATCAGTTTTGGTAAGTACGATGACAGGCGTAGCTCCGCTTTCAAAGGTAATGGAAATATATCTTTCAAGGCGATTTATGTTATAATTATTATTCAATGACATACATATAAAAACAAAATCAATATTTGCAGCTACCACTTGTATTTGTTCACTTATTCCCACGGCTTTACGTGTAAAAGCACTTTTGCGGCTTAATATGTGATGAATAACAGCATGCTTGCCACTTTCACAAGAGATCATGACATAATCTCCCACAGCAGGATAATCACTTAGATGATTGGTACAATGCCTTAGCTTTCCAGATATTTCTGCTTGTAAGTCAGCGCTGACTGTGACAACTTTGTACATACCTTTGTATTGAGCAACAACTCTTGCTATAGTTAGCTTTTTGTAAAGGTTTGCTTCTTGTATAAATCTGTCATTTATACCGTATTTTTTTAATCGTTCCAAGTTCTCATTCCTAAAATTTCTGGTAGTCAACTAAATAGAAGCCTTTACCATAGAGCTGTTTCTTAACTTGTTTTTATATCTCGATGGCTTTGATATATCTGTCTGTACGTTTTTCTATAAAATAGGTTTCATTTTTTGCAAGACATGTATTTTCGCAAAAGCGTTATCACAAGTCAACTTTATAGAATGACAATATAGCATCGTTTTTTTACGGATGCTTGCTGAGCAATAGATATAGGAAAAAAGTAAGGCCTGCAATACCTTGTGAGTACTACAGGCCTTCTTAAAAGCATTATTTGGTGGAGGCGGGGGACGACGGGGCAAGAATCACCTTCTTGATATTATTATGTTTTTTGTATGGTGTTTTCGTAGATACCGTAAAATGTACTGTAAAAAATATTTGTGAGAAAATTTTTATTTTACTCCAAAGGGGGAGGCTTGTCATAAATGAAGTGGGGGAGAAGTAATAGGAGGCCGTTTGACAAGGGCGATTTCAGTAGTATATGGTAGTCAAAAGTATATACAAGGAATACCTTATGTCAGCACAAAATCTTATTCCCACCAGCGTAAAGCTCCCTGCTGAGCTGAAAGAACGCATGCAGCACCTTGCTAAGAGTCGGGATAAATCTGTACATGCGCTCATGCTCCAAGCCCTTGAAGATTTCACTGCACGTGAAGAGAAGCGCGAAGCCCTTCGTCAAGATGCCATAAAAGCCCATGAGAACTATTTGCACACAGGCTTGCATGTGACTAGTGCCGAGGCTAATACGTGGCTTGAAGAGCTTTCCCAAGGTAAGAATGTGGAGCCGCCTAAATGCCATTTTTAATATGGACTCCCGAAGCCCTAGCCGATGTGAAGCGGCTATACGCATTTCTCTTTGAGAAGGATGTAGACGTAGCCAAGGCCTTGGCGGCAACCATTTTAAGCCATGCTAGAAAGCTAGAAGAATTTCCACACATGGGACGCCCTTCCGTAGATTTAGAACCAGAACATCGAGAGTTACTTATTCCTTTTGCCTCCAGCGGCTATGTGCTCTTGTATGCGCAAGAAGGGCAGGAAGGCCAAAAAGGGGAAAAAATTGTGGTGCTCGCTGTACGGCATCAGAAGGAAGCAGGGTATTAGGGCGAACTATGTGGATATATGAAAAGTCTCCTGATAACACGGCACGTTTTGCTTTAGGCACAATAGGGGAAAAACCTCTCATATGCATTGGGGTGAATCCTAGCACCGCTGAACCTAATAAGCTTGATGCTACATTAAAAACTGTTCAAAGAACTTGCGCGGATACGTGTAATTTTGATAGCTATATAATGTTGAATGTGTATGCACAAAGGGCATGTAACCCCAATGATTTACATGCTAACTTCTTACAAGCTTTAAAAGCACAAAATGAATATCATATTGCAAAACTCATAGCAGGAAAGCCTTACACAATTTGGGCAGCATGGGGTGGCTTAATTGATAAAAGGCCATATCTTACAACTTTACTCTATGATATAATTAACTTGTCAGAATTAGCAAATTGTACGTGGGTACAAAGAGGTAGAACTACCGTTAAGGGGCACCCACACCATCCACTATATGTTAAGAATGGAACCCCCTTTGAAATGTTTGATATAGTTAGCTATATGAATGTCTTAATGTATTAATATTTTAAATTCACTGTAGGCTTAGTCTTCATAAGGCAATACTTTTTGTACCAAAAAGCGTAGCGAAAAGTGTAGATTTTCAATTAGTCTCATGGTACGTAATACATGTAGTTTGAATGTTATTTTAATTCCTTGAGAGCAATTTTAAACCATTACTTCTAATTTTGTATTGAACATCTGTTTAACAAAAAAGTTATGAAATATACTGATTTATCAAAAAAAAATAAAAAATATATTGGCTTCGTCAAATGGTACGACCCGATTAAAGATTTTGGGTTTATTGTGACGAATAACATATGGGACAAAACACCGTATCCTGATATTGTTGAATTATATTTTAATGATAACACCTTGAATTGCTCGAGACATAACTTAAAAGAAGGGACATGGGTCACCTTTGAGCGTAATGCAACAAGTCAAAGAAAACCAGCATTAAATATTCAAGTTTTTGATTTTAGTGAACAAAATTTATTTTGTGCCATGCAATACTGTGGCGTCTACTCTCGCTTTTACGGGAAAGGTCACAAAGATAATGAATTTTATGACATGTCTATTTTTGAATACATTTTTGAAGAGTTTAAAAAAAACATTCATGATAGTAGCCTGTTATGTAAAGCTATATGTGAACATGTTGCTCGTTTAGGGAGCAAGGTTCAATATGCTGCAATAGTAGAAGATTTTTCTTTAAATAAGAGCACAGAACAGATTTTTTTTGCGCTATTTTTTCCCGTACATGAATTTAGCGTAATAAACAATTCAACATATAAAGACATTCAGTATAGCATTATAAATCATCACCTAAAATATAATAATATTGAGATAATAGAAAAGATTCCATCTTATTACAATATAAGCAGACATCTAAATGATATTGAAAATATTGTTAGCAATAATATTGTAAAAATAAATAGTGTTGTTGTAGATTTATTACTAGATAAACTATTTGACTTAAATAGTGACATTACGCATAAGATTATACATAAAATATTAAACGAATATAAAAATTTAAGCTTAGAAAAAATTTATCATATAATTCAAAGATACACAAATGACTCTTTTTTGTACAATATGTTAAGTAAGAAACTAAATCAACATGCTAAAGAAAACGAACATGACGTGAGCTATTTCTTAACACTATTTGAAGGTGAAACATCTTATATTTCTGTTGAACACATATATAATGCTTTAGATAATATTGAAGATGAGCTTAATTTAATATTTTTTACAAAAATATTTGATGTTGATTGTTTAAATAACATCAAAAACTTCCAAAACGTTACAGTTTGGTTGAAAAATCAAAGCTCTTCATTTCTTTATCTCTTACTTACTACGTATATTGATAGCATTGGAAACATAGATGAAGATGATATTTTTATTTCTCAGATACCCCATGCAACGATTCGTAAGGCTATGGAGAACAAAACTCTTAGCGAGCAAATACAACTACTACAATCCTTACCTCAGAGCTTAGCTATTGATATTGTTCACCCACATTACTCAATGCTTAAATTGCATACGCTTTTTTTTACTGAAGTTTGGAATTTTGCCAAAAGCACACTTTCCTACGTTGTTTTTGATATAGAATCAGATGGTAGTAGTATTCATGAGTTTGCTTTTAGAAGTGAAGAAAATACAAGATGTTATATAGGTGAAGAACAGATAAAAACATTAGAACGCATTATTGTTAAAAAAGATGTAGTTGTGGGGCATAACATTAAAGAGTGGGATTTAAAAGTTTTACGGAAAAAAGGAATTACAACAAATTCATTTATTTGGGACACACTTGAAATCGAGCTTTTGCTTAATCCTTGTCGATATAGCTATGCACTTTTAACAACTCATAATGCGAAAGATGATACAGAACTTACCGATAAACTTTTTTGGAATCAACTTTATCGATTATCACAAAATCCTGCCCTCTGTGAACAATTGAAGCCCATATTACCTGCACAATTCAATGAATTTTTGAGCATATTAGAAAAGCCATATTTTAAATTGTTCATCCAAGAACTCATTTTCAAAGATGTTTGCTTTTTTTATGGTTTACAAAATCCTAACAATGCTATTTTAGAAAAATTGGAGGCAATTTCAAAACTTCCTCAAGGAGCTCCTGTTTTAATTTTAGCTCCAAAAGCTTTATGGGGAACTATAGCGCTACAACTTCATGTTTCTTTTTCATTAGAGGAAAATGATATTGAATATTTACCTCTTTCGCTGGAAAAACTTCCGATTGAAATAACAAGTGACATATTTTCACACTTGTTATTTCAACGTTTTGCGGCAATATCTAAAAGCTCAGTACTGGCTAATATCCCGCAATATATACGTGAAAACTATCTAAAAAATGTGTCTTTACTTAGTCTTGTAGAATATACGGCCTCTACAATTGAATGTATGGATATGAATACTCTTCATACCATCGGCGTATCAAAAAAGTATCAATACATCTATGTCTTAGGCTGTGAGATGAATGATAGGTTGCAACAATATACTTTGTCTCAACAGCTTACAGCTTCTGATTTTTTAGCACACTCTTGCTATTTACCTATGCGCATGTCTGGCACAAACTATATGTACCTACCTTCTGAGGACAGAGAACGTTTACATATTGACGGATTACCTCCAGACGCCTCTAATGTGTGGGTAGAGAAAGAGAACATAAGTCATTACAAGATTTGTTATAATTTTGATTTAAAAGAAAAAATACGCTCTTTACAGGTACAGCAAACTAATGCGTGTATCTTTTATACTTCATGGCATCCAAATATTACAGAATTTCAACAAAATATCACACTTGCTAAAACTGCTAAAGTGGAAAATTTACAAAAAAGAGTAAGCGCTATTTCACGATACAGAGCAAGCTACTGGTGTTACCAAGTAAAAATGTTACGCAATATTGTGGAGCGTGAAGATAATTTACCCATAATATACATCATTGAGCAGCAGATAGAGGTCGAGAACGTAGAAAAATACTTTGATAATTTTGGATGGCGTGTTGGAACAGGCAAAACACTTAATGAAAAAATAAAAAAATTACATAGAAAAAATATACAAATTATTATTATTCATAAAGACGATATTGAAAACTTTTTACAAATAAAACAATATAGCCCTTACTGTTTCATTTGGGACCAAATGGCAGTAGATAAATGTCGTATGATGTGGTTTGGGCATATCCCTTTTGGAGATGAAGCTGAACCTGAAAATTCAACGTTACACGAAGATACTATTGAAAAAAGATATATTACACCAAAATATAGCATGTTATCAGCATGGGGGATGTATAAGTACTATTTCAACATCATTAATGAACAATGTTCAGATTCAAAAATTTACATAATGGAACCGTATTTTGATGATTACCCTGATTTACATGAAACTTGGAATATTCAATTATTTGCGGCTGACTTATGGGAAAATGATGATGCTTACAACAATGATTTAAACTTAGCAAAAAACTTTTTTACAAATTACCCTCAAGAAACTGAATCTGTAGATATTCCTGTAGCTATGGAAACCATGAAAAAAATGTTTCTTGGGGAAGAAGCTTCATGGCATCCTTATCAAGAAGAGGTTTTACCAAATATTCTTAAAAAAGATAGTCATTTACTTATTTCCATACCAACAGGAGGTGGAAAATCTGTATTATTTCAGGGACCAGTACTTTATAGATCTGCCTTTACAAATCGCTTATCTCTTGTGATTACACCATTGAAAGCACTTATGGAAGACCAAGTGCAATCTCTTCACGATAGAGGGTTTTATGCCAATGTTGAATATTTGAGTGGGGATAAGGCTACTTTTGAGACTCGCCAAGTATATAGGCGCATCCAGAGTGGTGAAATAGCATTGCTGTATATCACACCGGAACGGTTTCGTTCAAGAGCATTTTGTAATGCTCTTGCAGCCCGTATGGATATGGATGGGGGACTCGAATACTTTATTTTTGATGAGGCTCATTGCGTTTCACAATGGGGACAAGATTTTCGTCCTGATTATTTAAATGTTATGGATGAATGTAAAAAAATTGTTGAAAATTATCCTCAAACTTGCATAACCTTGTATTCTGCGACTGTTACAAAACAGGTAGAAACGCAAATAAAAGAATATGTACCTAGCATAGCAAAAGAAGGAGAATGCAAAGAGCATTATAATCCCATACGTGACCATATAAGCATGCAATTTACAGAAGTGCGCCATGATGATACTGCTAGACTGGAAGAAGTTTTTACATATATAGAAAATAATAAGAAAAATTTACTTTTAAAAAAGAGCCGTATGCTCATTTTTTGTCGAACCAAACAACAGTGTGAAGAAACGCAAGTACAACTTAAAAAGCATCAAACACTAACTGAGCTCGGTATCGGATATTTTCATGCCGGAATGGATTTTGATGAACGCGAAGATGCTTATAGTGATTTCAAAAATGGTGATGTTCAAGTTTTATGCTCGACCAAAGCCTTTGGCATGGGAATGGATATACCCAATGTGCATTATATCATGCACTATTCCCCACCATCAGTTTTAGAAGATTATCTACAAGAAGTGGGTAGAGCAGGGCGTAATAAAGAACAATATCTTGAAATGGGCTTCAATAATGTTAATCCCATAAAAACACAATGCCTTTATTCCTTAGAGGATTTTAAAAAAGCAAAAGACCTTATTAAGAAAAATTCTCTAACATGGCTTGACGTACGAGATGTTATGGGCAAGCTTATAGAATATATTACAAAAATTCAAACTACAGAGGAAACACAAGGTAAGCCTGTCGTTATTCCCAATAATCTTTGGCATAAAGGCGATAAATATGATGATAATACCCCATTTAGATTAGGCTTATTTTGGTTACAAAAGCTTGGCAGAATACGATTAGGATATCTAGCTACAGCTCACATAAACATTACGCTTTTGCCTTGCGACGCAGCTGCTGCGCAATCGAATTTTACCACACCTCACTTAGAAAAAAATAAAAAAACGTATGACTATTTAAAAAATATAGCATCTTCAGCGATAGATTCTAGCATACAAATTTCCTTAAGCGATATGCAGCAAAAATTACATATGACGAGCTCGCGCATTATGGATACTCTCATACAATGCGCTAAAAATAGACTATTAACCATAGACCAAGGGACATATTGTAAGTTGTCAGCTCGTAGAATGGGTGAAATAAACCATATTTTCACACATAAAGAACACATTTTTACCCTTGCCATCATTTTTTCTGCAGCAAAAAAATGCCTCGTTGAAAGTAAAAACAACGAAGAATACACATATAGAAAAAAAGATTGGCAATCTATGTTGGAAAACATCTTTTTTGAAAAACCCATAAAAATTATAACAGATGTAAAATACAAGAAAGATGAAAAACCTATAGAAACAGAATATATGCCTTGGTATAATGTTGAAGACAGCGCAGCCAATAAAGATGTTGGTTATCTAAAGGCAGATAGCTATAAAAAAGACCTTTTTGAAAGAAAATGGAAGCATGTTTTTACACTTTTACAACTTATTCCGGGTATAAAGCATAAAACGCACAATGATGAGTTCAAAAAAGAAATTATTTATACATATTCCATAGTTCGTAGCGACTGCCTTGAGTACTTAACTTCTTTTGAAGAACATTGTTTTATGTTGCTACGGTATGTCTATGAAAGGCATGAGCATAATGAAAAATTTCTAGACTGGGCAAAAGTCATTTGCGAGTTAAACTTAGATAATAAAGGATTTCAGTATTTTTCTGACATATTATATGTGCTAAAAATTTTGAATTATGTACATACAAAAAGCTTGTTACCACAGGGGATTGAGGTTTTTACAACAAATGAAATGGATACGCAAATTCTAGAAAATCCTGCCGACACAAGCAAAGACGGTGAAATAAAGACGCAGTTTGAAGAAGTAGCACTTATGCGTGATATACGTCTTGCGTCAATGAAATCTTTTTCTATGATTCCTCCAAAAGAATTTGGAAAACTTATTTCTGCATATTTTCAATCCGGCTCCGTACATGAATATGTAAACTTACTTGAAAAATATGATTCGGAGGACAAAAAATTAATTGAAGAACTTCAGGGAATAGCATTAAGAGTAGAAGAAGAAAAGCTTGGCGATGAGCAAAAGATAATTTACGGTGCAGGCGTCACACAACATATTAACGTAATTGCAGGCCCTGGCTCAGGAAAAACGCATATTCTTACTTTACGGTGTGCGAAGCTTATTTACGGAGGTTGCGGCGTAGATCCAAAAAATATTTTGGTACTTGCTTATAATAGAGCTGTTATTACAGAGCTCAAAAATCGTCTTTCGAAATTATTTAGTGAACTTGGGCTTAGTCGCTCTGCAAGCAATCTACATATATGTAACTTCCACCAATTGGCAAAAAGAGTTTGCGGTGAAGAGCTTCAAGGAAAAGATTTCAAGGAATGGGAAAAAATATTACTTGCAGTTGCAAAACATTCCCCAAACATGGTGCGTAAAGTATTAGGAGATAATATCCGTCACATAATGGTTGATGAATTTCAAGATATTACACAGACGCGTCTCGATATGCTTTTTCAATTAAAAGAAATATATCCAAATGTACATTTCTTTACCATTGGAGACCCCAATCAAAGTATTTATGGTTTTGACAAAAAAATTGAAGGTATTCCTGAAGCAATACAACCCAGTTACTATTATGACCAATTACAAGATAAACTACATCCTCTTGAGCTAACGATGGGAACTAACTATCGTTCCTATCAGAAAATTTTAGATGCTGCGAGCCAATTTTTATCAGAAAATAGTTTACTGCCAAAGTCAGCAACAGCTCTTATGAAGAATGAACCTGTAAGTGAATATGTGCACTATGTTGACAACATCGAAAATCCTAAACAAACATGGTTCAGTGAATTTGAGCAAATTGTAGCGTACGCAAAAGAAAAAAAATTTCAAGATATTGCCATATTTTTTAGAAGTAATGATGAAGTATTTAAAGGTTATTCATGGATAAAGGGGCGAGAATTACAAGATGTGCGTATCCGAATCCAGGGCACAGACGCATGTGAATTGTTTAGGCTCAGAGAAATATTTTCGATAATGAACTATATAAAACACAAAGGAAATATCCTTCTTCGTGAAAGTTCAAAAAAAGAAATACAAGAAATCATTATAAAAGGAATAAAACATTACTCACAGTGGGACACATTTTACATGGACTTTGCTTATACACTCGTCTTGGAATTTTTTGAATCTATTGCTGATGACGGCAAAGAACATACATATAGCGAGCTCTATGAATTCATTAAAGAGTCATGCCAAAAAGACAATACGCACATGTTCAAAATTTATGATAAATTTAGAAGTCAAAGAATTGAAAACACTTCTCAACTAAACATTATTTTAACAACTATTCATAAAGTAAAGGGATTAGAGTATGATGCTGCACTTATGACGCCTTCTTTTTCTGATTTACCGTTTAAGCATAATTCAGAAAAAAACACTGAAAATATAAGAGAAAAAGAATTCAATCTTGCCATTGAAGAAGAAAAACGTTTAATGTATGTCGCATATACTCGTGCAAAAAAGCATTTATGGGTATATACTCATGAACGAGAAAAATCTCTTTTGGAAAATGCGCACTATTCTTTTGACGCAGAGAAAAAACTTGGTATACGAGATAGCGATGGAATAGATAAATTAAAAATAAATTTTACAGCAGAATATGGATTTAAAGCAAATGGACATATAAAAAATAATATTAAAAAAAATGACCCGCTTACTCTACGTGTTACTAAGCAATACAGCAATAAAAATAAAGAAAAATATATTGACATTAAAATACTTCACGCAGATATAGAAATAGGTCAATTATCACAGTCGAGTAAAATATGCAAAAGAATCAACACTCGTGATTTTCTAAATAATGCCGTACAAGGTAAACCTTACTTTCTTTCTGGGTTATTTGTTAATGAAGTTTTTGTGTGGACGTACGAAGATAGTAAAAAATCTGACCAAACAAAGAACAAAAATTATGCCGACAAATGGTCCCCTGCTGCAGTAAAACAAGGATTTATTTATCTTGTTGATTTTACAGGTTTTGTCAATGTTCAAGAATTTATTTGTAATCTTAATAAATAATAATTAAAGTTCTGTTATGAAATCGACTAATTTTGAATTCCTTCGCCACTCATGGAATGAGCTTGCTGAGCTTGGTGCATTTGCCGAACAATATATGACATCTGACCCTCGTTCTTGTCATATAACTTGTCGTATACTTGCAGAAGAAATTACAAAACTTATATGTCGACAGAATAACATCATAACTAACGAAAAAAACTTTATTGACTTGTTACAAGAACTCAAAGAATTTGATATCTTACCAATAATTACTTTAAGTTTGTTGCATCGTGTGCGCAAAATGGGAAATACAGCGGCGCATGATTTGCAATTTACAAACAATGCACCAGAGATTGTGAAATCAACGTTTCTTGTTGCACGCTGGTGGTATAACTATAATGGTGGTGCAACGGAATTTGTACCTGAGGAATTTAATGAACAAGTTCAAAGCATTGCCACAAAAGAACAACTTGACGAAAATCTTGAAAAATTAGCGTTAAAAAACAAAGCTCTTGAAGAAATAAATCAAAAACTTATTAACAAAAACAATGAATTGCATCACATAAAGAAAGAAAAAGAGTTAGAAATCGAAGCTCTTACATCATCATTTCAACGAGAAATTGAAGCCCTCGAACAAGAAATTAAAAAAAGAAGTGATTCTGATACTGCTCTTTTGAATAGACAAAAAGCAGACGTACTCATTGCTAAAGAAGCAGAAATTGAGTCTTTAAAATTTGCATTGGAAGAACAACAAAGTATAGCGTTAGCAAGTGAACAAACACATCTGGAAGTTCAAAGATACAAAGATGAAAAGTTAGAGCTTGAACGTAAAGAACATGCCCTAATTTTAGAGATTCAGCGTCTCAAAACGTTTCTTCTGGAGCAAAAGGAAAAACCCACCTCTAAGCAAGTTGAAAGTCCTCTGGCAACAACAAAGAAAAGTCTTTTTATACGCAAACAAAAATCTCTCTTAGATTTCCATGTAGAAGAAAGTAATATGGACGAAGACCAGCTTGACCTCATTGATAAAACACTAGATAAATCTATGCTTGTTTCCGGCTGTGCCGGAAGTGGAAAATCTGTTATTGCTTATAACAAAGCACTACAAATCCACAAAAAAGGTGGAGATGTAATTTTAATTGTTTATACTAAATCTTTAAATAAATATATGTTTCAAGGTGTTGCGGACAATGTAAGTGGTATGAAATTTTACTATCACTGGCAATGGAAAAATGTTGGAATGCCTATGGCAGATTATATTATTGTTGATGAAATTCAAGATTTTTCTCAACTCGAAATTCAAGAATTTATTTCAGCCACTCGAAAAAATTATTTCTTTTTTGGTGATACTGCTCAATCAATATATAACTTTATGGGCAAAAAAACACTCTCAATTGATGAAATATCCAAGATTACAGATTTAGAACCACTATATCTTTATAATAACTATCGTTTACCACGTTCTGTGGCGCAAATAACTCAACCGTATGTTGCTGTTGATGCAAACCAATATTCCGAAAAAATTTACAAAAGTACTGAAAAACAGCTTCCTCATTTTTTTCCCGTAGAAAGTATTGAAAAACAATCAGACTCTATTCTTCGTATTTTTACTAAGCTAAAAAGTCCTAATATGGGAATACTTGTTCCTAATAATGAACTTATTCTACGATTTATGGAGTTATTTAATGAGCGTAATTTTATATGTGAGTTCAAATATGCTGGCAAAAATGACGCCACAAACAAGGACACACTAAACTTTAATAGTAAACATCCTAAACTTATGACCTATCACAGTGCAAAAGGATTACAATTTGAAACCGTAATTCTTCCGATGTTTGCGGGAGCAAAAACGGACGAAAGTAGAAAAGCATTGTATGTTGCAATGACACGTACCTATCGTCATCTGTATCTCATGTATGCTACTGAAACATTAGAACATCCATTAAACATAGTTCCAGCTCATTTATATTTATCTAAAGAAAGTTAGAATAATAATGTATTGTATTAAATATATAACTGTTAAGTTTTTATTATAATATCTCCCTAGCCTCAGCAAGTAGCTTATCTCAAATATTTGGAGGGTTACACCTATTCAATATTTTCTGGAAAATGGCATAAGGGCGATAGTATTTCCTGCAGAACGTAGGCTTAATTCATCATTTAGCCAAGCCTAGATAATTATTTTGAAAGAGTGAAAAATAAGTAAATTTGCAAAATACAGTCTGTCGTTCCTTATTATGAGATGATATGATATTAGTTTTATCTATTCCCGTGACTCCAGCACTCGTTCATGAAAACTGGCGTAGGCAATGAATTTTGTAATATTTATAAGTGGAGATGATGCAAGTTTTCAAAGCTCATAGGTGAGCAATAGGATAGACTTGATATTATTTTATAAAATTATGGATTTCAAATATTTCTTAGAATTTCTCAAGCATCAAAAAGTCAGCCACGTGCATGGTTTTAATGCCCTCGTAATTACCGCCGGTAAAGGCATCAGTACGCAGTACATACTTAGGGTAATTGTCCTTAATATCTAAGAGTCTGCCGTACTCACGTTTTTCCGTGCTTTCTTCACGTATCATCTGGCTTACTTGGATATAGATTTTTTCGCCTTGTCTGGAGGCTATAAAGTCAATTTCATAGTTACCAAGTTTGCCGATGTATACCTCATAGCCGCGTGAAAGAAGTTCTCTATACACCACGTTTTCCAGCATGGCGGCGACACTATCCGAAGAATAACCCAGCACGCTATAGCGTAGGGCAGGGTCGGCAAGGTAGAATTTTTCTTGAGTCTTAAGAATTTCCTTACCTTCTAAATCAAAACGCTGGCAACGCTGCAGAATAAAAGCATTCTCAAGCTGTTTGAGGTAATTGTAGACGGTTTCCACATTAATGGTGCGGTTTTCACTTTTTAAATACTTTGAAATGGATGCGCCAGAAAAGGTACGCCCCACATTATTAAAAGCAAACTTTACCACACGCTCAAGCTGGTCAATTTTGCGAATTTCATTGCGCCGCACAATATCTGTAAAAATTGTGGAATTATAAATATCCCTTACAATACTATACACTTCGTCTTGTGAGTACTCTTTAAGGTGAATAGCAGGGAAGCCGCCTTTTTGAATATACTCCACAAGTTCTTCATGTAGTCCTTTAACTTCCCTATACTCCTGCTTAAAACTTAAATATTCTTTAAAGTTAAGAGGGTATACCTTTACGGAAATATAGCGGCCTGTGAGATATGTGGCAATTTCTGAGGAGAGAAGGTTTGAGTTAGACCCTGTAAGGTAGATGTCCACATCAAAGTCTAGCGCAAGAGAATTTACAAGCTTTTCCCAAGAGCTCACTTCTTGAATTTCATCAAAGAAGAGATAGTACTTTCCCTTTGAAGTGAGCTTGCTTTGCAGCTCGGCATACAAGGCTTGCGCAGTCTTAATGTGTTCATATTGTAAAGAATCAAAATTATAATGAACAATATGTTCCTTAGTTACGCCGCGCGTCTCTAGCTCTTGTATGAGCATTTTGAGCAAGGTAGATTTACCACAACGCCGAATGCCCGACAAAATCTTGATAAAAGGGGTATCAATATAGGGAATGAGCTTGCTCATGTATAAAGGTCTGTAAATCATAACGCCTCCCATATGAGCAACGTAGCAGAAAAAAATAATGTAGGCAAAAAGTTTTTATGGGTATAACCGTAAAAACTTTTTGCCTACATCTTCTCTGGCTATTTCTGCGCTAGAGCTTATTTGCTATTTATTTTTATAATATGCACTGTTTATAAATTTTTCTTTAAGTTTAAGAAACATATTGTTCGCAAAGTCATGGCATGCGCTCCTATTTTTCCTATAGAACAAGAAAAGCACAAAGCCCACGGTTGCCATGCATAGATAGGGGAGAATGGCAAAAAAGAGCCACGAAAGAACATCTAAAAAGAACCAAGAAGCCAATAAACCCAAGAAAATAATTGTAAAAATATTCGTAAGACATGCAAATATAAAGCCTATAAGCGCGCCCATGATAGAATTCCTTTAAAAGCTCAGGTCAGGTGTGATAGTTTTTTTACGCTCTGGCTTTTTAACAATATCTTTGTACTCTTTCTCTGAAATGCGCTTATATTCAAAAAAAGTACGCTCTTGAGAGTCAAGTTTTACATCACGAGGAAGGGAAACTTGCAGGGTGTCGCCTTTAAGGTCTTTCACGGCAATGGTGGCACCTGTGGCAAGTTTGATGGTGAGAATATCGGCATTTGCATCAAGCTCAAAAGCACTGTTCGCTCTACCGACGGCCACGGATGTTTGTCCAAAGGCCACAGAGCTAATATGGCCAGCCATGAAGTCCTTACGAACGGTCGCCTTCCAATAACCTTGGATGTCGTTGTAGTCTGTTTTGTTACTTAGGCAGCCTGCTGTGAGACTAACGAAACAAAGTGTAAGAATGAGGGCTAAATTTTTCCATTTTTGAGGCATGTTGTGTGTCATTTTCTGATTTCCACGGTTTCATTGTTGTAAGAAGCTATCATCACCAAGATGCATGGAATGATATGTTTCCGCCGCTTTATACGGCATAAAATGCATTTTGTGTACGTTGATATATCACCGTTAAAATGTCAAGCGCACTTTGATACGTTGAAGCAAAAGGGGGCTTCAATGGTCAAGAGCAAAGTTAAAGAAATTATGGAGAAAAAAGGGATTACTTACGTGGCTCTTGAAGAAAAGACCAAACTTTCAAGTCAGACGATTACACGCGCTCGTGGAGATATGATTAAAGAGTGCCGTATTTCTACCCTTGAAACCATCGCCAAGGCCTTGGGGGTTAAGGTGAAGGATTTATTTGTGGAGGAGTAGGAGAAAAAGCTGTTTTACGCCATAAATGAAGAAAAACGGCTCTATGCATATCTATTTTAAAAGAGGTCGCTGTGCGTACCTGTGCGAATGAGGTAAAGCAAAAGCTCGTCATTGTTTATCTCATAAATAAGTAGCCAATCAGGTGCAATATGGCACTCCCTGCAACCTTTATAGTTACCTATGAGCTGATGGTCTTTATATTTGGCTGGTAAGCTTTCACCTTTCGCTAGAATATTGAGCACATCTTCAAGTAGCTTGGGGTTATAGCCACGTTTGCAAATTTTCTTGTAATCTTTCTTAAAGCTGTTGTGGTACTTAATTGCTAGCATTAAGGTCATCCATGAGAGCTTGCACAGACGTAAAAGGCTTGCTAAGGTTTTTACCTTGTCTAGCTTCTTCTATAGCTTCAAAAGTAGCCTGATTTGGTACATTGCGTGATAACATAAAGGGTATACGCTGTTCTCGTACAGACTGCTTCACAAAAGCTATGAAGGCCGATGACATGGACAAACCAAGGTCAGAAAAAAGTTCTTCAGCTTGTTTTTTTAGATTTTCATCCATACGAATGGTGATGTTGGTGTTTGCCATTGCACACCTCCTGTATGTACATATATAGTGCTGTATGTGTGCGTTGTCAATGTTGAGCCTATCGCTTATGATGCCTTGATTTGCGTAAAATTTGATGTATTTATAATTTTTGTTTTAGCCTAATGTTCTGTAATTGTATTTTGAGAGATAAAAATGAAATATTTTGAAATCATAGAAAAATTTCCTTCTATTGCTATTTTATTTACATCATTCTTTCTAACACTTTCTTTTGTTTATAATACAGTTTATTTTATGACATTTGAATTAGATATAAGCATGTTACCTTTAACTGTTGCGGACTATTCCTTAACAGTTACATCATTTATAACTGTTTTAATTTTAAGTTTATTAAGTGCATCGTTTCCTATTAAAAACACATTTGATAAAATTAATAGTATTTCTAGAACAAGAGATACTTCATATCCTCAAAATATTTTTTTGGTATGCGGAATATTTTTATTTATATCTATTGTGTTAATAGTTGTTACTTTATATTTAATTTCTATTAAATATATATTTCATCAAAATTTTTTAGCGTGTTTTTTTATAATTTTTTGTATTTCATTTTCAGTAGTGATATTCATATATAGAGCAAATTTACTGTTAAATTTTAAATTTTTGCTCATATTTTTTATGATTATTTTTCCATATTTTTATGTTGCGAACGTTGCGCAAAAAAAAGCTTTATCAAGTTTTATGTCAAAAGAAAATATACTCATAACTGTAAAAAAAATAGAATACAATATTTTAAGAACATTTGAAAAGGGTGTTCTTGTAAAAAATGATGATTTAAGCATTAGCTTTGTTTTTTATTCAGGTGATTCAAATATAAGTTTCGAAAAAAATAAAAAACTTATTGAATTCTATGAAATAAAAAATAAAATATCAAAACTATAGCATTGTTATACATTTAAGAATTTTAACAGAAACTTGCAATCCTTGTAAAAGCAAATAAATAGTATATTAACTTAATTCCTAATAGATGATTTTGTTAGGAATTAAGTTAATATTTTAGTGTATTCTTATCACTTCTTTGCTAATACCGCTACCGCCTCAAAATACTTTCCCCTCAAAATCTTATACATTTGCATCATAGCTAAGCCTCCATTATTATGCATAAGGTGACTCAGCATATC
Organism: uncultured Desulfovibrionaceae bacterium; assembly: GCA_964372075.1. Lineage (GTDB taxonomy): Bacteria > Desulfobacterota > Desulfovibrionia > Desulfovibrionales > Desulfovibrionaceae > CAYJAD01. The sequence continues at coordinate 83 of CAYJPR010000002.1, read as the reverse complement.
GTCAAAGCTCATATTTACTTTTAGCATATCCCTCATGGCCTCTAGTTCAAGGCTAGTGTGCATCGGTAGGTTAATAACTGTCT
>CAYJPR010000001.1:0-55791 GCA_964372075.1 uncultured Desulfovibrionaceae bacterium | reverse complement strand
GTTACCTGCTTGGTACCGCCATTGCTCGTCCGCTTATTGCTAAGCGTCTTGTGGAGATTGCCCGTAAAGAAGGTGCAGATGCTGTAGCACACGGTGCCACCGGTAAGGGAAATGACCAAGTACGTTTTGAATTTTCCGTCAATGCTCTTGCTCCGGATTTGCGCGTTATCGCCCCTTGGCGTGAGTGGGATCTTATGTCCCGTACGGTGCTCAATGAATTTGCCGATAAGCATGGCATTCCCATTTCTTCTGAAGCCAAGCGTTATAGCATGGATGAAAACATGCTTCACTGCAGCTTTGAAGGTTCTGAATTGGAAGATCCAGGCGCAGCGCCCGATGTTTCTTGTCACCGTTTATGCGTGCCTGTGGAAGAAGCTCCCGATACTCCTGAAATGATCACCATTGATTTTGAACGCGGCAATCCCATTGCCCTTAATGGTGAAGCCATGTCTCCGGCAACTATCATCAAGCATTTGAATGCCTTGGGTGCTAAGCACGGCATTGGTCGCCTAGATATGGTAGAAAACCGTGTCGTGGGCATGAAGTGCCGCGGCGTGTATGAAACTCCCGGTGGTACCATTTTATACACTGCGCACCGTGACCTTGAAGGCTTATGCCTTGACCGCGAAGTTTTAGCCACACGTGATTTGTTGGTGCCTCGTTATTCTACTACTATTTATGACGGCTTCTGGTTTGCTCCTGAGCGTGAAGTTATGCAAGCTCTTATGGATAAAGCCCAAGAATATGTCACCGGTAGCGTGACCTTAAAGCTTTATAAAGGTAATGCTTGGCCCATGCAGCGTACTTCTCCTTATAGTCTTTTCTCTCATGATTTGGCTACCTTTGAAGAAGCTGACGAAGCTACTTATGATCATAAGGACGCCGCCGGCTTTATTCGCTTAGATGGTTTGCGCCTTCGCACCATTGCCGGCATGAAGCAAAAAATGAACCTTAAGTAAACGTAGCGCATTTCGAAAAAAGAAGAGATATTCATGTCAAAAAATACATCTTGGGGTGGCCGTTTTTCTAAAGGCCCCGAAGAGGCTGTGGCCGCTTATACAGAATCTTGTTCCTATGATCAGGCTTTGTATGCGCATGATATAGCGGGCTCCAAAGCCCATGCGCGTATGCTTGGTCGTCAGGGTATTATAGAAACTCAAGAGGCAGAGCAGCTTGTGCAAGGTCTTGATGCTGTGAAAGCAGAGATTGAAGCCGGTGACTTTGAGTGGAAGATGGCCCTCGAAGATGTACACATGAATATTGAATCGCGTTTGACAGAAATTGTGGGAGACGTGGGCAAGAAATTGCACACAGGGCGTAGTCGTAACGACCAAGTGGGCCTTGCCTTTCGTCTCTTTGTTTCTGATAGCATGCGTGAATGGCAACGCCTTACGCAAGCTTTGGTGGCTGTATTTGTACAACGCGCCAAAGAGCACCAAGACACCATTTTGCCGGGCTATACCCACTTACAGCCGGCTCAGCCTGTAAGCCTTGCGCAGCATATGCTGGCTTATGCGTGGATGTTCACCCGCGATGCTGCGCGTATGCAAGAGTGCGAGCGCAGGGTGCGTATTTCTCCCTTAGGTGCGGCGGCTTTAGCTGGCACCACCTATAATTTGGATCCGCATTCTGTGGCGCAAGAGCTGGATATGTACGGCGTGTTCCATAATTCCATGGATGCTGTGGCCGATAGAGATTTTTTAGCTGAGGCTTTATTTACGGCCTCTTGCACCATGATGCATCTTTCGCGCTTTTGCGAAGAGATTCTCATTTGGGCTAATCCGGCCTTTGGTTTCATTAAGTTGCCCGACGGCTATGCCACGGGCTCTTCCATCATGCCACAAAAGAAAAACCCCGATGTGGCAGAGCTTATGCGCGGTAAAGTGGGGCGTGTGTATGGCAGTCTCACCGCCATGCTCACCACTTTAAAAGGCCTTCCGCTTACCTATAATAGAGATTTACAAGAAGACAAAGAGCCTTTTCTTGATGCCGACACCACCTTACGTGCATCGCTCACGCTTATGGCTGGTATGTTAGAAGCTTTGACTTTCCGCACTGATCGTATGTATGCGGCGTGTAAAGCAGGTTTTCTCAATGCCACGGAATTGGCAGATTATTTAGTGGGCAAGGGTATACCTTTTCGCGAGGCGCACCATATAACCGGCGCCGCTGTGGCTCTTGCTGAGCAAGAAGGTAAGGGGCTTGAAGATTTGGATTTAGCCACTTTGCAAAGTATTTGCTCGCATATTGAAGAAGATGTTTTTGCCATTTTAGATTATAAAGCCGCTGTGCTGCGCCGTAATACTCCCGGTGGCACCGGGCCGCAATCGGTGCAAAAGCAATTGGCAGACATTCAACAATGGCTTGATGCCCAGTAAAGCCTATGCTGCCTAAAAAAGTACTTTGGCAATGCTTTCGACGCTCTTGGAGCGTGGGAGCGGCCATGAGTGCGCGGCATATGCAAAGGGCGGGCTTTTTATATGCTTTAGATCCGGCTTTGCAAGCTTTACATACACAGGATGAGGCCTTATGCGCGGCCCGTAAGCGCTATATACACCATGTGCGTACACATACGCTCATGGCACCTCTTTTGGTGGGTATTTTCCTTGCTTTAGAAGAGCGTATAGCTCAAGAGAAAATGTCCGCTGAGGGCATGGAAGGGCTTTTGCACACCACGGCCACCACACTTTCTGCCATTGGTGACTCTTTTTTTAGCGGGTCGGTGTTGGTTTTTTGGGCTTTGGGTTGCTTTTTGTGCTTTTTATATGGCATTCCCAGTGCTTTTGTGGCTCATGCACCTTTGTGGAATAGTCCTCTTGTTATGCAAAACACCATGGTGACAGCGGCTTTGGCTTGGACAGGATGCTTGCTTGCTATGGTGATTTTTTTCCGCATGTATATGTTTTATATGGGGGTAAAGCATAATTTTGGGGCATTACACATATTACGCACTTTTGACCTGATAAATTGGGCTGAGCGCATTAAATTGGGTAATGCCTTTCTTTTGGCTGCCATTTTCTGGAATATGGTGGATGGGGAAACCATATTCTATTGGGGCAATGAGGTGTGGGCCGTTTTTTGTGTGCTTGTGGCAGCTTTGCTCATTCAAAGGGCCCATGTGCCGCGGCTTGTGCTGGTGATACTTCTTTTTGCGGCTTTATTTTTAGAAAGCATAAAACCTGTTGTTTCACAATAAAAGGATTTGTTTGTGGCAGACATGGTACAATATATGGCCCCAAATATGACTAAAGACATGGCTCAAGATATTACCAAAGACATGGCATTTGAACAAACACTACGAGGCTTATGTTGCAGGCTTAAAGTATATTCTTCTTTGGGCTTACATGCAAGACCCGCAGCGCGTATTGCCGAAGCCGCACAAATTTTTCAAGCCTCGCTGCATGTAGAGTGTGGTAAAAATAGCGCAGATGGCAAGAGTATGTTAGATATTTTAACCCTTGGCGCTGTGGCAGGAAGTGAGCTTGTCTTTTACGCTCAGGGAGAGGATGCCGAAGCATGTCTCACCCGCATTGCTGAACTTTTTTTTACGGGATTTAAGGAATAATTATGGCACGTTCACAACTTTTTGGTACAGCGGTTTCTCCCGGTATTGCCATTGGCAAAATTGTGCGCACCCATCAGGAAGCGCATGTGGAAGAGCGCTTCATAGCTCCTGAAGAAATTGATAATGAAATAGAAAAGTTGCGCGCTGCCACAAGACATGTGCATGAAGATTTGCGTGCCAGTCAACAAAATATGTGCGGCGATAGGGCAGAGCTTGGAAGCATAATTCAAACGCATATCATGATTAGCAAGGACCCTCGTCTTTTAGATGATGCGGAGGAATTTGTGCACACTCAGCGTTTGTGCGCTCCTTGGGCCTTACAAAAAGCCATTGATGCACTGAGCGCCGCTTTTTTAGATATTGATGATCCCTACTTGCAAGAAAGGGCTTTGGATTTACGCGCTGTGGGCTTGCGCTTGCAATGCCGCTTGGCAGGCAAGGAATATGTGCCCATGGTGGGGGATTCTCCGCGGGTGCATATGGCCGAAGATTTATCTCCGGTGGATACCTTAGACTTGCCGGCAGAGCGCATTTTAGCCTTGGTCATGGCAGAGGGCGGCGTAACTTCCCACACGGCTATTTTAGCAAGATCTTTACGTATTCCTGCTGTGGTGGGCGTGACGGGGATTTTAGAAATTGCCAAAGAAGGTGACCTTGTTATTGTGGACGCTTTACAAGGTTGTGTGCTTATTGCCCCTGACGATGCAGAATTGGAAGTGTATCATCAAAAACGTGCTGAATACGAAGCCTGGGTGGAAAATGTACGTTTAAGTGGGCATCTTGTGGCAGAAACGCGAGATGCTGTGCGCGTAGAAGTGCAAGCTAACCTTGAAAGAGCCAGTGAGGTGGATAATATTTGCCATCATGGGGCCGAAGGCATTGGTCTGTATCGTACGGAATTTGCCTACTTACGCGGACGTAAACTTCCCACAGAAGAACAGCTTTATAAAGAATATAGCGAAGTGGTGCAAAAAGCCGCGCCGCAACGCGTAATCTTTCGTGTACTCGATGTGGGCGCCGATAAAATGTTGGATACGCAGACCAGCCTTAAGGAAGCTAATCCGGCTTTGGGGCTTCGCGGTATTCGTTTTTGCTTGCGCCACCAAGGCCTGTTACGTACGCAATTTCGCGCCTTGTACAGGGCTGCTTTGCACGGTTCCATGGCCATTATGCTGCCCATGATTTCTTGTATGGAAGAAGTGCATAGCGTGAAGCATATTTTACAAGAAGTGCGACAAGACTTGAAAGCGCAAGGTATTGCCCATGCTGAGCGTCTTCCCTTAGGCATTATGATAGAAGTGCCTTCAGCTGTGCTCATAGCCGATGCTCTGGCTCGTGAATGCGACTTTTTCAGCATTGGGACCAATGATCTTGTGCATTACTTGCTTGGCATAGACCGCGGCAATAAGCATGTGGCGTATTTACATCAGCCGCTGCATCCTGCAGTGACGCGTTCTTTAAAGCGTGTCATTGACTGTGCGCATCGTGAGGGCATAAGTGTGGCTGTATGCGGGGAAATGGTTACTGACCCTTATTGCTTAGCTGTGCTCATTGGTATGGGCGTAGATACCGTATCTGCCACGCCGCAATACATTCCGGCCATTAAGCATTTAGTGCGCTCTTTACATGCAGAGCAATGCCAGCACATGTCGCAAATGGTGCTCAGAACTTCAGATACGGCGGCCTGTATGCGTATTGTGAAAGAATGCCTTGCGCAGAACTTGGTGGATGATTATTCTTTTTACTCGACAATTTTTCCCTCGCATTAGGATAATAATAAACTATGGCAAAGAAACCTTCTCCTGCAACCATTGCACCCAATAAGAAAGCACGTCATCTTTATGAGTTGAGCGACTTTTTAGAAGCCGGCATCAGCTTAACGGGTCCTGAAGTAAAGAGCTTACGTCAAGGTAAGGTCAACTTTATGGACTCTTATGTGGATTTTAAAAATGGCGAAGCCTTTGTGGTGGGTATGCATATTGCCCCTTATGAGAATGCCGGCTATGTGGTGCAAAATCCCACGCGTGAGAGAAAATTACTCTTGCATTCACGCGAAATTGAAGTGCTTATTTCTAAAGTAGAGCAAAAGGGCCTTACTATTGTTCCGGTGAAGCTGTACTTTAAACAAGGTAAGATTAAGCTAGAAATTGCTGTGGGCCGCGGTAAGAAATTGCACGATCATAGAGAAAGCTTAAAACGCCGCGCAGAAGAGCGTGATGTGGAACGCACTTTGAGTGGGCGCGACTAACTCGTTGTCATATAAAGCTTTTTACTAACTCTTCTTGTCATTGCAGAACAGGGTATTATATGTGTATAGTACCCTTTTTTTAAGGAGAGCTATGCCTAAAGCCCATCCTGTTCCCTTACCAGAACCAGCAGTTCCCAGTGAATCTGCCAGCCATGCCACAGATCAAGCTGAGGCTTTTACGGCTATGGGAGTAAAGTATAAGACAAAAAAACGGGCTCAAGAATTTTTTTCCTTAAATCCTTCCTTTTCACCTCTTTTACAACCCTTACTCTTGTGGCAAAGCTTAAGCCTGTTTTGGCTCTGTGGGCTTTGGGGACCCCATGCGCCTGTATGGGCCCTTAGTGTGGCCTTGCTTCTCTTTTATATGGATGGGCGTTTACGTGCCAAAGGTCCTGCGCTTTGGGCTATGGTTCTTTTTAGTGCAGGTTTTGTGACAGTGTTTTTTGTGTTTCCTGAGCGTCCTCCCGTGCCGTCTTGGACGCAAGAACAAGGCCAGCCTGTGACTTTACGCCTTGAAGGGCAGGTGGTACGTGTGCAGTCTTTAGTGGAAGGGCGCTGGCGTATTTTTTTGCGTCATCTCAAACCTGTGGAAGAGAGAGCTGGCGGCAGAGCATCTGTGGCGAGGTCTTTTTCTGGTGCCAATTTGTCTCAAATCCCTTTAGATGGCTTGGCTGTATGGACATGGGAATGGTCTGAAAAAGCACGTACAGAACAAGTACGTCCAGAACAAAAGCATCTTTTACAACGCCCCATACCGGGGCAATATGTACGCCTTACAGCCAAGGTACGCACCACAGAAGGCTATGAGAATCCTTGGGGAAGTAACTTTGGCTTTTATTGGCAAAGTCAGGGCGTTTTTTGGCGCTTATGGACTCGCGATAACAGGGGAGCTGTAGAAGTTTTTGGCAAGCCTTTCTTTTGGGCCGCTGTACGAGAAGATATAGTACAAACTTTTTCGCACATCTTACACGAAGCGGCTCAGGGAAAAAATGCCCAGTACGGGCAGGCTTTGGCCTTCTTGCCGACCTTGCTCTTAGGAGAAAAGTTTACTTTGGCGCAAGGGACAGTGGAGGGCATGCGGGTATTATCTCTTGTGCACTCCTTGGCTCTTTCTGGGCAACATTTAGCCGTGGTGGGCTTTGCTGTGTGGCTAGCTCTACGCGCTCTTTCTACGCTGTCTCCCGTGCTTTTTTTACATATGCCACGATATAAAGCTTATATATTGTGTTCTTTTCCTTTGGCATGGGCCTATGCGTGGCTGGGTAATGCGCCTTCGTCTTTATTGCGTGCCTTATGCTTACTGACAGTGGTTTTTCTTTTGTTGTGGCGCCAGCAGGTGTTCACCTTACGCCATGCACTTGTATGGACTGCCTGTATACTCACCCTTATGTGGCCTTTAGCTTTGTATGACATGGGCTTACAGCTTTCCTTGCTTTGTGTGGCCTCTCTATGCCTTGTCATGCCGGCTTTATCCTATGGGGAACAGTATGCAAAAAAGCGTGGTGCGCGCAGCAGTAAATCCACGGCTTTTACACGTAAAGCGTTAAGCATACGACGATTCTTTGTGCAATGCTTTGTCATTTCTTGTACCATTCAAGTGGTACTTTTGCCCTATATGCTGTATTACTTTCCACCTGCGGGGCTCTATTTTTGGGCAAATTGTCTTTGGCTTCCTGTACTAGCCATGTGGGTTCTACCTTGGGGAGCTTTGGGCCTTCTACTTTCTTTATGCGCTTCAAAAAGTGTAGCTTTATTTGCGATTTCTTTGGCTGTACTTCCCTGCCAAGCCTTAGTCTCTGTTATACAATTTTTTGAGCAGTATTCTTTTTTACAAAGTATGGCGGTGCTACGACCGCATGCAAGCACCATATTTGCGTGGATTCCCCTTATGTTGGCTTTAGCTTTGCTTGTGGGGCGGATTTCTTGGAAAGATAGCGTACAAGGGCGTAAGGATAGGGCGCCCATACCTTCAAATATTTATAGGCTTTTTGTGTTGGCAGCATGTCTTTTATGTGTGGCGCCGCTGTTGCGCTATATGGGCTATGCGCAATCTTCTGTGCGCTTAACGCTTTTTGATGTGGGGCATGGCCAAGCCATAGCTTTGAATGTAGCGCATGGGCAACGTGTTTTAGTGGATGGAGGCGGTTCCACTTCCAAGCGTTTTGACCCAGGTACGCAATTGGTTATGCCAAGTCTTTTGTATAATGAAGCTCCTCGTGTTTATGGTATGATTAATTCGCACCCCGATACGGATCATTTACGTGGTTTGTTGCATATGTTGCCGCATTTACAGTCAGATTTTTTCTACACCAATGGGCATACTTTTGGCAAAACAAATCAAGAACTTTGGCAAAAAATGGCTAACTCTAGTTTACGGCGTGAATCTTTACACGCAGGTATGCACGTACCCTTAACAGAAGATGGTCATGATCCAAGTACAGCTGTATTTTTGGAAGTGCTTTGGCCGCCTCAAGGTGTTGTACTTAACAAAAATAATGCCTCGCTTATTTTACGCTTGGTACAGGGAGAAGGGCAACACAGGCAAGGCTTAGCTTTATTGTGTGGAGATGCCAGCCGCGCTTCTTTACAAGGGGTACTTGCATCTGGGCAAGATATAAGCGCAAAGGTGTTATTAGTGCCTCATCACGGAGCGCTAGATGCTTTGTTACCAGAGTTTTATGTGGCCGTGGGGGCTGAAGTAGCTCTTGTGAGTGCTGGGCGACAAAATTCATATGGGCATCCGCATAGGGCTGTTCGTGAAGCTTTAGAGGCACATGGAATGCAAGTGTATGGGACTCATAGTGTTGGTGCCATTAGAGTTACTTTTGCAAATACTTTACACCTTGATTTCTAATGGAAAAATGCTCTTTGTAAGGAATTGCTTTTTTATGAACTATAGTGTATTGCTTTAAGGCTAGTAGAGCATAGCAAGGGGAGCATAATGGATAAGGAATTTGTTGGCGTTTTTTCACGGACAGATGCCACAGGGAAAAAAACCTATTATTTTGTATGGGCAGCAGGGTCTGTGTATTCCATACAAATGCTTAATGGGCAATTTCAAGCTGTGGACATGCTCAAAACCGTGGACGCAGCAACCCTTACCACAAAATTCACCCATGAACCACATATAAAGAAATACCCTAAGACTGAAGCCCATCGCCTTCTTACAACACAAAGTACACGAGCTTCCACAGAAGATGTGGAAAGCACTTTGCGCGAGCTTTTTCGTAAGGCCCTTGTGCGTATAAAACGTACTAACTCTGTGGAAACGGCTTTACCACTTTTTAAGAATTTATTGGAAATTCAAGAGGGTATTACGGACAAGCATAAGCATATGTTCAATGACTTTGGTATAGAATTGCGTAAAAGAAAGTGCTATCCCGAAGCTGTAGCCTTTGCGCAACGCACTCTTATGCTTTCTCCCAATGATGACCATGCGCATTTTAATGTGGCTCGTATACTTATTGAAATGGGCGATTATGATGAAGCTGAGCAGCATATTTTGAGTGCGCAATATATTAATCCAGACAGTCGTATTTATAAAAAAACATTACAATATATTGCTGTATTACGCTTGCAAAAAGAAGATTTGGGAACTTTTCAATTAAGCTCTTTAGATAATATTTAATTACGTAAAAATCCATCGAGATAGCTTGCCTATCTTGAGTGGCCCAAAGGCTTGAAAGGGTTTTGTCATCAAACTGAGACACAGCATACTGTGTCTTTTTTTTGTAAAAAAAAACGGTCTGCGCGCCATGTCCTTTTGCTTGATTTGAAAATGTAAATATGTCATCCTTTTTAAGAATAGTTTTTATTAGCAGTAAAAAGCTAGGAATTAGGCTTTTAAGGGGGACGTATGAAGAAAGCTATACGGGTATTTTGGGGCAGCTTATGGTGTTTCACTTTGAGTCTTGCACCTACCATGGCTTTGAGCTTGCCTGTGGATGAAGTAGAAATTCGGAAAAAATTTCAGAATGTGGATACACTTGTTAAAGAAAAGTGTATGGCTTGTCACACGCGAGATATCGATCTCCCTTTTTATGCAAAAATTCCTGGAATTAAAGAAATTATAGAAAAAGATTATGAAGATGGCATACGCGCCATGGATTTACGCATAGAGTTAACCGATGTTAAAAATAGTAGTAAAGTAGGGGAAAGCACCTTGGCTAAAATGGAGTGGGTGGTTTTACATAATACCATGCCACCGGCTAAATTTAGCGCTGTGCATTGGGATACTTTGCTCTCAGAGCAAGATAAAAAAGATATTCTTGAATGGGTAAGCGTGAATAGAGCCCAGTATTATGCGTCCAAAGGCATGGCGGTGCGTCATGCCAATGAACCTGTGCAGATGATTGAAGCTGTGCCCTATGATGCAGCAAAAGCGCGTGTGGGGAAAAAGCTTTTTAATGATGCAAGGCTTTCTGTAGATAATACTGTCTCATGTGCTTCGTGTCACGACTTTGCCAAGGGCGGTGCCGATGCCTTACGCTTTTCTAAAGGTATACGGGAACAAGAAGGAGATATAAATGCTCCTACGGTTTTTAATGCCGTCTATAATCAAAGTCAGTTTTGGAATGGTCGCGCGGCGGATTTACAAGCTCAAGCTGCAGGGCCACCGCTTAATCCCATTGAAATGGGTAGCCCCAATTGGCAAGAAATTACTAAAAAACTTGCTAAAGATGCGCCTTTAACGCAAGAATTTACAAGGTTGTACCCTTCAGGGTGGACAGAAGAGAATATTACACATGCCATTGCAGAGTATGAAAAAACCCTTATTACCCCGGACAGCCCCTTTGATAAGTGGTTAGCAGGAGATGATGCTGCCATTAGTGACCTTGCTAAACATGGCTATGTGCGGTTCAAGGCCTATCGCTGTGCTTCATGCCATGTGGGTAAGTCCCTTGGGGGGCAATCCTTTGAATTTATGAATTTAAAGAAGGATTATTTTACAGATCGCGGCAACCCTCTAGCCTCGGATATTGGTTTGAAAGCCTTTACCCATAAGGCTGAAGATTTACATAAATTTAAAACTCCAAATTTACGTAATATTACTTTAACAGCACCGTATTTGCATGATGGAACAGTAACAAATTTGGAAGATGTCGTGCGCATTATGGGGACATATTTGGCAGGCATAGAGGTTTCGTCAGCAGATAGAAAAAGCATAGTGGCTTTTTTAGAGACGCTTACGGGAACATTTGAGGGAAAAGCCCTTGTCGTGCCTGTGCAATAATGCGTAAGTAGGTCGTGCGTATGAGGTATGCCTAAACGTGCTGTAAATGTTTAGAGCTGACGCAACAAAATTTTGTTTTTAATAGCATATACGTTTATGAACAGGTGAGAGGGTGAACCCCTTTCACCTTTTTTTAGGAAAATACCAACTAGGCAGAGGGTTTTAAAAAGGGTATAGCTATGCGTACAGAATACTATTATGCCTGCTTACTACGGCTGTGGGTGAGCATGTGCGTTGGTTATAAAAATATCTAGTAGCTTGCAAAAAACAGTGTGTTATATCTAAAAGGAATATGAGACGAGGTGTGCCATGAAAGTTTTGGTTGTTGATGACGATAATGATATTAGAAATCTCATAAAATTGTATTTAATCAATGATTCTTACGAAGTTTTTGAAGCAGAAAATGGCTTACAATGCCTTGAAGTACTAGAAAAAGACGTGGATAAATCCATTGATCTTGTTCTTCTTGATTCCATGATGCCTAAAATGGATGGGCCTGAAACTTGCCTTGAAATTCGTAAAAAATATACTGTACCTGTAATATTTCTTACGGCAAAATCTGAAGATATGGATAAATTTACAGGATTTTCATCCGGAGCTGATGATTATATTACTAAACCATTTAACCCCATAGATTTAATATCAAGAGTTAAAGCTAACATTAGGCGATATAGAAATTATTCTGAAAATATTTCTCCGATAACTTCAGCTAGAATAAATAAAAATGAAATAGTTTATAATAATTTAGTAATGAATTTAGCTGCAAGAAGCCTTACTAAAAGAGGTGTTTCTATAAAATTAACAAAAATTGAATTTTCTATTTTAGAGCTTTTTTTGAAAAACCAGAAAAGGGTATATAATCTAGAACAAATTTATACCAACGTATGGGGGGAACATACGACGCTCAATGCAGAAAGTACTGTTTCTGTACATATACGTAATCTTAGAAATAAAATAGAAGATGATACTTCAAATCCTGAATATATAAAAACAGTTTGGGGAGTTGGATATCGTGTTGATTAAAAATAAAAGAAATTCACTGTATATTATTTTATTTTTACAAATGTTTTTCTCGACATTTATAAGTGTGTCTTTGTTTTTAATATTGGTAGGGGTAGCACATTTTTTTCAAAGAAGTGGAGCCATAGGGCTTTTTGAATCCATCAAGATGGCAATTTTCTCAGAGGCGCACCATATTAGTGCGGGAGTTTTTTCCATCATGGTGTTCTTTGTATTATCTTTTGGCATAATTTCAAGAATTGTTACATATATTAAGGCTATTGAAGAAGGAATTAGAAAAATTCCCGATCCTGACATCAATTATTCTATACCTGTTGTTGGTTCGCATGAACTGGCACGCCTTGCGCAAAGTGTAAATGAAATAAAAGAGGAACTTTGGCAAAAAACACATGCACAGCGTGCTCATGAATTACAGAGAAGAATGCTTATAACTAATATTTCTCATGACTTAAGAACTCCTTTAACCTCTGTTATAGGCTATCTTGATCTTGCAAAAAATAATACGCCTGTAGACAATGAAGCTTATTCTTATTTGGAAATAGCAGAAAAAAATTCTCTGCGACTTAAAAAACTTATTTCAGATTTATTTTTGTACAGCAAAGCCATTAGTGATGATATAAAAATGAATTTACGAGAAATAAATATTAAAATTTTACTTTCTCAAATATTAGATCTTAAACCATATCCTATTGTTTTTAAATCAAAAGCGCAAAGCTGCCTGCTTCGAGTGGATGTGGAAAATTTCCATAGAATTATGGATAATATTTTTGAGAATGCGCATAAATACAGTGTGCTAAACACGGAGATTGAGCTTGAGCTTTTTCAAACAGAAAAAGAGGTAGTTATAGAAGTAAGAAATATTGCAAAAGAAAATTTGTCTTCCATGGTTACCCATTTAACAATGCGGCTGTACACAGCTGATAAAAATAGGAATGAGTCTTCATCTGGCTTAGGGCTTTCCATTGTTTCTGAATTGATGAAAAGGATGCAGGGTGAACTCCATATCCTTTTTGATGAAAAAGAAAAAATATTTACTGCACGCTTGATTTTTTCAAAATGATTTGCAAATTAAGCCATTTACTTTTTTTGTGATTCACCTTTCTGTATTATCATTTGAACAATTCTTGATTTTTTTCATTTTTATTTAATTTTTTTTTTGTTTTTTTTCTGAAAAAACTAAAGAGATTTTTTATTTTTTTTGCTAGCTTTCAAAATGAAATTGCTTTTCGATTTCGATGCTGGTAATATATCTTTATTATTTGATGAAGGTGGTCGTTTATTATGAATGATGCAATAGTATTAGGTATTTTAATCGTCATTTTGGGCGCTGCTGTGGGGTATATTTTCTGGCAAAAGAAAAAGGGAGCAAAGTGTATTGGATGCTCCAGTGCTGGAAGTTGCGATGGCTCACATAAAAAGTAGATTTTTGTATCGATAGTTGTTGTAGAAGAACATTCCTCATGGGAATAACTGAGGAATGTTTCTTTTTGTGTAAGAAATTCTTGAAAAGCAAGGTGATTTATGAGCAATTCCAAATCTGAAGTGAGAAAAAGTTTAGTCGAAGGTGAACTTAATAAAAGTTATATAGTTCAAGATATTGTGACAGGTTCTGATGTTGAAATGAAAGAGTTTCTTTTTACTCTTGGTTGTTATGAAGGTCAGACCATCACCATTGTTTCAAAGCTAAACAATAATTTTGTGGTTGTAATAAAAGATGCTCGCTACAGTATAGATATAGAATTAGCAAAAGCTATATCAATATAAAATGTATATTATTTAGAGGAGATAATCATGAGAATTGCATTAACGGGGAACCCTAATAGCGGAAAAACATCGTTTTTTAACGCTATTACAGGTAAAATTGAAAAAGTAGGAAACTGGGCTGGCGTTACAGTTGAAAAGAAAGAGAGCAGTATAAAGAAAAGCCTTTATGACGCCTCTGAAAAGCTTATTGCAGTTGATTTACCCGGAGCATATTCCATGTCTCCCTTTACATCTGAAGAAAATATTACACGTGACTTTGTGAAAACAGAGGCTCCAGATGTTATTATTAATATAGTAGATGCTACTAATCTTTCACGTTCTTTATTTTTAACGACGCAGCTTTTAGATATGGGTATACCTGTTGTGGTAGCTCTTAATAAAGGTGACTTAAATAAGAAAAAAAATATTACTATTGATGTAGAAAAACTTTCTGCCTCGCTTAACTGCCCAGTAGTATCAACCATCTCCATAGACACCAATGATAAGGGACTTAAGGACGTTATTGCTAGTGCCATTGCTGTAAAAGGTAAAACTCAGCAAGCTGCCTATGTGGAAAGTGCTGCTATAAACGATGAAGATGCGCAAAAAACTGCAGATAAAAAAAGATATGAATTCATAAACACTCTTGTGCAGCAAGTGGAAACACGCGCAACATCAAGTGACTCACAAACCATGCAAGATAGCCTTGACCGTATTCTTGCGCATAAATGGCTTGGAATACCCATTTTTATGGCCGTTATGTGGGGTGTTTTTTATATTTCACAAACCACGCTTGGCACCTTTATTGCCGACTGGCTTGTGGGCTATATAGATATGTTTAATGAATGGGCAGCAGGCGCCCTTGGCGAAGATGTTTCTCCGCTTCTCAGCTCCATTTTATTAGACGGTATTATTGGCGGCGTGGGGGCTGTGCTCGGCTTTTTACCACTTATTATGGTGATGTTCTTCTTGTTAGCCCTTTTGGAAGATTGCGGCTATATGGCTCGTGTTGCTGTTGTTATGGATAGATTTTTCAAAATAGTAGGTCTTTCTGGAAAGTCCATTATCCCCATGGTTATTGGCACAGGTTGTGCCATCCCAGGTGTTATGGCTACCCGTACCATTAGAAATGAGCGCCAAAGAAGAACCACTGCCATGCTTACTCCTTTTATGCCATGCGGTGCTAAATTACCTGTTATTGCTCTTTTTGCCGGCACTTTCTTTGCTGATGCTCCCTGGGTGGGTACCAGCATGTACTTTACAGGAATAGCGCTTATTATCATGGGCGCTTATCTCATAAAGATAGTAACAGGCGAAAAATATGCGCGTTCTTTCTTTATTATGGAATTGCCAGAATACCAAATTCCAAGCCTTTACCGTGCCACCATGTCTACACTTTCTCGTGGTAAAGCATTTATCATTAAAGCTGCTACCATTATCTTAGTTTGTAACGCTCTTGTGCAAATTATGCAGACATTTGATTGGACATTTAGCGTTGTTGCCGAAGGTGCAGAAGGAACAAGTATATTAGCTTCCATTGCAAGCCCCTTTGCTTTCTTGCTTATTCCTTTAGGTTTTGGTGCATGGCAATTGGCGGCAGCAGCCATTACCGGCTTTATTGCCAAAGAAAACGTTGTTGGCACCTTGGCAGTGGTATATGGCATTACAAATTTCATCGACACAGAAGAATTGGCCCTTGTAAGCGGCGCTTCTACGGTGGCAGAAACCATGGGGATGACTTCTGCGGCGGCCTTAGCATATCTTATGTTTAACTTGTTCACCCCTCCATGCTTTGCCGCCATTGGTGCCATGAATGCTGAAATGGAAAACAAAAAATGGTTGTTCTCCGGCATTGGTTTACAATTTGGTACAGCATTTGTTATTGCCTTTCTTGTGTACCAAGTGGGCACGTTCATCACCCTTGGTACAGTAGGTGCTGGCTTTATCCCAGGACTTGTGGTTGTGATAGCCCTGTTAGGATTGTTAGTGTACTTAACAAAGCAAGGGAATATGCTTTCCAATGTAAAGTATGGCGTTGCCACTCCTCAATAATTAGCTAAAAAATAGCATAAAATACGCATAAAAGCCCTTACTATACATATGGTAAGGGCTTTTTTTGTATTATTTTACTGTTAGGAATGATAGCTAAATGTGATTTGCTAATACATCTTTAACTAGTCGATGTTTAAAAAATATTCCATACGTTCATTTCTGGCAAAGTTCATTGCGTCACTTAAACAAAAAAATTATCTAAAAGCAATTAATAGTTAGGCTTTGCTTCTTTATTGCTGTTTTTTTGCTTTTGGGGTCAGTTAGCTTTGGTAGTGCTCCAGCTGCAGTGGCCCACAGATATACACTGGCTACAGTTCCATAAGGAGAATATCTTTTACAATACCGTTCGAATCTTTCTTTGGTAATTTCTTCATAACTATAGAGCATTCGGAGCCCACGATGGATGGCAATATCGCCAAAATTAAAACGTCATAGCATTGTAAGGCTCTGGCAAGAAGCATTTCAGCCGTCCATAGCCAATACCCTTTAACTTGCTTGCCGTGATATTTGTTGCCTTAATATGGCTCTGATAATTGCCGTAAAAATGCCTCTATCTATACTTTGTGTACCATCACGATTTTATCAATGGCTTTGCCAAGTTTTTTTATCTTTCTTTTTTAAGTAGGCTACTTTTTTCTTCCCAAACTCAAACTACATATAATTCCGAAATTTATACGTAACGGCAATTCGTTACAGGCGTAATTTTACTTTTCCTCAATAAAATCTATCGCTAGAATAATGCTATGATGTCCATTTTTATGGTTATTGTTAGGCTCTATACAATTGTATAAAAATATTGCTTTAAATCATAGAAAAAACATTTATTTAATAAGATATAAGGCGTAATTATTAAAATTTAATAATTTTAGCTTAATTAATAATTTTTAATTACCAATTCATGTTTTATGTGTCAAATTAATACTTTTGAAATACCATGCATGCTATCTATCTGTACTGCTTCATGCTTTATACCTAGTGAAGCTTTATAAGCTAGCTAATTGTTGGGGGGGGGAGACTACAGGTAAGCAAATGTCTTCTCGAAAGAAGGTTTTTCATGGTATATCACATTGATATAGTAAGCTTTTAACTATATACTATATTGTAGTTTTTAAGAGTTTTTTGGTGATATTATATTAAATTTGTAAGTAATATTCAATAGTACTTGCTTAAATTGCAGAGGTTTTGTATTTTAACACAAGTTTTATCTAGCACTCTCACTGTTAATAGAATACTGTTAACATTTGTGGGAAGAGCTAAAGTTTACAGGTGGATAGACTACTCACCTTGAGGTGTTCCAATGAAAATCTACCGAGTTGTTGAGTTTTATTAAATTCTTATCTATTTCAGCGAGGTTGCTATGAAACGTTTTTTCCGTGTAGTGTTGTTTGCGTTATGTGTAATGGTAGCGCAGACGCTTTTGTTCTCTGACCTGCAAGCCGCAGAGAAAAAACCTGTTAGCATTGAGGAAGGTTCACCTCTTTCTTTGAGGGTTTTGGCTCGTCCTCAAGCGAAGCTGTATAAGGATGCTTCTGAAACTACTGCTATTGACGGGCAAATTCCTGTCTTTAAATCTTATTTTGTTTATACACGCCCAGGTGGTGAAGCCCGTGAAACTGGTACCGGCTGGTATGAAGTTGGTACTGACGAAAAAGGCACTATTGCAGGATGGATGAAGGCTTCTGATGTTTTTGAGTGGAAGCAAACCATGTGCTTAGCGTTTAGTCACCCTCAGGGACGTAAATCTGTGCTCATGTTTGAGGAAGAAGAAAGTCTTGATGCTTTACTAAAAGAAACTGCAGAAAAGCGTACGCAAGATGTGAATACATTGTATGCGGCCATAGATAATGCAGCTACAACCCCGCTACCTGCCGATTTTCCTATTATTTCTGTAGAACCAAAGCTTGCTATTGATATCACAAAGCAATTCTATTTGTTGCCTATTTTGGAACATAAGAAAATACAAATGGAAAGTTATGAAGGTCGCAAACTTTTGTTGGCGGCTGTGAGTGGTAAGGAAGATGCTAAGCGTGATAAATCGGCTGATATCCGTAAAAATGACGAAGCTTTGAAGGCTGCCACAACCACAGAAAGTGACGTAGCGGCGCAGAAAAAAGATATTAAATTTGACATTGTTTGGGTTATGGACACCACACGCAGTATGCAACCTTATATTGAAGAGGTTCGCAATACATTAGAAGCCATGAGTAAGTCTTTGGCAGAAAAGAAAGAAGTGGCAGATCGCATTCGTTTTGGCATTGTAGCGTATAGAGATTCAGAAGAAATTAAAGATATAGGCTACCTTACCAAGAACTTTACTCCTGAGTTACAACCTTTAGACACCTTTGTGACTACCCTTAAAGAAGTTAAAGAAACCACAACAGACTCCGTGGATGTACACGAGGATATGTTTGCAGGGGTAAAAACCGCCATTGAAAAGTCTGCATGGCGTGATGGCGCTTTACGTATTATTATTCTTGTGGGTGATGCACCCTCACACGAAAGCGGTCATAAGTGGAACAGTACTAAATTAGATGAAAAAACATTACGCACTTTGGCATCTGAAAACAATGTAAGTATTTTCGGTATTCATGTTCAGCCAAAAATTCGTAAAAAATATAACAAATTAGCTGAAAGACAATTTAAGGGGCTTACAACAAATAAGGGTACTGATAGTGCCGTGCTTTTACAAGTACCCTCCGGCGATAGACTGAACTTTGTGAAGCTTTCAAATACCTATGTTACAGAAATTGCAAAGGTTCTTGAGGTAGCTTTAAAAGAAGGAAATGCTGCTGCGGCGACACAAACTTCTGCTGCGCCAACTCCGCCAGCTGCAGCTACTCCTGCGGCAGATACTGCAGAAGTTAAAAGCTCAGATGGTAAATCTGCATCAGAGCAAATACAAAAAAGCTTACAAGCGGGTATGGTTACATGGCTTGGACGAGCTACAGAAACTCAAGCTCCCAATGATATCGAAGCGTGGGTAACGGATAAAGATTTAACCGATGCTTCCATTCAATCCTTAGACGTGCGTTTGCTCATTTCTAAGCGTCAATTAGATAGTTTAGCTGTGATGCTTAATGAAATTATTGAAGCAGGAGCTGAAGCACAAATGGGTAGTGGCGATTTCTTTACCTCTTTGCAAAGCGTCTCTGCAGCTGCGGCACGTAATGCTGATCAGTTGGCTAAAGCAAAAAGCTTACAAGAGTCCGGATTAGTGCCTGCTTTCCTACAAGGTCTTCCTTATGAAAGTCAAATTATGACCATGTCTTCAGAACTTTGGGAAAGTTTTGGTCCTGATGAGCAAGATCAATTTATTGAAAGTTTACGCGCTAAGGTAGCAGCTTATCAGAGCATACATAGCACACCGGATCAATGGGTTGCTTTAAATCAAGGTGATGCTGCGGATGATTATGTAACACCTATATCTTTGGAGCTTTTGCCCTAATGTTGTTATCTGCACGTGACATAGAGCTAACACGCGAAAAAAACGGCGCAGTGTTTACATTGTCGGTGCCGCTACTTCACCTGAAAGCAGGAGATGTTATAGCGGTAATAGGGCAAAGTGGGTGTGGAAAATCTACTCTGTTAGATATTCTGGCACTCATTTTGCGCCCTCAGCAAGGGCAGATGTCACTTCAATATGCAGATGAAAACTCTATTTCGCTTACACAGGCCAGTGCAGGGGCGCTGGCCTGTGTAAGAAAACAGAAATTAGGTTATGTTTTACAATCTGGTGGACTTCTACCGTTTTTGAGTGTGCGTGAGAATATTTTGCTTCCAGCAAGGCTTCTTGGTATTTCCGAGGCGCAAAGCGCTGCGTGGCTCGATGTATTATTGGATAGGCTTGGCATAGCCAATCAAGTGGACAAGAAGCCTCAGCACCTTTCAGGAGGGCAAAGGCAAAGGGTGGCTATTGCTCGTGCACTAATTCACCGTCCTGCCTTGGTTCTTGCCGATGAACCCACCGCCGCTGTGGATAGTAGTGCTGCACAAAGTATTTGTCGTATTTTCCGCGAAGTTGTGCAAGAGAGTGGTGCTGCTGCCATTATAGTTAGCCACGATAAAGAGCTTATGTATCAGCATGCCGATGCATGGGCAGAATTTTCTTTAGCTACCAATGAGCATGGTCATGTGCGTTCAACCTTGCAATGGCCTACAACACATATTCCCAGTACTCAGGGGCGAATATATGCGTGAGTTTTTTTCTGTAATTTGGATGGCCTGTAAGGATTTGCGCCATGATGCACGCATGACAGTTTGCCTTGTGCTTACGGTAGCCGCTATAGCTTTACCATTACTGTTGTTTTTTGGGTTAAAAAATGGCGTCGTGGAGGTTATGCGTCAGCGCATGATTAACGATCCATCATATATGGAAGTTATTCCTCAAGGAACGTCTACGTTTGATAGTGCGTGGTTTGAAACGTGGAGAAACAATGCACATGTGGGCTTTGTGGTGCCAAAAACGCGCGAATTAGGCGTGGGGGGCTCTTTTAGCAACCCTGCTCAATCAGACAAAATGGTGCGCGCTGATATGCAGCCCACAGGAGCGGGGGATTGGCTCTTACAGAGTTATCGCGTGCAAATTCCAGACAATGATGCCTGCGTACTCACGGCTTCCTTAGCTCAAAAACTTCAAATTTCTTCTTCAGATAGTATTGAAATCACTATTTCTCGCCAAAAAAAAGGCGGGGGCATTGAAAAAGCTTCACGCAAATTTGTGGTTAGTGGTATTTTGCCGCAGCAAGCTTCAGGGCGCGATTTAGCTTTCATCCCTCTGGAACAATTAGAGCATATGGAGGCTTTTCGAGATGGTTTTAGTGTTGAATCTTTTGGCTGGCCGGGGGAAAAGCCTTTAGCTTATCCTGTTTTTTATGGTGGCGTGTTGTATACGCGTGAGTCTTTAAGTCCTATTGCTATAGCTCAGTTGCGTCAACGAACGGGCTTTGTACGCTTACAAGAAAATGTAGTGCAGACAAAAGAAGGTTGGCATTCTTTACAGCTGGAGGCTGGGAATAGTCCCGTTTCATTATTTAAGCTTCAAGAGTTGCGTAATGTTTTACGTGGCCAAGAGTGGGCTTTTGTTCCTATGGCAGGTCCAGTGGACGCTCCTTTAGAGCTTATTCTACAGGGCCCACAAGGGCAAGGTACGAAGCTTTCTTTACAAGTACATGCTTCATCTCTTTGGCCTACAGAGGCGTGGCAAGGTATAAGTCCTACAGACGCAGCATGGTCCGCTGTTACTTGGCATGATGTTCAAAAAGTTCCAGCCCTGCTCTTACTGTCACCCCAGGATGCAGAAAAATTATCTGAAAACAAAGCGATAGCTACTTTTAAGGCGCAAGATGAAGAGAGCTTGACCTTGCCATTACATGTGTTGCCCCACGCTGATATACCTGTAGGGCAAGCCGTGGTAGCCCCCGGACTTGTGGCGCGTTTAAACCTTTTGTATTCACGCCCTTTAGAAACTCTTGCTATCAAAGCAGAGGATAGGGACGAAGTACAAATTCTATTGGGAAGACAAAATTATTCACGTTTTCGTATGTATGCACGGTCACTGGATGATGTAGCTCCTTTGGCTGCGCAACTTGAAGCTGCTAATGTGATAGTTAAAACTCGTATGGCTGACATAGAACGTGTTCGCAGTATGGATAGGTATCTTACACTGATTTTAGGTCTTATTGCCAGTGCTGCCGTTTTGGGCGGTGTTATATGTCTTTTGGCATCATTGTATGCTAGTGTAGAGCGTAAACGGCGTGCTCTTGCTGTGTTGCGTCTTTTAGGTATACATGGTTCCAATTTGTGTGCCTTTCCCTTGACAGCTGGTATTGTCATGACAGGGCTTGGCATGCTTCTTTCCCTTCTTCTTTTTCATGTCCTCGCTTTTTATATGAATATGTTAGCACAAGATTTTATCCTTCCTGGTGAGGTTTTGTGCCGATTACAGTGGCAACAACAACTTTGGGCTGTGCTTTTAGCTTTGTTGGCCTCTGTGTTAGCCGGGCTTGCTGCGGCTGCACGTTTACTTAAAATTGAAGCGTCTGAAAGTTTGCGCGACGAATAGTTCTACGTAGAGGAGTGTGCATGAAAAAGCTATTGTTTTTTGCTCTGTTGGCTCTGTGTTATGCATTGCCTACTGTGGCTTTGGCTGTAGAAAAAAGTGTTTGTAACCCCCAGCCCATGGAAGGTGACTTGGTTTTACCTGGGCCTAAGGATACTTGTTTTGCTTTTCGCGCCATTCAAGTGCGAGGGGAGAGTCCTTATAGTGGTGGCATGTCTTTCATTATGGGAGATGCTGAAGAAGAAAATTTTCGCATGCGTCCTACCAAGGTCATGGTGGGGGGGAGTTTTTTTAGTGAGGGAGAAGAGCCCTTATGGATGTACTATTTAAGTAAGTATGAAATTACGCGCGGGCAGTACCGCGCAGTTATGGGGGCTTTGCCTGCGGCTTTGACTGACAAAGAAGCCAGTGCTGAAAAAGATAGTCTTCCCGTGACCAATCTAACCTATTTTGAAGCCATACAGTTTATTGATGCGTTGAATCAGTGGTTCTATGCTAACGGTTTAGACGCATTGCCTAAATCCAATAACTATCCTGGCTTCGTACGACTACCTTCAGAAGCAGAATGGGAGTTTGCTGCGCGCGGCGGCATTAAGGTAGAAAAATCTCTTTTTGAAAGTGCTACGCCTTATGATGACCAAGTAGCTGCTTACGAATGGTTTAACGGTCCTACCTCTTCTCATGGAAAAATGAAACCCATAGGCTTACTTAAGGCTAACCCTTTGGGCCTGCATGATATGTTGGGCAATGTACAAGAAATGACCTCTAGTCAGTATCAGTTCAGGTATTATGAAGGACGTAGTGGGGGCTTTACCAGTCGTGGCGGGTCCTACATTATGAACGAGGAAAAATTACTTTCAGCTCAAAGGCAAGAAGAGCCCTATTATCTTTTACGTCGCGGCAACGAAGTAAAGCCCAATGCCAAAATTACTTTGGGAATGCGTTTAACCTTATCTGCTCCTCTTCTTACAGACAGAGAAACCATTGCTGAAATTGAAGAAGCTTTTGAAGAAGAGTTGGACAGCGCCGTACAACCACAAACACCAGCTACGCTGTCTATGGCTCCGCTTAGTGATCAAGCAGAAGCATCGTTTGTTGATGCCATGAAGCGAATTCAATCTTTAAATAAACTCTCAAAAGATGAGCATATTCAAGTAAATTGGGCACAAGAGTTGGCTTATGCGCTTGATGGCATGCAAAAAGGGCAAAAAGCTCAGCATGAGGCAGACATAAGAACGGCAACTACCTGGGTGAACTATACGCACTCTGTAGGGCAAAGGTTGAGAACCATATTGGAAAAATACGCCTATATGGAAGGACGCCTCAAGGAAGATAAAGAAAAAAATGCGCGTTTGGAAAAGCCTTTTCAAGTAGCTGCCTTTAATATTAATGAGGCTTTAGAAACATATAGTGCTAACCTTATGGGAATGGAAGCTCTTCCTACTAAGCTTATCCAAGATGCTTTTGCAGCGAGGGAAAAAGCAACACAAAATTATACCGAAAAAGGTATGAAACCTGAAGAGATAGCAGCATCCTTAGCTGTACTGCAGCTTATAAAAGCTCACTATACAGATTTTGTACGTAATAAAAGAACAAATATTCCTAAATGGCGAAAAGACTATGAAAATAGTTTAAAATAATAGGAGGAGTTATGAAAAACCTTGCTTTAATTATGCTGTGCATGATGTTGGTATTATCAGGCTGCGCGGCAAGAACAAATCCGGATGGAAGCACTAATAGTGATAGTGCTCAGACCGTTGGCGAAGGCGCCGGCGCAGGTGCTATCTTTGGCGCTTTACTAGGTGGTGTTGCCGCCATAGCTACGGGAAATGCCAGATGGATTGCTGTGGGAGCTGGCGCCGGAGCTCTTGTTGGTACAGGTGTTGGATTGTATGTTGCTAAAAAGAAAGAAGATTACGCAACACGTGAAGCTTGGCTGGATGATAGTATAGCTAAGGCTCAAGCGGCTAATACAAATACTGCAGCCTATAATGATAAATTGAAAGCAGAGCTGACGAAGCTGGATGCTCAATCACAGCAATTAGCCGCCGCCTATAAAATGCAAGCGGCTAAGGCCTCAGATATGAAGAAAATGCAAGCGACATTGGCAAATCAGCAGCAGACTACCAATAACTATATTGCAGATATGGAAAAAGTTATTGTAGCGCAAAAAGCAGTTGTGGCTGATGCTCGCAGTGAAAAGCGTGAACGCGAAGCTGCCATTATTGAGCATGAAATTGCTAAAATGCAATTACAAGTGGATGAGTTGCGTGAAGAATCTAATAAGTTAGCTAATATGTCCATGCGTGTTTCTATTTAATGAGGAGAGATGTGATGTTACCTAAAAAAAGAATTATGACCGTACTTGCCTCAGCACTTTTACTTGTGGGCTGCTCTGCTACAACTACGGATCCATCTAAAGGTGGATTGTTTTCATACAGCCCAGAAGCCTATGAAGCACGTATTAAAGAACGTGAGGCACGCCTTGCTGCCATTGAAGCGCAACAAGCCAAAGAACGCGAAGAAAGTGAAGCTTTGAAAAAAGCAGTGGGCGAAAGAGTGGTTACTGTGGCCGCTCAGCAAGGTCAATTGCGTGAAATGCAAACTAATATTGAAAGCTTAAAGACACGTTTGGCGCAAAGTAAAACAGCAGATACCACACAAGCTGCAAAGATCACCGAACTTGAGACACGCGCCACTGATATTGAAAAACAAATGAGAAACAATACAGCCACCCAAAATGTGGAAGAGCGTAAAGCCTATCTTGAAAAATTGAATCAAGAGTACGCTGAGTTACAAAAAGATATGGACGCTTTACTCATGGAGTAAGAAATGCAAAATGTAATGCCTGTTTTACGTATATTTTTTCTAAGTTTTTGTATGGTATCTGCTGTGGCGACGGCGTCTGTGTGCGCCATTGTACAGGTAGAGCAACCGATAAAGCAGGGCATTACCGAAAGGGTGGTGCAAGTAGTCATAAAATCGGCTCTTGCACCGCCACAAGAATCTCATAGTATTCTTTTAATGGGTGAAGAGGCCATGCATAAAGTTCAAGATTCACAGATAAGTAGCTCTGAACTGATGACAAAGGACATGGCATGGCAACCCATTTATGCTAACGAAATACGCGCCTATTTACACGGTTTTGACAAATGGGCCACCTTTACCTCTGCCGCTGAATTTAAAATGAGCTTGCCTGCTAAAAATGCTGGTAGTGTAGGTATGGCTTTAGTGAAAAACAAAAAAGGGCAAATTGTTTGTGTACCTTATCCTAACGGGCCTGCCGCCAAGGCTGGTATTTTAGAAGGCGATGTGCTCACAGGGGTGGATTCTATAGAATCTGCTCGTAAGGTTTTTGGGGGGCCCATAGGCTCTGCACTGACATTAAATGTTGAAAGAAACAACACATTTCCTACTTTTACCCTTAAAAGAGAAAAATTCCTTCCTCCTCATGTGGATTTAATTCAACATGAAGGCTTTGCTCGCATTCGCATTTGGTACTTTGATAAAAATACCACTAAGCTTTTTATCACAAAAGTACAACAAGCAGGAAATCAACCACTTGTGGTGGATGTGCGGGGCAATAGCGGCGGAAGTATTTTGGCTGCAAGAAATTGCGCCGCAGAATTTCTACCTAAAGGAACCTTGCTGGGTATCTCAAAAATTCGGGAAAATAAAACGGATTCTTTGCCCAAGAAAAAATATATCAGCACCAATAAAGACGGAAAATTTCTTCAAACATATCCTCTTATTCTTTGGCAAGACGACCTCACCGCCAGCGCCGCAGAAGCTTTTATAGTAGCCTTGGTGGATAATGAACGCGCCACCTCCATGGGGACTACCACCTTTGGCAAAGCGCATGCACAAAGCACCTTCAATGTGCAGGGGAATATGTTGCGACTCAGCACAGAAGCTCTTTTGCGCCTTAGTGAACGAAGCTGGGAAGGACGCGGCGTGGAGGCAGGGGAATTTGTGGAACCAAAACTGCCGACGCTTCAAAATGCAACACAAAGAACATTGTTTTAATATAGTCGGCACTGAAAAATCATGTATGTGTCAACGATCCTAGTAAAACTTTATATTTCTGAGGCACAACAAAAGTGCTCTCTTTAAATTATGTAAAAATAAGCATCTTAGAAGGTTATTGTGCTTTGCAAGACGCTAAAACTCGCTTACGCGTCGTACTTTATTATAAAAGACGGTTCAAGACGTTATTCGCCTATAGAGCGGTAATCTAAAATCTAGTAAGGAGTTCTTCCATGCGTATGGTACAAAAATTGTTATCTTTTGCCATTGTGGGCATAACGCTCACTTTGAGCACGGGTTTTTTGAACATTGGCGGTGAAAAACCTGAAGAAGGTGTCAAAGCCTTAGTTACTGCCATTGAAAATAATGACCATGTGGCCTTTATGGAGCGCGTGCCTAAGGAGTATTGGGTACGCCTTAAAGACGTATACATGAACGATCATGAAAATCCTACTTATGCATGGCTTAAAAATATTTATGTTACGAGTAAGCATATAGAAAGGGCTCGTCATTTGGGCCTTAGTCGCGCTATGCAATCCTATGCCATTAGTGATGCTTTTTTTGTAACCTTGGATGGTATGGTGGCTTCGGGAGACTTTGCCAACTATTGCCGTAAATACAAAAGTCCCACCTTACCCTTTGACCCCAACGTGCTGAATAGTCTTGTCTATGGTGAAATGGGTGTAGGCGAACAAGAGGGCATTATTGCTGCCGTGGCTACCATGCCCGATGGGCAAGAAGGCGTGCTTGGTCTTGCGTTTATTGATAAAAAATGGCGCGTTGTAAGCCTTGCTGGTAATAAAAAAGCTGCTATGGACAGAGCTGAAGCTGCGCGCAAGGTAGAGGAAGATAAACTGGCCCGCATTGCCGCGCGTAAGAAAGGGGCAGAGTTGTATTTGCAAGAAATGGGGCCGCAAATAGAAGCCATTGTT
This sequence comes from uncultured Desulfovibrionaceae bacterium, assembly GCA_964372075.1. Classification (GTDB taxonomy): domain Bacteria; phylum Desulfobacterota; class Desulfovibrionia; order Desulfovibrionales; family Desulfovibrionaceae; genus CAYJAD01. The sequence continues at coordinate 28,914 of CAYJPR010000001.1, read as the reverse complement.
AAAGCCATTGCTGAGAAGAAATGGGAAGAAGCTGCGGTTTTGTCCATAGATTCTTTTGGGCTAGCTGGGCAGAATCTTACGTTGATTAAAAATAAAAATGCGTATGATACTGCTGGATTTTGGGATAAAGTGGTCAGGGGATTTGAGTTTAATATAAAAAATGAATCCAATATGTCAAAATATATCGCTTCTGGTACAGATGTTTTAAAAAAGTCTGAAACATATGGCGACTATATTGCTAATTTTTCTATATCTTTTCTTACTGAAGTCATTTGGAAAAGTGATACTGTTATGCTTGTAAAAGAAATTTCTATTTCACCTTTTACTGATGTAGATTCTGCTAAGAAATTGCGCCATAAATGGCTGAATGATGATATTAGAAGTTTCGAAAGAAATTGTATATATACTATTCATATTAAGAAAAATAATAAATGGATTGTTAAATCTAAGTCATATGCACAGTTTGAACAATACATGTCAAGAGAAAATAAAAAAAGTGTGTATTTTCCATTTGAGAGAGATAGTAGCGCTATTCCAGTTAGTGTAGAAAAATATAATATAGAATTGGCAAAACGATTTGAAGAACTGTATACTAAAGCTCAAGAAAACGTAGTTAATGAAGCCAAATGGGAGAAGGAAGTTAAAGATATTATAGCTGAGCTTAATAAGGCTATAGTTAACAACGCTCCAGAGGTATTTGAAAAACACCTTGCACTACCTATGGTTATTCGCGATAGCGGGGATTTAAATGAAACAGCTATCGCCATAGCCAAATATGGTAAGAGTAATGCTGACGTAAATAAATTTCTTGATGAAATTCGTAATGGGACGTCTAAATTTAGCTTGAAAAATTTAGATATTTTCTTTGTGGATGAATTAGAAGTTGTGACGCATCTAAGAGAAGATGATTCTTTTTATCTTTTTGAGAGAAAAAAAGGGGATGAACCGTGGAAGCTAGCGCGAATTAGTACTGCAGGGGGCTTAGCTCGCCCTAAAGATTGGGATACTAAGTTAGCTGAGCTTGTCAAAGAATATGAAATAGAATTTGCTTTAAAAAACTCTGTGCAAGAAGTTCTTACTGCTTTGCAAAAAGCTTATACAGCCAAAGATCCTACAGTTTTTGAGCAATATATAGACTTGCCCTCCTTCTTGCGCGATAATGGCGATCTTGAAAAAACAGCTCAGGCCATGGCCGTCAATGCTAAGACCAATGCCGATGTGAAGGCTTTTTTAGAGCAAGTAAGTACGGGCAAATGGAAGAGCAAGACGCCTTTAAGTAAAGGTCTCTCTGAGGTTGTTTTTGTTCAAACAACACCTTTAGAAGCTGTCGTGAATTTGACGGAACAATTTATTTATCTTTTACTGCAACGTAAAGCAGAAAATGATGCGTGGAAAATCGTGCGCCATGCCTCCTTGGAAGAGTCTTTAAAACGTCCTGAAAATTGGCAAGCAGGCGTGAATGCTCGCGTTAAAATTTTAGAAGAAGAAATAGCCAAGGAAGAAGCCCGTAAGCAAAAATCGCTAGCTGATATGCAGAAAAAAATGCAAGAAGCCACAGCCAACATTGTAAAGGCCATTACGGAAAAAAATGTTCCCTTGGCGGTGAAGTATATGGAACCTGCCATGAGTATACTTTCACTGAATGAGCAAGATAGGCTTAGAAGTAAATTGCGCTCTCAATTGGCACCTCTGTACTCTACGCAAGAGCATTTCAAGCAAAGTATAACTACAGGTACGGCTCCTAGCGGCTTAGAGGCCGTGTGGGATGCTGAAGCTTGGAAAAAAGCCGTCTTTTCCTTCCTTAATGAGAAAGATAAAATAGTACTTGGCACCTTACCTACAAGTAGTGGGAATAGGGCTGTGCTCTTTGTTCTTTTTGACGGAACATACAAGCTTATAGCTCCGCCAAACAAAGACATCTCTATTTTTACAACAAGTGGCAATGCTATGGCGCAAGCATGGAAGCAACTTGTGGCCAATTATAAGCTAGATGAACCCCGCCAAAAACTTATGTTTATGGTGGAGGCTTTGAGTACTAAAAATGGTCAGGAATTTTTACAATTCGTCAATGTGCCAAACCTTGTTTCGTGGAAAAACCTGCAAGATAGAGCTAGCGGTTTAGAAGAGCAGAGTCATAACGAGCTTTTCGAAAAGAAAGTATATACGGAACAAAGCGATCAGATAGTTAAATCTGTATCAGGGCATGGTAAGTTTACTGTAGGTAAGTTGGAAATTACTCCAAGCACACTTGAAAGAAGCAGTGTGCATATCCTCACCCCAGAAATGCTTATGCTGGAAACTGCTAAAAACAATCTACTTTTTGTACAAAAAGATAAGAAATATGTTTTGCAAGGCATAGTAGGGGAGCTTAGTGCTGTTCAAAGAGGGCAGTTTAGACAGCGTTTCCCTGATCGGGAAAAAGAGCTTGCCAATAGCAAAAAAGCCCTCTTGCGCTCAGTGGCTGCGCAAACAACCAGTAATGCCGTATTGGATTTATTACAAGTTACTGGCGGAGCCTATGAAGTATTTAAAACAGAAAAAGGCACGGTGCAATTACGTGTGCAAGCAACCGTACAAAATAAAACAGAACAAGCTATAAAGCCAGTAAGGTTTATGATGTTTTTTGAAGATGCTGAGGGCCAAGGTTGGTTGCCTTGGGTTACTAAAGTTACTTCAGAAAATATTAAACCTGGCGCTACGCAGACCTTTGAATGGGAATTTTTCCCCAATGAAAAAGAAGCGTATCTTTTACAACAAGTGGAAGCCGGAAAAATGCATTTTATGGTGCGTACTTCCGAAGCTATTATAAACAAGACTACGTATAAGCGCTTCGGCACCATGGTAGACCCCAAACAATTACCTGACGGCATGTGGCAATTGGCTAAGTTTGCACCCGTAAAACCTATACCACAGTGGAAAAGTGCAGAGGAAAATGCACAAAAGGCTCTTTGGGAGAGCATGAAAAAGAGTAAAGCAGCTGTGGTTGCACATAGAGGTGCCATAAATAGTATACCTAAAGTAGCTACTGTGGCGACTAAAGCTGAGACGTCTGCTCAAACTGAAACCAAGCCAGAAGTGAAAGCTGAGGCTAAGCCAGAAGCTAAAGCTGAGGCTAAGCCAAAAGCCCCAGTTAAAGCCGAAGTTAAGCCTGCACCTGTTACGTCTGCCAAAACTGATGCTCAACCCACAGCCCCTGCGCCCAAAAAACCCGGCAAGGCTGTTATTGTAGCCACAACTACGGATACCATGAGCCTCAGCGCCTTTGCGCCCGATGGTAAGCCTGATTCGAGCATACGCGTGCTGGCTCATGGCAAAAGCCCCTTGGTGGGTGTACGTGTGGAGAGTATTGGTGCTGGCAATGCCTCGTGGAAAACACAAAGTGTTAAGACTAAGGCTGTAGGTGTGTTATCTGTAATGCAAGATGGCAAAGCTATCAACGCCAATGATGCGGTTTTCAGTGTGGATGTTTCTAAGCCTGTGTCTTTAGATCTCGTTATGCAGGATAATGGTAATATTAGTAATGTTAAAATACGTTTACGTGTTATCTTCTTCCATAAGGATGGTTCGCGTACGTATTCCATAATACAACGCTAATACACTGTTTCTAAAATTGTAAAAATAGGAATGGATATGCAAAAAAATATGTTGGGACTAGTCATGACAGGCTTTTTGCTTGCGGCTCCTGTTTTGGTAGGGGCTGCAGAAGAGCAAAAGGTTGATGTGGCTGTTTTGGCAGCGCAAACCAATAGCAATGCCGTACTTGATCTTTTGCAAGTGACGGACGGCGGCTACGAAACTGCCAAGTCACAAGGTGGCAATGAACTTTTGCGTATAAAAGCTACGGTGAAAAATACGCATACAGCGCCAGTACTACCTACAAAATTTCTCTTTTACTTTGCCGATACGGAGGATGGAGAGTGGAAGCATTGGCTTAGCAAAATCTCTATAGATGACGAAATCAAGCCCAACGCCAGTGAAAGCTTTGAATGGGAATTTTACTTAAGTGCTGAGCAGGCCTATCTTGTGCAACAAGCCATAGCAGGCAATATGCGTATTATGGTGCGCACAGCCGGCATGGAAATAGGCAAAAATAAGTTTCAACGCTTTGGCTCGCAACCTAAGCCCAAAGATCTTGGCAATGGCAAATGGCAATGGGAAAATTTCCCTGCCATAAGCCCCAAGGCGCAGTGGAAGCCCGTGCCCCAGGCCACGCAACAAGCCATGTGGGACTCCATGAAAGGCGAGGCGGCTAAGCTTCCTGAACACAAGGGCAAAATAAATGAAAAAAAACCTGTGAACCCCACAGCGCCTGCAGTGGGAAAACCGGGCCGTGCTGTGCCTATGGTCTTGAGCACGGACACCATGAGCCTTACGGCTTTTGCACCGGATAAAAAGCCCGACACAGGCATTCGAGTATTAGCTTTAAGCCCCAGCCCGCTGGTGGCAGTGCGCATAGAAACCACCGACAGCCAAAACCCCTCTTGGAAAACCAAGGATGTGAAAATCAAGGCACTGGGCGTGCTGGGGGTTATGCATAATGGTAAGTTACTCAATGCTGGTGACGCCTCCTTTAGTCTTGATGTGAGTAAGGCCACACCGTTGGAACTTGTGCTACAAGATAATGGGTCCGTGAATGATGCGAACATACGTCTACGTGTTATCTTCTTCCATAAAGATGGTTCGCGTACGTATTCCATAATAGAAAAATAGGGTGGGGAGCGGCAAAAGAGCTTTTGCCGATGAAATAGGTAACTATAACGTAGAATTGGAGAATAACATGTTAAAGAAATTTTTTGGATTTATGCTGACTGCTCTTTTTGTGATTGCTGCCATAGCACCTGTAAATGCCTCCGAAGTGCCACAAATGGAAGAAAAATCCGGCGATATTAAGCGTAACGATTTGGAACCCGGCTGGGTGGCCAATATTTATGCCTTTTCCAAAGGTGAGAATGTAACAAACTTCCCTCCCGCATCTATGGGTAGCTTTAAAGCCCAAAGTTCTGGCGCCATGGTTAATGATTATCAGAAGTCTTTAGGCTTTCCCATTCAGAATAAAAGCATTGGCTGGCAAGGCCAAGCCTATATTGTGGCAGAAAAGAAAGGCTATTATGTGCTTATGATAAACACAAAAGGGTGGGATAATTATAGCGCTATATATGTAAATGGAAAATCAGTAGCCAATGGTTACGAAGGTGACGGCACTATAGTGGGTAATGTTGAGCTAGAGCCCGGCATACATCCTGTAGAATTTAGATTTGCTACAGGTGCATACCGAAACTTGAAAGCTACTGGCGGTGCGAATAGAGGCAGCGGCTTCGAACTGCGCATAAAAAGCCCCACAGATAATGCCCCCGTGCCCGCAGCACAAGTATTATTCAGAAAAAAATAAGCAGAAAGGTCGGGCACCGTCTTTTTTAAGGCGGTGCCATAGTGCATAGCAAAAATCAAAGGGTGATGTGTTATGAATAAAAATGACTATAATGCTTTGCAAAATAGAGGTGAAGAGCTTATTGGCGCCATAACATTTCATGCGGAAGAATTAAAAATTTCCAAAGATAATTTTTATAAAAAAGATAGCGCTTCTCCTAAACAGTCTCTACAGCTTGATAAGTTTCAAAAAGTAGTATTTTCTATCGGTGCTGTAGCCTATGTTTTATTGTTTTTACTAGGATTTCTTCCAGATTCGCTATACGCTTTTTTGTTTACCACAGTTTTTTATAGTATGGTTGTATATACTCTTTCCTCACGTTTAAAACATTCAAATAAAATATTATCTATTTATACTATAAGTATAGTTAAATTTGTTTTCTACATTATCTCATTTATATCATTGTCTGTTCTTATCATATATGCCTTTGTGTCTGACGATGTGCCAAGCGGTATCAAGTTTGTGCTGGGTAGTCTATTAGCATTGCTGTATGTCTATGACAAGCTGATGGGTGAGCCTGAAAAGCCTAAAGAAAGATTAACTGTCAGGCAGCAAATAGATAAGGAAGAAATGGAAAGATGGCAGCAAATTATAGATTATAACAAGAGACGAGATGAAGCCTATCGAGACCGGCTGTATGCTAAAGGTATAGAAGAACAAGCCCGTAGGAATAGCTAATGGTGAATTTATGAAAAAGACATTTTTTACAGAATCTGCCATAGCTGTCTTACTTTTTGCGCTTTCTTTTCTCTTATATATGGCAATATTTAGCTATATGGACGCTATAGAAAGTATACCTTTATTCTTAGTATTTGCCATAAGCAGTGCCTGTTTTGCAGCCATATGCGGCTTGAGTTTTTATTATCTTTTATTTGTCTTGGCTCGTTCCTCACACAGCGTGTACGACACATTACGCTTTTACTCGGCCGTGCATAGCGTAGCTTTCTTATTGGTATGGATATTTTCCATGATGCACTTTTATCATCTGTACGGATTTAGAAATCTTATTATAAATATTCTTGTTCCCATGATGTCTTTTTCCGCCATGTATTTTTGTGCCGTTGTTCCCTTTGGTATGAAGGTTGAAGAAAACATTAATTCTTCTGCAGATATAAAACGCAAAAGGAATGCACGTATTTTTTGGGGAGAGTTTTTTGTCAAAAAAGCCTTTTATCATGAAATAATGTATGGAAAAATATTACAAAATTTAGATGTTCAATTTTCCCATGCTGAGGAAATTGATGACACTACCCCAGCTGTAAAACAATTGATAACTATCTTGAATGATTTTGAATTTATTTTAAAAAACTTAGAAGCGATATGCGGGGAAAGTCATGAATTTAATGAAAGATACGCAAAATTTAAAATTTACGAAGAAAAAATGAAAAAAATTGAAGATATGCGTTTTGACTATGTCGAAAAAAAAGCAGAAGAGCTCAAATACGTTCTTGATGAACACTCTTCAAAATATGGTAGCGAAGTAGAAATCTATAAAGAAGAAGCGCGACAAAAATTTCCGGGGCCACCAAAGCCCTAATTAAATGAATTAGATGTGAGTATGTATATGCTTATAAGGAGGCTCAGATGGCCAAAAAAATCCTTACACCGCCTGCTACAGAAGATGAAACTACCTCTCCCTCCTTTGCCTCTTCCAAAAAGGCAGAGCGCAAACATATTTCATTTTTTGTTTTTTGTGTTATTGGCATTGTGACAGCATTGACCATAGCTTCTGCCACGTACAACATACAAAAAATTAAAGAGTTTACCTTATACAACACCTATATGCAGGCGCGAACCTCCATGGTGAAGGATTTTTACCTTCTTATGGCTGTGGCTGAAATGGGCTATATGTATACGCCACCTGTTAATGGACAAAGGAACTCTTCTTCTAGCTCAAACTACTGGAATTTTATCAAGTATAATCCTCCAAAACTCCTTAATTTTACCTATAAATACAACGAAGACACCAAAGTATTTAGTCGGCTTTTACCCTTAGAGTTAGACCAAGCGCAGGAAAAAGCTGATGCGTGGGAAGAGCAAGCGTATACTAAATTGCAAAATGCTGAAAAGAAAATGATCTACGAGGTGAATGACATACAAGAGCAGCCTTTTATGCGTTTTTTGGCACCTGTTCCTGCCAAGGAACCATGTATATCGTGCCATATTGATAGTCGTGTTGGTGATTGGGTGGGCCTTATAAGCGTGTCTGTATCTTTAGAGGAACCCTTAGCTAAAGAAGAGAGCGCTATCCAGGTCTTGCTCCTTTTTTACATGGCTGTATGGTTAGTTATTTGTTGTCTATTTATTTGGGGTGGGCAAAAGCTTAAAAATTATATTTCGCTTCTCAGAAAAAAAGATATTGCGGTAGAAGTGGCGGAAAAGGCGAGTAAAAGTAAAAGCGAATTCTTGGCTAATATGAGTCATGAAGTACGTACACCGCTTAATGGTGTTTTAGGTATGGCTGAAATTCTTTCGCATACCTCGCTTAATACAGAGCAACACGCTACTGTTTTACGTATTCAAAAGGCCGGCAATAGTTTGCTCAATGTATTGAACGATATTTTAGATTTTTCAAAAATTGAAGCCGGCAAGCTTACCTTGGAGACGGAAACCTTCCCTCTCTACGACGTTGTGTATGATGTCATGCAAGATTTAGCGTCCGTAGCCCATGCTAAAAATTTAGAATTTCCTGTGCGTATTGCTCCTGATGCACCGCCCTATGTGCGTGGGGACGCATTGCGCTTGCGTCAAGTTTTGCTCAATCTTGTGAACAATGCCATTAAGTTTACCGAGAAAGGTGAAGTGGGCTTATTGGTTGATGTGCTTAAAAAAGATGAAGATATTGTCACTGTACAATTTCGTATTAAGGACACGGGAATTGGTATTCCGCCAGAAAAATTAGCCAAAATATTTTCTGCATTTGAGCAGGTGGATAGTTCTACAACCCGTAAATATGGGGGCACGGGCCTTGGTTTATCCATCTCTCATAAGTTAGTGGAGCTTATGGGAGGGCGATTACAAGTTCAAAGTCAGGCAGGTGAGGGAAGTGTTTTTGCCTTTGCCCTTTCTTTCCCTTGGGATAAAGATGCCCAGCAAGAGTATTTTGTAAGTTCTTCTGAAATGTTACATGATTTGCGCGTGTTGGTGCTGGACGACAATAAGACCAATCGTCATATTCTTCTAGACCAATTGTCCCATTGGTATATGCGTCCTGTGGAGAGCACCCATGTAGATGAGGCTCTTGAAATACTGCGCAAAGCTCACCAAGATGGAGATGAATTTTACTTTATTTTATCTGATATGCAAATGCCGGAAAAAGACGGTATTGATTTTGGCAAGGCTGTAAAAAATGATGCGCTGTTACGTCATATTCCTATAATACTACTCACGTCTGGAGATTTTCCCAGCGAAGAAGAGAAAGTTCTTTTTGCACGAACGTTGAGAAAGCCTGTGCGTTCTACAGATTTGTTTTTTGCCATGCTACATATTGCGAGCGGTATAGCTGTGGATGAAGCAAAACCTGCGTATCAAAAGACTATGGACGTTTCCAGCATTTCCCTTAATATCTTACTCGTGGAAGATATGGAAATGAATCAACTTGTAGCCAAGGGCATGCTTCATAAATTAGGGCATACGGTAACCATTGCCAATCATGGGCAAGATGCATTGGATATTTTACAAAATAGTACTTTTGATATTATACTCATGGATATTCAAATGCCTGTCATGGATGGGGTGCAAGCTGTGGTACATATTCGCGAAAAGGAAATCCGCGAGGGGCATGGTACGCATGTTCCCATAGTTGCCATGACAGCCAATGCCCTTAAGGGAGATAAAGAACGCTACTTGGCCTGTGGTATGGATGGTTATGTGTCAAAACCCATAACTTTTGTAAGCTTAATAGAAAGCCTTGAAGAGCTGATTGAACGATTTGAGTTAGGTATAAAGAAAGCTTCGGCTTTGGAAGAAGTTGTGGAAGTAGAGCCTGTTACTGATGTATTGCAAAGCGTTTCGACAGATACGTCGAGCCCATCGGGCCCATCGGGCACCTTCTTAGATATGGACGCTCTTCAACGCTCTTTTGGCGGCGATATTGCCCTTACCACAATGAGTATGAATATTTATCTGCGAGACATGCCATTGCTTGTAGAAAAGATTAAAAATGCCATAGAGGCGCAAGATGCCGTACTTCTTATGGAATCTGCTCATACATTGAAAGGACTTACTGGGTACTATACCAAGTCTGAGGTTTACACTTATACTCTTGAGTTGGAACAAATGGGAAGGAGCAATACCTTACAAGGTTTCCATAAAGAGCTAGATATAATTATGCAACAATTAGAAAGGACAACACAAGCTTTGGCGCAAGAGATGCAAACTTATATAAACACACATTCATAAAAGGTAAAATTATGCGTATTGTTATTGCAGAAGATCAAGAGATGAGTCGGCTTATTCTTGCTAGTCATTTGCGCCGCATGGGACATGAGGTTATAGAGTGTGCCAACGGACAAGAAGCATTTGATGCTATTTCTTCAGATATTGAAAATGTAGATATGCTTATTACTGATTGGATGATGCCTGTTATGGATGGTATTGAGCTTGCGCGCAATGTACGAAAATTGAGCAAAGATACGCATTATATTTACATTATTTTACTAACCGGGCGTAGTGAATCTGCAGATAAAATTGAAGGTTTTAGCCAAGGTGAAGTGGACGATTATATTGTTAAAGGCTCAGAAGGCGCAGAATTACAAATGCGTATTCAAGTAGGCAATAGAGTTATCGATGCAGAACATCAATTGCGTCATATGAATAAGAATCTTCACTCCTTGGTTTTAGAACAAACAGCAACTATTCGCGACGCGCAAGAAGAAATTGTACGACGTCTTTTCACCGCCTTAGAAATGCGCGATGGAGAAACAGGGGAACATGTACAACGTATTGGGTTAATTAGTGCTTGTATGGGAATGTTGCTAGGGTGGGATGAGGAAAGAATCTCTGTTATAAAAAGCGCCGCCCCCCTACACGATATAGGTAAAATTGCTATTCCTGACAGTGTATTACGTAAGCCTGGTAAACTTACTGAAGAGGAATTTAATATTATTCGCACTCACGCAGTGGTGGGCGCTGATATGCTTTTAGGTTCACAAAATCCCGTTATCAAGATGGGAGAGCTCATAGCAAGAAATCACCATGAAAACTGGGACGGTAGCGGATATCCTAAGGGCTTGCGTGGTGAAGAAATACCTATTGAAGCAAGAGTGGTAAGTATTGCCGATGTATTTGACGCTCTTTTGTCTGACAGAGTGTATCGAGCGGGGTTACCTGAGGAAAAAGTAATAGGAATATTACAGCATAATTCCAGTAAAAGCTTTGATGCAGAGCTTTTGAAGGTGTTCTTAGATAACCTTGAATTTATTAAAGAATATGTGAATGCTAACTTAAAAGAAGTGTAGTTAAGACGTACTCTTCATATGTAAAATAAAGCCCTCTACGAAATGTAGGGGGCTTTGAACGTTAAGGGCTTTCATTTATAGCCGTAGCCATTCTCAAGCAAGTTTGTCTTTATGGGCATGAGTAAATGCTTTACACTCTCTCTAGGTATTAAAGATATATATTGTCTGAAATAAAAGTATTAAAAACGGTTTACCAGAGCGTATAAACATAGAAAATATATTTTTTCTACATGGACCACATAGACTAAAAGGAGGAATACCATGAAAAAACTACTTTTGCTTTCAACGCTTACCTTCTCACTGCTGGCATCGGCCTGTGCGTATCAAACGCAACAAGCGCCACATAAAGCTGACAGGCATGAAAAAATTGTTATTCTTCATACAAATGATGTTCATGCTGGCATTGATGACCATATTGGCTATGCAGGTTTAGCCGCTTATAAAAAAGATATGGAAGAAAAATACGGCATTGATAATGTTATATTAGTGGATTCAGGTGATGCAGTACAAGGCGCAAGCGTGGCCATGCTTACGAAAGGTGAAGCTATTGTTAAATTGATGAATGCCGTTGAGTATGAGTATTTCGTTCTTGGCAACCATGAGTTTGATTATGAAATACCGCGAATGTTCGAACTTACCGGTATGATGGAATCAAAAATTGTTTCCTCGAATTTTATAGATATGAGAACAGGGAAATCCGTATTTGCTCCTTATGAAATACATACCATTGATGGTATTGATATTGCTTTCGTAGGCATAACAACCCCTGAGTCCTTTACAAAAGTAAGCGTTACCTATTTTCAAGATGAACAAGGTAAGCTGATATATACCCTAGCGGAAGATAAAAGTGGGCAAAAGCTCTATAAAAATGTGCAAGAAAGCGTGGATAAAGCGCGCGCAGAAGGTGCAGAATATGTGGTCGCCCTTGCTCATTTGGGTATAGATGCCACGTCTGCTCCCTGGCGTTCCACTGACCTTATAGCCCATACCGAAGGTATTGATGTGGTTCTTGATGGGCATTCGCATTCTATTGTGGAAGGTGCAGTGTATAAAAATAAAAATAATGAAGATGTTATTCTTTCGCAAACCGGTACAAAGCTAGAAAGAATTGGGAAAATCATCATCGACCCCAATCAAAGCCCTGAAAATGACATTACAGCTCTGCTTTTTGGGGGGCAGGGTAAGTACACGAAAAAAGATGCAAAAGTACAAGCTTTAGTCCATGAAGTACAAGCTGAATTTGAAGAAATTTTAGAAAAAGAAGTCGCGCACAGTGAGTATGAACTGGTGGCAACTCAGGGAAGAGCAGAGCTTTCGCGCATGGCTGAAACTAATCTTGGAAATTTAGTTACAGATGCCTATCGTAGCATTCTTGAAACAGATATTGCCATAACCAATGGCAGTGGCCTGAGAGCAAATATAGATAAAGGGCCTATTACCTATAAAGAAATTATCAATCTTCATCCTTATGGCAACAGCATTATTTCCCTAGAGGTGAGTGGTAAAACCATTAAAGATGCTTTGGAAATGGCTTCGCGCACATGGCCGGCTGCCAATGGCGGTTTTTTACAAGTGTCCGGTATGTCATATGAGATTGATGGCTCCATTCCCTCCAGCGTGAAAGTGAATGATCAAGGAAGCTTTATTTCTGTGGAAGGTGCATATCGCGTAAAAAATATTAGGATAGGCGGAAAAGCCCTTGATGAAAGCAAAATATATACCCTTGCCACGCATGATTATATGGTGAAAAAAGCAGGTGATGGCATGTCTATGTTCAAAAATGCAAAAATTTTAAAAGATATGTTTATGCTTGATAGTGATGTTCTTATTACCTATTTCACCAAAAACTTGCATGGGGTAGTGGGCAGTGAATATGCTGATGTGCGCCCCAGCAAAAGAATTACAACGAGTAAATAGTTACCTGTATGTTCCTAAGTGAAATGAAGGTGCTCTCTTGACGTAGTGTAAAAATGTTTATATTGCTTAACTACTTATTGCATAAAACCAAGTAATATTCTGCACGAATGTACTTGCATACAATATTCACTATACGCATAATGGGGTACACTATGGAATATACAACACTTGGCAGAACGCAACTAAAAGTTGGCAAAATTGGTTTGGGCGGGGAATGGTTTAATAATAAAAGCACTGAGCATGTTTGCGCCATTATAGATAAAGCTGAAGAAGTAGGCATAAACTTTTTAGATGTGTTTATGCCGCAAGCTCCCACCAGAGATGCCATTGGCGAAGCTCTTAAAGGCAGACGGCATAAATTTATTATTCAAGGGCATTTTTGTACCGTGTTTGAAGATAATCAATATGAAAGAACACGTGATTTACAAAAAACAAAAGACTCCTTTGAAGACTTACTTGCAAGATTAGGCACAGACTATATTGATATAGGCATGATTCACTATGTAGATAGTGAAGATGATTATGTATCTGTATTTGAGTCCGATATTATTCACTATGTCAAAGAACAAAAAGAAAAGGGCATCATAAAACATATAGGCTTAAGTTCACATAATCCGCGCATTGCTTTAAAAGCTGTGGAAAGTGGGCTTATAGATGTATTGATGTTTAGTATAAATGCGGCCTATGATATGGAGCATGCCGAAACGGATATATATACGCTTATGGATTATAAAGGCCTAGGCGAGCAAGCATGGACTGTAGATGCGGCAAGGCAAAAACTGTATAGTGCTTGTGAAAACCTAGGTGTTGCCATTACCGTTATGAAGGCCTTAGGCGCAGGAAGCTTACTGAGCGAAAAAAGTTCACCTTTTGGTGTGGCAATGACTGTTCCTCAATGCATTCATTATTGCTTGCAACGCAGTGGGGTGCGGGTTGTGCTTATTGGCTGTGATACGGCGCAGCAAGTGGAGCAGGCTGTGGAATATTATGCCATAGAACCGCAAGAACGTGAGTACGGACATATTTTTGCCAATGAGAAAAAGATAGTTATGACAGGGCGATGTATGTATTGCAATCATTGCCAGCCATGCCCTTCACAGATTGATATTGCGGCCGTGACCAAGTATCTGGATTTAGCCTTACAACAAGACGTCGTTGCGCAAAGTGTGCGTCAACATTATGCTTCTTTGTCTAATAATGCGCAGGATTGTCTTATGTGCGGACAGTGTGAGCCCAATTGCCCCTTTGGCGTGCAAATTCGTGAAAATATGGAAAAAGCAAAAGAAATTTTCCATACGTCATAACGTATCCTGCTGGAAATACGAGCATACAAGCGCTATTTGTTGAAAGGTGGCGTGAATCTAACTGCCATAATAAAAGCCCTTTGTTGTAATTTGCTACAACAAAGGGCTTTTAAGGTTAGATATATGTATATTATTTACAATAGTTATTGTGGGGCTTCTTCCACACAAATAATTTCTTTTGCATAGGGCGTTATACAAATGGCATTTTGCCCCTGCACTTCAAAAACAGCCTTAAGCCCCACCATGCCATATTCAGGCAGGGCCACCATGGGGCTTAGGGTTAATACGGCATGATTGGTACAGAGCACATTTTGTGCGCTTATGGCAGGCCATTCTTCCATGCTTAGTCCAAGGCCGGAACCCAGTATGGGGGTATAATTGCCTTCCATACCCATAAAGGTGTTACCGTATCCGGCCGCTTGAGCTTTGGAATGCGCCGTATGCCATATTTCAGCTAAATTCACGCCTACCTTAAGTTTTTTCTGCGCTTCTTCCATAACCTGCACACAAAAGGCATAAGCCTCAGCCATGGCTGTAGGTATATGTTCTTTTTTACCAGCAAAGTATGTGGCGGCAGCGCTGCTGTGATAGCCTTCAAACATGAAGCCTGTGTCTAGCATAAGAGCGGTGTTTTTTTGCCATACGCTTCCGGCATAGCCCATATAGGGCATGGCAGGGTGCTCGCCCACACAGCCCAGAGGGGAGCGGAAGGGGGTAGGGTAGAGGGCATTTTTTCCTGTGGCAATATTTCCTAGAAAAATGTCACTATTATAGCGGTCTTGGCGTAACATGCCGCCATGGCCCAGAGAGAAAAACACATCCCACATTTTGTGGCTAATATCTTGTTCGCTCATGCCTACATGTAAGGCTTGAGGGATATGCTCTTGCAGAGCAAGGCTGTGCTGCTGGGCGCTATGGCGTAAGAGGCGTAGTTCAAAGGGGGTTTTTTCTTGCCTTGCAATATCAAAAACGGCGCTGGTATCGCAAAAGGAAAAAGAGGCTAAACGCTCTTGGAGCATTTTTGCCAACGACCAAGGCAAAGCACGCATTTCCGCACCTAATACGGTGCTGGTACCTTGTTCTCCTGTGAGGGGAACACCGCATTGCGCACACAGTTCCGGAATATGCGTATAGGATTTAAAGGAGACAATATGCTTAAGCGGGCTTTCCAGACGACAACGCTCAGGCGCTTTGCGTACCATAAGCACAGGCTCTCCCTTACTGGGTAACCATAAGATACCATTGGAACGGGTTCCGGTAAGGTAATAAATGTTGGTGCGCGAAAAAATGAGCATACCGCTGGCCTCTGGGGCAAAGGCTTGTAATTGACGGCGACATTGTTCTTGGCGAATTTTAGCTTCTTCGGCGGGTAATTGTGTGGCTGTAAACATTATTTTTGCACCTCTATGACGGAAAAATCCTCACCGGTAAGAGAAATACCGCCCTGTGCGGTCACTTCAAAGGTGTTTTCTACCCCCACCATACCCAGACCTTTCAGACCCACCTTGGGCTCAAGGGCAATGGTCATGCCTTCAATGAGGGGCGCGTCAAAACGGGAAGCAATGACGGGAAATTCATCAATAACAAGGCCAATACCATGCCCAAGGAAGGGCACTTTATTACCATCACGGCCCATGAAGCCTTCTTCTATGCCGTGGCGTTTGGCGCTGGCTTTGGCTTCCTCCCAAATTTCACTGGGGATGGCCCCTGGGCGTAAACGCTCGGCGGCCCTTTGCTGAATCTCTATGCAGGCATCATGGGCTTTGCGAGCTTCTAGGGGCATATCTTGTAATTTTCCGGAAAAATAGACTTGCGTTTTATCCGTATGATAGCCTTCAAGCACATAGCCAATATCCATGGCTAAAATTTGATTTTTTTCCCAAATGCTTTGCGCATTGCCCATATAGGGCACGGCGGGGTGTTCGCCTTTAAGGCCCAAGGGACCATTAAAATGGCTGGGATAGTTGCCATTATCACCGGCGGCAATATGGCCTAAAAAGCATTCTTCGCCAAAATGCCCCATGCGGTTCATGCCGCTATGTCCTAAAGCAAAAAAGACTTTCCATGATTGAATGGCTAACTCGCGCTCGTTCATACCGGCGTGAATCTGTTCAGGAATACGGTGAAAAACACCCTCATGGTGACGCGCACCGGCTAGGCGCATTTTTTTAAGTTCCCAAGGGGACTTACGCGAGCGCGCATCTAAAAGTAGGGCATCTGCAGAAACAAAACTATGCGTATGCAAAGCAAATTGTAATTGCGTGGACATATTCCACGGCAAAGCGCCCATTTCTGCCGCAATAGTAGGTGATAAAGGGGAACCGGCTTCTTGGCATATATGGGGTAATTCTTTCCAAAGCGGGAAGGTGTAGATGTGTTCTATGGGGCTTTCCAGTTGCGCGCGTTCAGCGCCGCGACGTACAAAAAGCAGCGGTGCACCTTCTAAAGGTAACCAAAAAGCACCATCGGCAAAGGTGCCTGTCATATAATAAACAGCAAGGCGGGAAAAAAAGAGCATACCGCCGGCTTGAGGGTGATAGTGTTGGCACAGCTCACGGCATAATTGGTGGCGACGCTGCATTTCTTCCAATGGCAGTTTTTCTACACTAAAGCACGGTGTGGTCATAGGAATCCTTGTTCAGCTCATCTCAAAAGGCATAAAAAATATGGTATCCATGTATATTTTGTAAAGACAAAAAGTATACCTTTTTGCTGTGTATGACAAGGGTCATATTTTTCCTACTCAGTAGGACGTACGACCAAGCGTTATCTATACCGAAAGCCATGTAAAAGAAATTGCACTTCTTGCCATACCTGCGTATAGTTGCGCCCTTGGAGGCGGCATGTTTTTTGATACCCGTTTAAAGAAAATATTATCAGAAGCAAAAAGTATTGCTATTATAGGCGCTAAAGATAAAGCTGGGCAACCTGTCGATACCGTTGGGCGCTATCTTTTACAAGCAGGTTATACGGTGTATCCTGTGCATCCTCAAAGGCAAAATGTATGGGGCCTTCCTACCTATAAAAGTGTAGCGCATATTCCCCATGCCATAGATATTGTCAATCTTTTTAGAGCCTCTGCTTATTGTCCTGCTCATGCACAAGAGGTGCTGGAACTAGCCACGCCACCACAATGTTTTTGGATGCAGGAAGGTATTTTTTCCCCTGAAGCTGTAACTATTTTGGCAGAAAAGCCCGTGCATATAGTGGAAAATATTTGCATTAAAATAGTACATCAACAACTCTTTGGAGTATAAAAGTGTCAACATCTGTTTTTGAATGTACCATGTGTGGTCAATGTTGCGAAGGGCAAGGCGGCATTGTGGTAAGCCCCAGTGATTTAGCTCGCTTGTGTACATATTTAGAATTAAGCGCCCAAGAATTTAGTGAAAAATTTGGCGCTATGCACAATGGTAAACTTAAGGTGCGTAGCGGGGATGATGCTTTTTGTATCTTTTTCAAAAAAGGCGTAGGTTGTGGCGTGCATGTGGCGCGTCCGGATATTTGCCGTGCGTGGCCTTTCTTTCGCGGAAATATGCTCGATAATGAAAGTTTTTTCCTTGCTAAGGATTACTGTCCCGGCATTGCCAAGGAAAGTGATCATCAAGCCTTTGTGCAAGAAGGTTTATCTTATTTACAAGAAAATGCCCTTGGTGCTAGCGACGCTACCAAGGAAGCTCATGCACTTTTTTCTATTAAATAAAAGAGTTATTTTGTAGTATGAGTAAAAAGCGTACCCTAAGCCTTGCTGATTGTTATGCCCTTTTGCAATTGCCTAAAGATGCTTCTTTAGACGATGTCAAAAGGGCCTATAGACGCAGGGCTTTTGAATTGCACCCAGATTTAAATCCTGATACGCCACAAGCCGGCTATAAGTTTCAGGATTTAAATGAAGCCTATGTTTCTTTGACGCGCATTTTAGAAGCGGAAGAAGAAAGACGCAAGGCAGAAGCTGCGGTTGAGCAAAAGCGCCAAGAAGAAAATGCACGCAGGGAAGCAGAACGCGAAGCAGAGCGCAAGGCTTATGAAGCTGAAAAGGTTCGTATGCGTGAAGAGCGGGAAAAAGCCCGCCAAGCTAAAGAGCGTGAGCGCGAAGAAAAAGAAAAAGAACGCCAAGAACGTATTCGTCAACGCGAAGAAGCCAAAGTAAAAGCGCAAGCAGAGGCTAAGGCCAGAGCAGAGCAACAAGCTAAAGCTAAAGCTGAGGCTAAAGAGGCGCAAGATTGGCAAAAACAGCGTGAAGAGTGGGCCGAAAGAGTGCATGCCGAGCGTCAGCGCGCTCATAAAGCCTATGCCAAAGAAGATGTATTACGCGACCTTTTGGATGATCCTTTTGCGCGGCGTGTGTTTGAAGATATTTATAGCGCCGTAAACAAGCAAGGAAGTTCTAGCGCAGAAAAAGGCGCTACTGCTGATACCTCTGCTACTACGACATCTCATTCTGCTTCCAGCAAGGCAGAAGAAAGTAAAGAGTCTAGCCAAAAAAAGACGCAAGAATCTGTAAAGCCGGAATCAGCCCCCAAAGCAGAAAAAGCAGCTCCGCCCACGGTGGAGGTGACCTTAAATGATGCTAAAAGTGCCATGCACATGGCTAATTCTTTTTCTGGAAAAATTATGGGCTGGTTTAAACAGCAAATTGATGATGAGCAAACCATCAAAATGCCAGCCAGAAATCTCTTTGTAGGGGCGCGTATTCGTTTACAAATTCGTCGCGGTCTCTCTGAAGAACTTTCCACTGTAGAAATTACCCTGCCCAAAGAATTTGTGGTAGGCAAACCCTTACGCTTAAAAGGCCTTGGCAAGAAAGTGGGCAAATGGCAGGGCGACCTATATTTGACCATCGAAAGTAAATGATTGCCTTTGTGCTTTTTATAGTATATAGCTCACAGCTAAATTCAATTGTACCGAGGATATCCCATGAGCGATAATACCCCTTCAAATTTGCAAGACGCTGAAAATATGAGCGAAGACTTTGCAAGCCTTCTTGAAACCTATAATTCATCTACCAAGCGTTTACAGCCTGGCCAAAAGGTGAGTGGCACCATCATTGCCATGACCGGCGAAAATATCTTTTTAGATATCGGCATCAAAGTGGATGGCATTATGGATCGTAAAGATATTCTCGATGCCAATGGCGAAGCCACAGTTGCTGTGGGCGACACCATTGAATCTTGGGTAACGTCTGTAAGTGCGCAAGAAATTCGTCTTTCCCGCAGTGGTAGCGGCGTATCTGCTTTAGAAGATGCCCGCGATGCCGGCATTCCTGTAGATGGTAAAGTGCTTGGCACCTGCAATGGTGGCTACAATGTAGAAGTTATGCAAAAGCGTGCTTTCTGCCCCGGTAGCCAAATTGGTCGCACTTCTTTTGACGACCCCAATGCTGTGGTTGGCAAAACTTTGCCCTTCATCATCACCCGTATTGAAAGCCAAGGCCGCAACATTGTGGTATCGCATCGCGCAGTCTTAGAGCGTGAGCGTCAAGAATCTTTGGCAAAACTTTTAGAAAGCTTGAAAGAAGGCGACACCGTGGAAGGACGCATCACGCGTTTAGCTCCCTTTGGCGCATTCATGGAAATTGCCCCTAGCGTAGAGGGCATGATTCATATTTCTGAGCTCACTTGGTCCCGCGTAAGCAGCGCTGATGAAGCTGTAAGCGATGGCGATATGGTTCGCGCTAAAGTGCTTTCCATTACCCAAGATGCTAAGGGCAATGTGCGTATTTCCCTCTCCCGTAAGCAAGCCGAAGGCGATCCTTGGGCCGACGTACAAGGCCGCCTTGAAATCGGTAGCGTTGTGAGTGGCCGTGTAGTTCGCTTAACAAGCTTTGGTGTCTTTGTAGAAGTATTGCCTGGCATTGACGGCCTTGTGCATATTTCTGAAATGTCTTGGACCAAGCGCGTACACAAGCCCGAAGATTTCGTGGCTGTGGGCGACACCGTGTCTGTAAAAGTGAAAGAGCTTTCCTTAGAAAAACGTCGTCTTTCCTTGTCCATGCGTGATGCTGAAAGCGATCCTTGGAGCCTTGTGGCAGAGCAATTCCCCGTGGGTAGCCTTGTAACAGGTACTGTGGAAAGCCGCGCACAATTTGGCGTATTTGTTAACATAGCTCCTGGCATCACCGGTTTACTACCTAACGGCGCCGCTAAAGAAGCTAAGAACGCTAAAGAATTGCAAGCTCTTGCCAAAGGCCAAAGCGTAACCTTAAAGGTTATGTCCATTGATGTGGAAAAACGCCGCATGAGCCTTGGTGCAGAAGAAAGCGTAGAGCGTGAAGAGCGCGAAGATACCTCTTGGAAAGAGCATATGAAGAGCTCTGCTCCTCGTGCTGCCAAGGGTGCTAGCACAGCTTCCTCTGATGGTGGTTCTTTTGGTAATCTTAGCCAAGCTTTTGCCGCTGCTATGGATAAGAAAAACAAGAAATAGTTTTTCACATATATAAGCAAAAGCCCCGCGGTTTCGGCCACGGGGCTTTTTTTGTGCTGTATTTTAGGTTTTATATGAGCCTGCTAGTGTAGGCTCTTCTTGCGCAAAGCAGGGGGGAGATTATGTGCTTGAGGCACATGAAATTTTTGTGTGAGGTAGAGCTCTAGCTCCATTAAAGAATAAAATATCTTTCCCTGTGCCCATGGTGCCTTATGAGGAGCTCGATCTTTTTCTTGAGTTAGTAAAGGCTCTGTTTGGCTTAAGGGGAGTGGGCCTTGCACTTCAAAATGCCCTTGTCCGTACACGGTTTTACCTGTGGAGCGCATGTTATGTTTTTTTTCTTTATACAAGATAAAGAAGGTTTGTTTTTCCAAAGCAAGGCGTACAAAGTGTTCTTGCTCATCAATTTCTATCAGTTCAGCTTGGGGATGTAAGCGTGTTGCTTCGCGCAAAGCCGCGGCTATAATATGCAATTGTTCCCCTTCTTGCAGGGTTTTATTAAGCTCATCCACTTCTGTGGAAGTTTGTAAAATGCGCTGGTCCATGGCCTTGTGACGCTCGGTAAAATTGGAACGCCCCTTTCTCATCATGCGCATCATAACCACAAAGCCCACCAAGGCAGGAATGCCAAGTAGGGCATATACAAGGGTATTTATGGTGAGAAAGTGAGGTAGAAAATCCATAGTATGTGTCTATTCCTTAGGCAGATGGAGTAGGTATAGTCTGTCTTTTTTTTAAAGCTGTGGCAAGGCCATTTCCCACCATAATCTTATTTTGTATACAGTGTAGACATTTTTCACTTCTTAGGGCACAGTAAAAGGTAAGTTTTATGGAATTCGTTTTTCTGGAGTGTGTGCAATGCATTGCCCTCCTTCACTTTGAAGCTACGGGAGAACACAATGGCCAAATCACTTGATAGCCAACGCACCTATGCCCTGGTGGGCACAGGCGGCTGTGGCAAAACCTCTTTAGCAGAAATGCTTCTTTTTCAAACAGGCATAATCAATCGCCTAGGGGCCGTGGAAGACGGCACCACTAGCCTTGACTACGAACCAGAAGAAATACGCCGTCGCGGCTCCATTCAGCCCGGCTTTGCAACCTATACTTGGGAAGATAATCGCCATTATATGGTAGATATTCCCGGTGCTGGGGGCTTTGTGGGCGATATATCTTGCCTTTTACAAGGCGTAGATGGGGTAGTTTTTGTACTAGACGCCGTGGACGGTGTACGTCCTCTCACCAAGAAAATGTGGGGTCATGTGCGTCAGCAAAATTTACCAGCTGTCATGTTCATCAATAAAATGGATAGAGATAGAGCCGATTTTCAAATGGCCTATGACGGCATTGCCACCATGCTGGGTGCCAAGCCCGTCACTCTTTTCATGCCCATAGTGGCAGGTGAAACCTTCCTTGGTTTGGTAGATATTTTTGGCGGTAAAGCGCTCATGTTTGGAGAAAATGGCGCTTCCATTGAAGCTCCCATTCCTGTGGACTTAGAAGATGAAGTGGCTTTAATACACGATATCGCAGTGGAAAATATTGCTGAGTCTCATGAAGAGCTCATGGAAAAATACCTTGAAGAAGGTATGCTCAGCGCAGAAGATATCGCTTTAGGTCTGCGCACTGGCGTAGCCTCTGGGGCCCTTGTGCCTGTGGTTTGCGGTGCGGCCCTCGAAAATAAAGGCGGCGTGCAATTATTAAAATCCATTCAAAAGCTTATGCCATCTCCCTTAGAGCGTCCTGCTTTTATGGATGCAGAAGGCAATGAGCGCGCCAGCACCGAAGATGGTCCTGCCGCTTGCTTTATCTTTAAAACCATTGTGGACCCCTTTGCCGGACAACTCTCCATGGCTCGCGTGCTTTCTGGAACCATTTCTGGCGATAGCGTTTTGAAAAATGCACGCGCAGAAGAAACAGAGCGCCTTTCTTCCTTGGCATATTTAACGGGTAAAAACCAAAGCCCTTGCAAGGAAACCTTAGGCCCCGGCTCCATCATTGCCATTGGTAAATTAAAAAATACCGCCACCGGCGATACTTTATATGACGATAAGGCGCCTTTTGTGCTCCCCATGCCTATCTTGCCCCCGCAGCTCATTACCTATGCCTTGGAACCCAAGGAAAAAGGTGAGGAAGAAAAGGTCTTTAACGCCATTCAAAAGGTGCTTGAAGAAGATATTACCTTAAAGCTTTCCCGCGACCCAGAGTCCGGCTGCATTTTGCTGGCCGGTATGGGGCAATTGCACATTGAGCTTTCGGTAGAAAAGGCCATGCGCCGTTATAAAACGGAAATTGTTTTAAAAACGCCTAAGGTTCCCTATCGTGAAACTGTTCGCGGCAAATGCCAAGTGCAAGGGCGCCATAAAAAACAATCGGGTGGACGCGGTCAATTTGGCGATTGCTGGATCGAGCTGGAAGGTCTACCACGCGGCAGTGGCTATCAATTTGAAGATGCCATTGTGGGCGGTGTTATTCCCCGTACCTACATTCCTGCCATCGATAAGGGCGTGCAAGAAGCCGCAGCTCGTGGTTTCCTTGCCGGTTGTCAGGTGGTAGATTTCCGCGTGAAAGTGTATGATGGTTCGTACCATAACGTAGACTCCTCGGAAATGGCCTTTAAAATTGCCGGTTCCCTTGCCTTTAAAAAGGCCTTGGAAAGTTTAAAGCCTGTGCTTTTAGAGCCCATCGTAACCCTTGCTGTGTCTGTGCCCGATGAAAATATGGGTGATATTATTGG
The DNA here is from genome assembly GCA_964372075.1 of uncultured Desulfovibrionaceae bacterium. Lineage (GTDB taxonomy): Bacteria > Desulfobacterota > Desulfovibrionia > Desulfovibrionales > Desulfovibrionaceae > CAYJAD01. The sequence continues at coordinate 5,649 of CAYJPR010000001.1, read as the reverse complement.
GGATTTATCCTCTAGGCGTGGTAAAGTTTTAGGCTCTGATTCTGTGTCCGGAATTACAGAAATCAAAGCCCATGTGCCCATGAGCGAAGTCTTACGCTATGCGCCAGACCTACGCTCCATGACCGGTGGTCAAGGCGTCTTCACCATGGAATTTGCCCATTACGAAGAAGCACCACCGCCAGTGGCTGAAAAAGTGATAGCTGAATACGAAAAAACGAAAGCTGAGTAATACTATAAAAGGGCAGGGGAGACTCTGTCCTTTTTTATGGTTTTTATATGTTTTTACGTGTTTTTTTGTTTTATTTTTTACTGGGGGGAATTTTTGCTAGCGCCAAAAAGTTTCCCGCCCCATACTAAAAATCCCCCCTCAAAACGCGCTTATTGTGTAAATAAGTGTTTCAAGCTTTGTAATAGAGAGGCTTTTGGAAAGGGATACCCCTGCTTATATGGGGCTTTTTCCGTTTGAGAAAGGTTTTCTCTCTCCCCCACAAAAAAGATATACATGTTGCTGTGCGTTAAGAAGCTATTGAGAAGATGTTTTATGTGCTAAGATTTTTTAGGTTAAAGTTAGTTCATGCTATTTTGTATCCTGTAAAAGATTAAGGAGAAGAAAATGTCTGATAAGAAACTTACCACTGTGGCCGGCTGCCCTGTGAGCGGCGCTACCAATGTGCAAACAGCAGGAAAGCGTGGGCCCATGCTCTTGCAAAATGTTTGGTTTTTGGAAAAACTGGCCCATTTTGACCGTGAAGTCATTCCTGAGCGCCGTATGCACGCCAAGGGCAGTGGGGCTTACGGCACCTTTACGGTGACCCATGATATAACAAAGTATACCAAGGCGACGCTCTTTTCTGAGATTGGCAAAAAGACGGATCTTTTCTTGCGCTTTTCCACAGTGGCAGGGGAGCGCGGAGCCGCCGATGCTGAGCGAGATATCCGCGGCTTTGCCATGAAATTTTATACAGAGCAAGGCAATTGGGATTTAGTGGGGAATAATACGCCTGTATTTTTCATGCGTGATCCCTTAAATTTTCCTGATTTGAACCATGTGGTAAAAAGAGATCCACGCACGCATATGCATAATCCTCAGAGTAATTGGGATTTTTGGACGCTTTTACCGGAAGCCTTGCATCAGGTGACTATCCTTATGAGTGATAGAGGCATTCCGGCTACGTATCGCCATATGCATGGCTTTGGTAGTCATACCTATAGTTTTTTAAATGCCAACAATGAACGTTTTTATGTGAAATTCCACTTCCGTACTCAGCAAGGCATTAAGAATATAAGCGATGCTGAGGCCGAGGCTGTTGTGGGTAAGGATAGAGATAGCCACCATAGAGATTTGTTTGAAGCCATTGAGCGCGGTGACTATCCTAAGTGGACACTCTTTGTGCAGGTGCTTTCGGAAGAAGCGGCGAAGAATTTGCCCTATCATCCTTTTGATTTGACCAAGGTGTGGTATCATGGTGATGCGCCCATGTTAGAAGTGGGTGTATTAGAGCTGAATAAAAATCCGGAAAATTATTTTGCTGAGGTGGAGCAAGCGGCTTTTAATCCGGCTAATATTGTTCCAGGCATTGGTTTTTCTCCCGACAAAATGCTTCAAGGGCGCCTTTTCTCCTATGGCGATGCCCAGCGTTATCGCTTGGGTGTGAACCATCATCTTATTCCTGTGAATCAACCGCGTTGCCCAGTGCATAGTTACCATCGAGACGGGGCCATGCGTGTGGATGGTAACTTTGGCGCCACCACGCCTTATGAACCTAATTCTGTAGGTGAGTGGCAAAATCAGCCGGAGTTTCGTGAGCCAGCTTTAGATTTAGAGGGGCCTGCATGGGACTGGGATACTCGTGAAGATGATGACGATTATTTCACCCAGCCCGGTAAACTTTTTATGCTCATGAATGCGGAGCAGCAACAGGTACTTTTTGAAAATACAGCTAGGGCTTTGCAAGGGGCCAGTGCTGAGGTGCAACAACGCCATGTAGACCATTGTACCCGTGCTCATGCAGATTATGGCGCTGGCGTGGCAGCCGCTTTGAAAAATACTACTAAGTAAATAGTATCAGATATGTAGAAAATATATAAGCCGAGGGGAGACTCTCGGCTTATTTTTTTGCGGTGATTAAGTGCTTGAGAAAAATCACCATATAAGAAAAGGTGTTGCCATAAAGGCACTTCTGTTGTAGCGTAAATGTATCTATTTGCTGAGGCTGCTCGCTTCTGTCCTTGACCATAATAAATACAAGGTATTGTGCTATGTATACACCTGCTAGGAACGTGCATCAAGTATCACAGGCGGAGAAAGGCTTTTATGAAGAACCCAGTCGCTGGGCCATGTACAGCGCGGGGGCTTCCGGTTTAGAATTGTTGTGGAGTCCCACTCCCATGACAAAAACCATTCTCATGTATTTAGTTGTTATGGCCGTAGTTGTACTGGTCATTTCTTTTGTCTGGGTGAGTAAACAGCGCAAGGGCGCAACCAAGGAAAAAGACTTTTCTTTTGAAGTGGACGCCGATCAAATTGTGGCTAATATTTTAGACAGAGCCATTGAATTAAATTCGAAATTTGATCTTGTATGTACGCGTTCTTCCATTACGCAAAAGCATATCCAATGCCACGGCATAGCAGAAATGCACTCTACCAACACAGCTTTTTCCCAAGGGGAAGAGGGAGAAGCAGAAGAAGATACACAAAATAAGGAGAAGCGCCCCTGCAACCCTTATTTAACTTTGCGCCTTGTGCCCGGTTCTCTTTATGATGGCTGGGATCATGCGCCCATAGATGTGTATTTGCAATTGGTGCAAAATGGCCAAGGAACTTTGTACCACTTTGCTTCCTTTGTGTGCAAGATAATGGAGCAGGGCGGTGAAAAGTATATTGTTATTCAGCGTCCCAGTATTTTAGGGGATTCACAATCGCGCGAAGAAGTGCGTATTGAGCCGGCCCCAGAATCGGTAGCTTTAGCTTCTGCATGGCTGTATGCAAAAGATACCAATATGCTTGCCGATAAAGTGCAAGGTCTTGGTAAGGCTTTTGGCATGTTTCGCCCTGACGGCGAAAGTGATTTCCGTATTATTAATATTTCCGCTTGCGGTATACGTTTGCGCTTTTTGCGCGATGATATAGAAAAGCTTCCCTTTGCCATAGAAAAACATATGGAGCTGTGCCTCTTCCTTGTGGTGAATACGGAGCAGGAAAAATCCAAACGCCTTTTTGTGTGGCTCAAAGCAGAGTGTAAAGGTTTAGCGCCGTGTACAGATCCGGATTGTGTGGATGTGCGTTTTTCCTTTACCCATTGGCAACAAATTTACGAGCGAACCAAAGATATCACGTGGAATGTTGCTACCTTAAAAGATAGGGTTCCTCCCATTATGCATTGGATTATGCACAGCGCTTACGGCATGTATGGAGATAAGCATATTATTGAAAATAATCAGCCGGCGGCATTTCAAGGCCAAGGCCAAGGACAAGCGCCGGCAAATGCGTCTGCTGCAGCGCAGGAGACTACTACAAAGCAATAGTTAAGGGTGGCAGTGTTGCTGTATCCACGCTGCAAAATGTTTTTCCGCTTTTTCTAAAGGCATAGCTATGATGCAAGGCACTTCATAGCTATGCCTTTCTTGTAAGGTTTTTTCAAGGGCGACAAAATTCTCCTTGGTGGTTTGAAATAGGCAAGCGCATTCTTCAGCTTGAACCACTTCGCCTTGCCAATGATAGATGGAGTGAAGGGCGGGAATAATATTGGCCCCGGCGGCAAGGCGTTCTTTAACTATATGAGCGGCTAGCTCTTTGGCTTCTGCTAGGGTGGGTGTGGTGGTATAGACTAAAAGCATGGACTCTCCTTGGTAGTAAATGTACCAAATGGTATAAAATAAACCCTTTTTCTTCAAAAAACTCTTGCTTATACTGTATTATTTCTTGACAGGGCGCAAGTTTTACGTAAAAGTGACTCCATCACAACAAAGGATAATTGTATGTTTAACGTATTTTTTAACAGCTATTATTATTACCTGCCTGTCAAGCTACGGGAAGGGTCTTTGTTGTAGGGTAAAAAACATTTACAAGTATAAGCCGTTTCCGTAGTGGAAGCGGCTTTTTTTTATGCAAAAAAAGTAAAAGTGAGGATGGTCATGGAAGTTATCATTTGGGTTGCGTACATAGCAGTATTTTTCTTTTTGGCGCGTATGGGCGCCGGTAAGGATGCTTTGCTCAGCGGTAAGGTGGGCTTTGGGGTTCAGTCGCTGGCCTATGTGGCAACGTATATTTCTGCCGTGGCTCTCATTGGTTTTGGCGGTCTTGCCCATAAATTTGGTTTACAAATGATGTTTATTGCCCTTGGTAATGTGTTTTTGGGAACGCTTTTTGTGTACTATGTTTTGGCATGGCCCACCAAGCAATTGCAACAAAAGCTTCAAGCGCGCACGCCGGCGCAGCTCCTTTCCTTGGGGCATAATGCACCTTTTTTGCGTAAGATTTTGGGCTGTATCTTTGCTTTTTTCCTTTCTGTATACGCTGCAGCTGTTATAAAAGGGGCCGCGCTCTTGCTTATGGATATGTTCCCCTTAAGTTATGGGGCCAGCGTATGGCTCTTAGCTGTGGTGGTGGGTCTTGCTGTGGTGTGGGGTGGTATGCGTGGCGTGCTCCTTACAGAAGCTATGCAAGGCGGCATCATGCTTTTAGGTATTGGTTTATTGGCTTATAAAGTACTGAGCCTTGTGGGTGGTCCTGTGGAAGGCGTGCAGGCTTTATCGCTTCTGCCGGCTACCTCTGCTGCCAATAACGGCTTTACCTCTTTTTCCTCGGGGGATTCCGGATTCTTTATTGTGTCTCTTGTGGTGGTGACTTCTGTAGCCGTGTGGGCACAGCCGCAAATGATTCAGCGCCATTTTGCCCTGCAAGATAAAAAAGAAGTGAAAAAAGCTGCTCTCGTGGCTTCTTTGGTGCTGCTTCTTATTGTGGGGGGCATGTACTTTATTGCTTCTCTTTCTCGTCTTATTGTTCCGGAAATGGCCAATAGTGATGCCGTTATTCCCGCTTTGGTAAATATGCTTTTGCCTGGCGTTGGTAAGCAAATCTTTTGCATAGCCATTATTTCTGCTTCCATTTCCACCTGTACGGCACTTTTCCATATTGCGGCATCATCGTTCACCGAAGATATTGTGGGCTGTAAAACCACCAAGACCACTTGGCTAGGCGCCATGGTGGTGTGTGTGCTTATCAGTGCCATTACAGCGCAGATGGAAGGCAAAGTTATTTCTCTAATTTACACCACATCTTGGAGCGTTATCGGTGCTACGGCCTTTGTGCCCTACATAAGCCTTGTCTTATGCAAACATGCCTGCGCACGCGCCGCCACAGCCAGTGCTCTTACAGGGGCTTTGTCTTGTATTTCTTGGTATTTATTGGTGGTACCAAGTACGGCTTTGCTTTCTTTGGATATGCTCCCGAGCCAGCTGCGCTCTTGGCCTCCATTTGTGGTAGGCTTAGCTTTAGCGGCTTTAGTTTATGTGATTATGGCAGTGCGTGTGCGCTCTTCTCACATTGCCAAAGGGACGGCGTAGGAGTACTGTTCGGGAAATTATTTTTATAAAAAGGAAATGGTCACCATGACTTCATCAGATACAGAACACAAAGCTAAGCCTAAA